>JBILKQ010000146.1:0-6948 GCA_044376655.1 Silvanigrellaceae bacterium
CAGTCTGCAGCTCGTTCCCACTGTGAACATCAACAGAGCTCTCGAGATGCTCAAGAAGGCTGGGGTCTGGGTTGTGGGCTCGTCGTTGTCGGCGACCGCTCGACACAATGAGCTTCCGACAGACCGTCACTATGTTTTGGTCGTCGGAAACGAAGCCAAGGGCATGCGTCAGGAAGTTTCTCGCCACTGCGATTATCTTGTGAAAATTCCAGGCGGCGTAGCCGCTGTCGACTCACTCAACGTAGCAGTGGCAACAGGTGTTCTTCTCAGTGCACTGCAGACCGAAGCGCCTGCATCTGTAATGGCTGACAACGAACTCTTCAGCGACACGGACGAATGAAGGTCATTTCACATGGCTCACAGGTGCCCTCTGTGAGCGACGGAAAAACCGTTTGGACAGAATCAGGCGCAACCGAAGCAACAGCCTGGCCCGCGGCGTTCATCGGCTTTCTTGCAGAGCTGAACGAACCCTTGGAGCTCAAGGAACTGCATTTCGATTCAGAGTCTAATTGGGTTTCCGTCAAACACGGGAGATTCGGCTCGCGAGTGATTTGGACTCGAGAAATCAATCTGCCGCAGAGCTGGCGCGTGTCCGCTTTTCACTCGAATCGGGTTGTGACGCTCGAATCCTTCGATTCGACATCGCTGGAACGTGCCGATGGTATTGCCGTGGATGGAAAGAATTTCTTAGCCCCGCTCGCCATCCAGACTGCGGATTGCCTTGCTGTCGCAATGACCGCGGAAAATGATTCTCAAATCCGCTTTGCGAGCTGTTTTCACGCTGGTTGGAGAGGCTTCACAGGTGCCATCCAGCACAATGCGATGCAGCTCTTAAAGTCAGCAGTCAGCTCTCAAAAAAAAGAAACTAAGCCTGCGTTTGATATTTTCATAACGATTGGTCCAGCCATAGCCGGCAAATGCTACCCTTGCGGTGAAGACGTTCTGAATGCATTTCGCCAGCACCATGCTCAATCACTCAAACCCCTGCCAGGTTGGAGCGACAAACACGACCAGGTCTTCTGGGAAATGCTCAGATTCGGCCCCACTGCCGAGACAGGAAAGGTCTACCCGGATCTCCAAGCGCTGATGTGCCTTGAGCTACATGCCCTCGGAGTGCCGCTTAAGGGCATCACAGTCTTTCGAGACGACACCTTCGGGAGCAGCCACTGGCCTAGCCACCGCCGCGCCATGGCTCAGGGGCTGCCTCGAGCAGGTCGGCTGATCACGCACCTTTGTCCGCCAACTTGCCCACAGGTCACAAACCATGCTAGCAGATCTTGATCGTTAAAAAGTCTGCTCGAAATCAGACTCTGAGGAAATCCGCATGTCTGAAATTCCAAATACGGCATATCGCTATGCGCTTGCTTTCTACGCTCTGTTTGCCGTGTTTTTCTGGTACACTTTCCATGCTCTGGGTCAGTTCGTGGCTCAGCACTACGTCCCCCAAAGCGCGTCGGGCTTCAGTGTGGCCAATCCCAAGTTTGCCTTGTGGAACAACACCGTAGCCAGTGTCCTGACGTTGGTCGCTGTCGTGCTGATGTTTGCAAGTCGGCGCCTTAAAGAATACGTCGTGGATGTCGGCGATGAACTCACCCGAGTCTCCTGGGCCGATCTCAAAGAAACCCAACGTGCCACTGTCATCGTGATCGTTCTGGTCGCTGTCTCGTCGGTGTTTCTGTTTCTTGCCGACTTTGTCTTCATCAAAGTGATTCAGTTGATCATGAGTCAAGCCGCCTGAGGATCTGTGAAAATGACACAAGAAGTTCAAAACTCTTCTGAAAGTACCCCCGCCATCCGCAACGAAAAACTGCGCTGGTACGCCATCACGACTCAGTCGGGCATGGAGAAAAAAGCAAAGACCGCTTTGGAAGAGCGTATTAAGAAGCTGAACCTGAGCGACTACTTCGGCCAGATCATCATCCCCTCGCAGACAATCGAAAAGATTGACGAGAAGGGCAAGAAGAAGCGCATTGAGCAAAAGCTGATGCCGGGCTACATCTTCATTCAAATGGATCTTTCCGAAAAATCAGCATACCACTGCGTGAAAGACACTCCGAAAATCTCGAGCTTCATTGGCGCGGCACCTAACCGCGAACCACCACCCCTCACTGACGAAGAAGTGGATCGTGTCATCAACCGCACTGCCTACATGGCCAAGGAAGTTGCTGCGCGCCCCAAAATGCACTTCGAGAAGGGCGAACGTGTGCGCGTTATCGACGGTCCGTTCACCAACTTTGTGGGTGATGTTGATGAAGTTAAGTCGGATAAAATGAAGCTGCGCCTTCTCATTTCCGTATTCGGTCGTCCAACACCCGTGGAAATCGAATTCAACAAGGTTGAAAAAGTTAAAGAAGGCGAGTGATGGACAAGATCAGCAGTCGGCCCTTGAGTTATGGAAGTTACCTACGCGTTCCCGAACTGCTGAATCTGCAATCCCCTAAAAGCCTAGAACATGGAAAAGAAGCTCATGATGAGCTTCTTTTTATTATTGTGCATCAGGCGCACGAACTCTGGTTCAAACAGATTCTTCACGAACTCAAATCCTTCTCGGACATGTTCGCATCAGGCCGTGTCGACGAGAAAATGATGGGCACAGCCGTGGCGCGGCTCACTCGGGTCACAGAAATCCAAAAGGTGCTCATCGATCACCTACGCATTCTTGAAACCATGACTCCCCTGGATTTCCTTGAATTCAGAGACATGGTCTCACCTGCCTCTGGTTTCCAAAGTGTGCAGTTCAGAATCCTTGAGTCCACCTTGGGCGTCAAACGCGAGCACCCGTTGCTCGCCAATCCAGAGTCACCTTTCGCAAAAAGCCTGACCAGCGATGAAATGAATCAAATGCAAAAGGCAGAGGCTGGCCAATCTTTGTTTGCACTCATAGAGAAATGGCTCGAGCGAACTCCGTTCATCGAAACTCAGGACGGATTTTCGTTCTGGCAAGAATACCAAAATGCACTGAAGCTCCATCTTTCAAGAGACCGCGAGTTCATCAGCAAGCATCCGCTCCTCATGAGCGATGAAAAAGCTCGCCAACTTGGGGAAGTCGAGAAGACCGAGAATTACTTTCAAGCCCTTTTCGACGAAAACCTTCATCAACAATTAGTAGAAAAAGGCGTGAGGCGCTTGAGTTTGCGCGCCACCCATGCGGCTCTGTTCATCAATCTTTATAGAGAAGAGCCGATCCTGCACCTGCCATTCCGCTTGCTCACTCTTCTCGTCGATATCGACGAACTTCTGCAGCAGTGGCGTGCTCAACACGCTATCATGGTGCACCGCATGATTGGTATCCGTGTCGGCACGGGTGGCTCCCTGGGCTACGCCTATCTGCGGGCTACACTCGACAAAACGAAAGTCTTTGCAGATCTTTTCAACCTTTCTACGTTCCTGTTGCCCCGCTCCTCGCTCCCAGCACTGCCACACAATCTCGAGCAGCGCCTCGGCTTCGCCTTTCAAGAGCAAAGTTAGATACTTACAATCAGATCAAAAATACAAAAAAAAGCCCATGAGCAGTCATTGACGCAGCACATCTGGCTGACAGCTGCTGCGTATGCCAACATAGCAGTGATACACCCAGAAAATTCATGACATTGCTGTGGAGCCTGCAGTCACGATGAAAATCAAACCAGCGTTTAAACTTAGGCATCTTGTCTTGGTCGGAATGCTCTCAGCCCCGTTTCTCATGCCATCGTGCATCCGCAGTGCTGAAACTACAGAAGCCATGACTGAATCTGAAATCATTCAGATTCAAGCCAGCTGTGGGGATACCCGCACATTCTTGTTCGCTTACGCACAGCCGAGCATTAAAGGCCAGAGCAAGAAGGATTGGTCGTGCTGGTACGCAGCCACGACCAACAGAGTCTACGGACAACCCAGACAAGAAGAAATGAAAGCGATGTTTGCCCAAGCAAAGCCGGTGGTTTGGAAGTACATCAACTCAAATACGCTGACCCGGCGACTCGCCGAAATAGACAAACAGAGAACAACGGTGATGTGGCTCGGAACTGGACTTGCCCTCCTTGGGTGCGGAGTTCTAGCGATTGGAAGTGGTGGCTTAGCCCTCGCCGCCTGCACTCTGCTCGGTTCGGCACCTGCGGCATACGATGTGATGGGCGGCGATCCCTCGATGGGAGCAGCTGAAGCCTGGCGCAGAATGGCAGAAATGAGTGACAGCGAAATCGTAAAATTGGAATGCAACGCAACAAGTACAATCATGGAGCAAGCGCGACTGATTGATCGACGTGTTCTGCCCAAAGCAGAAGGCTCATCAAATGTTCCCTGCCCCAGCATCAAGAGTCTCATCCGGGAAGGACACAACATTGTCGGACTTCAGGCTGGACCAGAAGAAATTAAACGCCAAAAGAACGCAATATCGCCAAAAACAGCGCCAGCGAAATAACCCACCGCTCGAACAAACAAAAAAAACCGCCCAAATGGGCGGTTTTTTTTGAATTCAGCTAGAAAACCGAACCCTAGTGGCTAAATGGATTAGACCTGAACAGTTGACACTGTTCCGGCGCCCACAGTACGGCCACCTTCGCGGATAGCGAAGCGGAGACCTGGCTCCATAGCGACTGGAGTGATGAGCTCGACAGAGATCTCAACGTTGTCGCCAGGCATAACCATTTCGACGTTTGCAGGCAGTTCAACCACACCAGTCACGTCCGTTGTACGGAAGTAGAACTGAGGACGGTAGCCCTTGAAGAACGGCTTGTGACGGCCACCTTCGTCTTTGTTCAAGATATACACTTGAGCCTTGAACTTGCTGAAAGGCTTGATCGAGCCAGTCTTAGCAAGAACTTGTCCGCGCTCAACTTCCTCGCGCTTGGTACCACGGAGGAGAACACCGACGTTGTCACCAGCTTGACCCTGGTCGAGGATCTTGCGGAACATTTCAACGCCCGTACAAGTGGTCTTGGTTGTTGGACGGATACCGACGATTTCGATTTCGTCACCAGTTCTAACGATACCTTGCTCAACACGACCGGTCACAACAGTTCCGCGGCCAGAAATCGAGAACACGTCCTCGATTGGCATGAGGAATGGCTTGTCGAGAGGACGAGCAGGCTCAGCGATGTATGTATCAACAGCATCCATAAGTTCGAAAATGCACTTGCTCGCAGCGTCGTCGCGTGCGCCTGTGCCCTTCTCGAGAGCGCCCAAAGCTGAACCGCGGACGATTGGAGTGTCGTCGCCAGGGAACTTGTACTTGCTGAGGAGGTCGCGAACTTCCATTTCGACGAGGTCGATAAGTTCAGGGTCAGCGATGTCGCACTTGTTCAGGAAGACAACGATGAAAGGAACGCCCACCTGACGAGCCAGGAGGATGTGCTCACGGGTTTGAGGCATGGGGCCGTCAGTTGCGGCAACCACAAGGATTGCTCCGTCCATCTGCGCAGCACCGGTAATCATGTTCTTCACGTAGTCCGCGTGCCCGGGGCAGTCAACGTGAGCGTAGTGACGCTTTTCGGTTTCGTATTCGATGTGCGACGCGTTGATTGTAATCCCGCGTGCTTTCTCTTCAGGTGCTTTGTCGATTTCATCGAACTTCGTAGCAACCTTGTTGAAGGCCTTCGCCAACACAGAAGAGATCGCTGCTGTCAGCGTCGTCTTACCGTGGTCCACGTGACCGATTGTACCAATGTTCATATGAGGCTTGGAGCGCTCAAATTTTTCCTTTGCCACCGCGGCTTCCTCCAGACATTAAAACGATTTACAACCGCCCCGAATGTCCTAAGGGCGGGCACGGTCCGGTTGTGATACAAAACCTGTTTTCAAATTGCAACTCACAGGAATGGCTTTTTGACCGGCTCAATTTTCGTCGGAGTCGCCGATATTTCTATCAACCCTACGGCGAACCAACATTTCCCGGAGAGCCCGGTGCCGAGCCATGGAACCTGAGTCGTCCGCGGCAAATTCGCCCAATTGCCGCAACCGGTCAGCATTGTAGAAGTAATCAAACTGCACCGCGGGCTGCTCCACGAACTCGGAGTTTACAGTGTAGGTCGACTCGAGGGGTATAGTGCGGATGACTTTCCACCAGCTTGCAACAAATGCTGCAAGAATAGCCACAAAGGCAGCGCTGTCGCTGAGTTTAAAGATGCCAAAAACCTTAGGGACGACAACAAACAGAATCCCCGCCATGAAGGTCTGGATGCAGCAATAGGTCCAGGCATTTAGAACATCAGTCCGCCAGGTTCTTAGGTTCACGGGCAACAAAATGAAGACCAGCTGAGCCAAGATGGCCACGGTCACGGGAAAATAGAGATGGATAACCTGAATCCAGAACGCTTCCATGGGTTGCACCCCTGCACGCTGTCCCGTAACGTCATCGGCCTGTGAGCGACGGGGGCTGCTGACCTTTTCGCCGTCTTGCATGGATTTTGACGCCGCACTGCAAGGAGTACCTGACGTGAAACTCTATATGACACCAACCTGTCCGTTTGTTCATCGCGTTCTCATCGCCATGAAGCTGCGACACATCGACAGCAAACTCATTGAAAGTGTCGAAGTTGACCTCAGCGCGCCACCAATGCCCCTGCTCGACATCAACCCATTCGGTAGTGTGCCAACACTCGAACTCGAACCAGGCATCGGGTTCAACGAGAGTCATGTTGTAATGGAGTTTCTTGACAGTTTTGATGCTAAGGGCCCTCGCCTTTTTGGCAACACTCCCGCTGCCGTTGCGCACACGAAAGCTCAAATTGAAGCTGCAGCGAACAAGTTGC
Source organism: Silvanigrellaceae bacterium (assembly GCA_044376655.1). Taxonomy (GTDB): domain Bacteria; phylum Bdellovibrionota_B; class Oligoflexia; order Silvanigrellales; family Silvanigrellaceae; genus RFOM01. Next base: position 6,729 of record JBILKQ010000146.1, read on the forward strand.
TTTCAAGTGTTCAGCTGGCCCTTTATACGTTCGGAAACGTCAATGCGATCCGCAGAGCCGAAACCGCATTGTCCGAGAGCTGGATTTGGCTCGAGTCTCAGCTGAAAAAATCAAAGTCCGATTATTTAGGCGGCGCGCAAATGAATGCGCTCGATGTGTCACTGGCACCGTTCCTGGTCCGGTTGAAATGGTTATTCGAGAAATATCCGCAACTTCCGAA
>JBILKQ010000048.1:0-19692 GCA_044376655.1 Silvanigrellaceae bacterium
GGTAGGAATAGGTTTCAAGATGGCCTCCTCGATATTTCTCTTAGCTCGGCGCTTGGAACGAGCAAATTGAGAAAAAAGATTTTCCATCTATGGAAGAAACTGAAATTCAGGCCGTTTTTTTTCTGGTGTCGACATTTTAGCCACATGTTTTTCGTGGCAGGTGAGTGATGATAAGCAGTGGGAGTAGAACTACTTACCCTGATTCAGAAGGATTTCGTCTTTTGAAAGAGCCGTGATGCGGGTGATGCCGGAGAAGAGGTACCAGAAGACAAAGCCTGTAAAAATGAGAACTGGTAATGCAATGACTGGAAAACTCATGGCGGTCATTTGTCCGAGTTCAGCATTGAATTCAGGTGTTCCTGTTGGGCTCTTTAGAAGATAACGTGCGAGACCGAAATTCAGTGCGGCACTGAGGAAGAACGAGACAGCAAATAGAAGTGTGGCGCGTTGAATGAGAGTGTCGAACTCCTGTTGCCTTCCGGTTTGATTCAGCTTCTCTTTAATGCGGCCCATGTTAATGACGCTCTCGTTGAGAAGCAGTGTTTGAATGAGCGGGATTTTGGTTTTGGTAGAGACCAAGACAGCTAATCCGAGCGCAAATGGGAATGCTGCCTCCTTTACTGCGAACCAGAACACGTCTAGCGCGAGAAATCCGAGCCCACCAGTGAGTGCGACGCTGAGCAAACCAAATCCGGAAAAGAAATTTGCTTTGCGGCTGCGGATGAACTCCCAAATTCCAAAGCACAATGGGAAGGCGAGCGCGACCCAAAATGCAAGAGTAGGACCAAGACGTTCCGGGGTGCTGAATTTGGTCAGAATGACCGACGGGATGAGAACGTTCAGCGCAATGTTGAGGAGCATGTTTGAGTTCTGATTCTGAGGCCGGGGACTTGAACCAGAGTTCTCTTGTGAGTTCATGTGGTATTTCCTTGAGATGGAATCACACAGCGTTTGGTTGTGACTGCGAAAGCTGCAGGCCTAAATGTTTATTTTTTTCTACTCAAAACTGCAAGATGTCCTGAGCTGTGTGCCAAAGCTGTGTTGATTGTGGTCTCCCTCACGTTCACGTAAGATTTTTTCAAAGTTCCAATGTGTTCAGTGATGTTGAGGGAGATTTCGATGGTTAAGTCATGGCTTGAGCACCCATATTGGCGTTTTACCATCGTTCTAATTCTTGGCTTTGCCAGTGGACTTCCTCTCGCCTTGACAGGAGCTTCTCTGCAAGCTTGGCTGGCAACCGATAATGTCGACATTGCGACCATCGGCTTTTTCTCGCTGGTGGGTCTGCCCTACACGTTCAAGTTCCTTTGGGCTCCTTTGATGGATCGTTTTGAGCCCCCCTTTTTCAAAAGAAGACAGGGTTGGTTGGTGATTACCCAATTGGGTACTGCGGCGGCGTTGGCGTTGCTTTCCACTATGAGCCCATCGCAAAGCACGCATGTTTTTTCGCTTGTTGCCCTGTCGATTGCTGTTCTCTCGGCTTCGCAGGATATTGTAGTTGATGCTTATCGAACCGATGTTCTGGAGCATCAAGAGCGTGGCTTTGCCTCAGCAATTTACGTTTTTGGTTATCGTGTGGCGATGATTCTCTCTGGAGGAATCGCTCTTATTTGGGCAGACCCAGTCAAAGGAAACGGGTGGGGATGGTCTAATATTTATATGATCATGGCTGCAATCATGGTTGCGGTTGCTTTGATTTCTTTTCTACTTTTACCCCCTGTAAAGTATCAACCCACCGGAAAGAAGTCAGATGCGAAATCTGACCTTATCGGTTTCTTTGCCGTTGTCGCCGCAGTGGTGGTTGGTTATCAATTCACAACCCGAGTCGCGAATCCTTGGAGTGCATCGCTTCTCGGGCATTTTTACCCTTCGACTCCCGAAGCTCCTAACACTCACCTCAAAGCATGGTCCGATTTGCTGGGGCTGTTCATGGGTTTGTTTGTCACCCTACCCTTGGCTTGGTTCACATCGGTCAAGGTGAAGTACGAAACTCTGAACGTCGCACTGAAGAACTATTTTTCGATTCCCAGTGCTGTGAGCATTCTTGTGTTTATCGTGCTCTACAAATTGGGCGACGCATTTGCAGGCTCGCTCCTCACTCCGTTTTTGCTCAAGGGGGTTGGCTTCGCTCAGGCGGAAATTGGGGTGGTCAATAAGATTATCGGAATTTGGCTGACCATCCTGGGAGCTTTGGTGGGCGGTGGATTGATGATCAAGCTTGGCTTGTATCGCTCCCTTCTTCTTTTTGGAGTTCTTCAGTTGCTCTCGAACTTGGGTTTCTGGCTGGTGGCCACCCTCGGTAAAGGGGCATGGGGTGAATTTCAGTTGCCAGCTTTCGATTTGATTCTTGTCTCTCTGAAGGAGGCAACTCAGGTCGACGGCTTGTTGGTTTTCGCAGTTGGAATTGAGAACATTACTTCGGGAATGGGAACGGCAGCTTTCGTCGCGTTGCTGATGTCCCTATGTAATCAGAAATTCACAGCAACTCAGTACGCATTGCTGTCTGCTTTTTCCGCGGTGGGACGTGTTTGGGTGGGGCCGCTCGCGGGTGCTGCGGCCACAAGCATTGGTTGGCCAACGTTCTTCATCATTTCGACAGTCATGGCTCTTCCGGGTTTGCTGATGCTTGTGAAGCTCAAGGCGATTGTGCGTGATCTTGAGGCTCCGCGAGGCGCACTCTTGGCTGACGACTGAAAAAGCCAAAGCTAAACGCAAGCTGTACCGCAGAGTCAGTTTGTTAATCATCCGGGAACTGAACTGGAGCCTCCGACAGGATTTGAACCTGCGACCCTCGCATTACGAATGCGATGCTCTACCAGCTGAGCTACAGAGGCGAGGAGTGAGGCATAAAAGGTGGTGGCGCCTCCCAGAATCGAACTGGGGACACGTAGATTTTCAATCTACTGCTCTACCGACTGAGCTAAAGCGCCAACGTGCTGAGGGGTCTAATATAGGCACGATTGGCATGTCAAGCCAACCCAGGCCTTTTGTCCTTAATCGCATTCTGCTGACCCGGCCACGGCATTCTTTCTTACAGGAATTACAGTGAAAAGACTGCTCCCCAGCCCCTGGGCGGCTACGCTCTGTCGCGCCAAGTCGCCCGATCGGCCGGTGACAGGACAGAATGCCAGAAGACTCTTTCTGCGCGCGCTTTCCGAGGGCAGGGCGCTCAGGGAGAGCAAGACTGCGAGAGAGCCCTGTGGTCCCCAACGCGCGCTGGCTTCGAGCAAACAACTCGCACGCTGGGCGTTGAGCGCCCTGTTGCGAACGATGTTCAATTGGATCAGCAGTTCGCTTTCGTTGATACTTTTGCCCGTTGGTTGGGCCAAGTTCGGTGGAACGGTGGGCTGCTGACAGAGCCAAGAAGTCAGTGAGGAGCGAAAAATCTCATGTGGTCGGTTACCTCTGAATAGGCTTGCGCCGGACTCAGATGTCTTCATCCTTGGCCACTGAGACATTCGACGCAACGAGGGCGGGATTTGGTTGGCGGAGAGGGCTGCGTTGAGTCTTGCCGTTTCCAAGGCAACTCCGGAATGAAATTGGCGTGAAAGATGTAGAGCGCCTCCTGCGACAAAAACAAACAACGGTAGGACAAGAACCATCTCAGCGAGCGCGAATCCCCTTTGCTGTCGTTTGGAACTGAGCTCAATGCCCAGGGGAAATCTTTCAAAATTCAACGGCAACACTCCAATGCGGCTCGAATGCCAAGACAAAGTGATTCTTTTGAGAGTGATGAACGCCATTGCGCTGAGCCTTGCACGGAACGCGGAATGCGTTTCTTGGATGAGCACAGAGGCGCGGGTGCACAATGCCAACGAGTGTGTTGTGGTCACGCGGAGTTTGTGCAGATTGCGGCGGGGCGAAGGATTGTCGCCCCAGCTCAAGGATTAGGTCAGGATCTGTGAGCATGAAGCCGGGTCTTTGGGCAATCGTGTGCGTGAGTATGGCGGAGAGGGCGAGGCTTCGTTGTTGGGTCCAGGGTGAAATGTGTGCGTTCAGATTCAGATGACAGACGTTTGTGTTTGCAGAAGGGCGATCGCAGCTTGCAGAGGATGTGATGGAAGTCTGATTTTTAATGCATTTGAGAATGCAGAGGCTTTGTAGAAGGCTGATTTGAAATGCTGATTTATCTTGAATAATTTTCAGCTTTTTTCTGTGGTGAAGTTGAAGCTCTGAGAGATTATCGAAATCCTGCACGAGAGGCGCGAGAGCAATATCGATTTTTCGGAATAGATCATACTTCTCGGGGATGGGAAGACTTTGCTCCCACAGTGGTGTGGTTGATGCAATATTGAATCCCCAGGAAATGAGCTTTTGCAGAGTCTCCAGGAGCTCCATCGCCCGTTCTGCCATCACCAGATTGATGTTGGCGATGGCATTAAGTTGAGTTGATTCCTCAAAAATCACCTTCATTTTTTCGTGGACCTGTTCCTCTCCGAGAATGTTTTCTCGGGATGAAGAGTGCATGGTTTGTGTCACTCCAATTAGAAGAGCAGCGACGAGTGCCACCAGGATAGCAGTCAAGGGAAGAATGGCACCTCGCTCTGAGATGCTTGCTTTTGAGGAACCAGATTGAAATTCATTCCTTCTCGTGGAGGAGGTTGGCATTGCGATAGACTCCCTGATGAAAGACATAGACAGTGGCCGGAATCTCGCGCAGTGCAGAGATTTTCAATGCAATACCGCGCGAGGTTGATTGCTGCTTATTGTTATTCGAAAGGTATTCTCCGACACATGTACGACCATCGGCCACAATGCGAATGAGAGGTTCAATCCAGCTTTGAACGCAAAGTGTAGTGTGAGCTTCAATGTTTCGGAACGGCTCATTTCGCGATGGACCGACCACGGAAACCTTCAATCCCAAGAGTGGATTTCGCTCATCACTGCTCAAACCCGTTGACCATTGCCAATGCAGTATGGGCACACGGAGTAAAGTTTCAAAATCCCGCTTGAGATGAATTTCTGGTTCATTTTCGTGTCTTTCTGTTTCAGAAAATGTTCCTTTTTGAGTATGAGCAAGTGATGAAAGAGCGATTTTAGAAACTTTCCTCAGCATTAAAACTTCTGCAGAACGATGGATTGAATACAGCCGTACACACTCATGTGCGCCAAACAGGAGAGGCAAAGAGAGTGTTGCTGCAATGACAAACTCAGCGACAGACATACCACCCTCCAGCATTTCCTCCAGCATTTCCTTCAGTTTTTGGGCCAGATTTAGAAACGCTTTTTGGGATAGATTTGTTTGGAATAGGCGTGCAGCGTAGGGGGTCGAGGTCTCGGGGTTGATTCTGATTTCCTCTTTGCCGCGTCTTCATGAGATTAGGCTCTGGTGTAGCGATTTTCTCTGTCTTCAATACATTGACTTCCACCATCTCTGTCGCTTGAATTTCTTTGCGTGAATCTGTGAATGTGAGTGGAGCATTCTCTGCCGGATGAGTTGGCAGGTTCGCCAAGCCGGAGATAGGGAAGAAATTAGTGGTTAAGAGACTCACTATGAGTAATCCACACGCACAGGAAAATAGAGCGATTTTTTTTCGATATTCTTCAATAAATGGCAGGCTTTCTCCCACATAGCAGCTGTACCCGGAAATTCTGAAGCGTTTTCGGGTGCGATGAAAGGTTTGCGCTGATGCCGTTCTGATTTGTACCCACCTGCCATCCGTTGTGATGAGTTCACCTGATTCGAATCGATGCGGTAGTTTTGCGATCATGGGTCTCGGGTTCAGAATGAAGAGGGTGTCACATGGCGTTGAGCAATGCATCGTTTGTATTTCTGCCGTTGAACAACTTTTGATTTCTGACATTTTTCTTCCCATGCTCAGTCGAGCCAATGCGCCTGCGTGGATGCCTCGGAAGATTTGAGTTCTTTTTCCAGGTTGGGAGCCTGCGGCAAGAGCAGATCACTTTTGAGGGTGATCCACAGTTCAGCATCCTCGCCCGATATTTCCCGAGACTTGAAGAGCTCTCCGAGAATCGGCAGGTGCCCCAAGATAGGAATTTTCATGGTCGATTTTCCGTTTGCTTTCTGGCTAATGCGCGTTAGCAGCAAAACTTCGCTGACCTTGGAGTTGACCTCAGTGTTTAGAATGCTTGAGTTCAGTGAGGAAATTGCGTTGCGCGTCGGGTCGGATTGCGGATGTGTGATTTTCAGTTCAATGCGCTGAACGATCCTGGATGAGCTGATCATCCGGGGTTGGAGCACGACCGAAATTCCATAGCTCTGTGAGAAGAATTTCTGATGCTGACCTCCACTCTGGAACAGCAGTTCACCTCCTGAAAGAATTTCTCCACGTCCGCCACTGGCGACCACTATTGAGGGCTGGGCTATCTGTTGGATGACTCCCTTGTGCGCATGTGCCTTCAGGAGGAGTTCGGGGAGTGTCAGGTTCAGGGTTGGTCCCCCACGCAGTTTGGCCGAGAGTTCTGAGGTTGATACTTTCGCAACTGCGCCTTCAGTTAGAGCTGTTGGAGGTGCAGCGGTTGCCATTCCTAGGGCGGTCAGACCTGTTTGGCTGATACGGTAGAAAGACAGCTGGCTTTGAACGAGAGTTTGGCTCCCTTTATCGATTTCTACGTTGAAGCTTGCTCGTGGACACACCGACTGAGCGATTTTTGTGAGGAGCTGAAGCTGTTCATCAGAGGACACATGTCCAGAGAAGATCACTCCGCTCAAACTGAGCTCGAGTGCTATCTGAACAAGTCCGAGGGCATTGAGGTGAGTTTTCAACGCAGCAGTGAGTGCTTTGCCTGCTGCGTCAGTGATTGTATAGCGCGGGAGGCACTCCTCACGCTCGAGGCAGATTTCCAGAATTGCGTGCATTTGTGCCTCGTTCTGGGCGATGCCAAACAGGGCAATGCGTCCGTTGTCCACTGTCACTTCAAGGCCACTGCGGCGCTGCAATTCCCGCGCTGTACGCAGAAGCGATGCCGATGAGAGTGTCGCAAGAGCTGCTGGCAGGGAGGCTGTCGAGCCTACCTGAAAGGTCCATCCACGCGATCGACCATCGGGGAAGTGCACCACCAGCGAGGAGGTGCCGGATCGGAGCGCGGTGATCAGGATCCGGTTTGTGGTTCCGAGACGTTGAACGTCGATGATGTCAGAGTGGGAGATGTCGATGTTCTTTGGCGCCTCTTTGAGATCGACTTCTTTGCTCTCACCAACTTGGATTTTGACCTGGCTTGGTTTCTCTGCGGCAAGAGCCACAACTGAACTCATGAGGCAAAGTAGCATAAGCATTGTGCCCCATAAGAAGGGCCTCAAACTCCTAAAACTAACAGTGAAGAATTTTCTGGCTTTTAAGGATGCGCAGATTTCAGAGATCGACTCGCAAGAATTCAAAGTCTTATTGGTTCTTTTTTCAAGACTATTCAATTCTGCCAGCCATCCTGAGCCTGAAAAGCAGAAGGCGATTGAGTTTGGCTTGAACGTCGTTACTGGTGAGATTGCTTTGAGCTCGGCGGAGATTTGTACAAGTTGCAGAGTTTCCTTCATTCCAAAGGAATGAAGAACGCAGGGAGACTTGAACAGCAGTGCAAATTGGTCACTGGTCCATGTGTAGCGACGCATACCTTGGATCTTTGCAGGCAGACTTCGGGCTTCTAAGAGTTGAAAGACTCTATCATCATTAATGAAAATTTTTTTGAACATGGATTGCATCACTTTCCCCTGTTGAAAGTGGAACATAGAGGATTGCCTTTTCAGTTTGAAAGAGGTGCGGAGCGAATGATCAGATTTCGATCTGAATGCATAAAAAAAGGCGGCGGCAGAGTGGGATCTCTTCTCAGAGAGAGAGCTTTGGGTATCTCTTCTCACAGGAGGTTTTAATTATGCATTTGGGAAATGAAAGAGGTCAGAGTCTGACTGAATATGCGATTCTTCTGAGCGTTGTCGCAGTTGCTTCAATCACAGTCACAGCTCTTTTCGGAGCAACCTTGAAGTCGAAAATAGCATCCCTGGGAGCCGCTATTGCAGGGAAGTCAGCGTCTGAAATTTCGGTCTTTGAGAAGCAGTCACAGGGGCAGGCGGATGATGCGGGCAAAGCGGCGCGTGAGGTGGATGGTATGCAAGTGAGTGAACGTGAGGTCTCACCGGGAGCCAAACGTGCCGGAAAGTGAAATTTCTCTTTCAGATCGGCTTGGAAATGAGCTCCGCTTGCCTCTCTCTGCTGTGTTGGAGGGAGCGTGGCTCTCCGTGGGCGATTCCCCCCTCTGTGACATTCCTTGCTCGTTCCTGGCACCCGATGAAAATATTCAATTAGCCCGCTATGGTGACTTTGTTGCCATACGCATTGGCCAACAAGAAAACCTCGGCTTCCTGCGGGCGGAGTGTCAGACACGCCGTATTCGGGTTTGCGTGCAGGTGCTGCGAGAGGAACCGGTGTGCCTCCGGAAATATGTATTGGCTTTCTTTCCAAGCTTTTCTCATGTTTTTCTGCAGATGAGTTACGAGCAGTTGAAGAATCGTGTTTTGTCTCAGTTTGATTCTCAGTTGCTTGTTCGCCCACTCAGTTCCAATTTGCTGACTGAATTGAGCGCGCGAGTATCCGCTTTCGCCACGGACGAAATTGTTGAGTTCGCTCTCATATCAATGGCGCTTTTTACAGACGTTTTTCTGGAGGGCAGCGTCTCTGGACTTTTGTCAGACCCCGAGATCTCAGAAGTGGTTTGCAATGGTGACGATTCTATTTGGATCGAAAAAGACGGTTCCTGGAGCAAATTGCCTTTGCCTTTTTCATCTTGGGATGGCTTCGAGCGTTGGCTGCTTTACCAAAGCTCGAGAGCAAATGCTGAGCTTTATACCGAGCGGCATTTCTCAGACTTCGTGTTGCGCTGTGGTGCTCGCGTCCACGTATCGTTTCCACCGATCGCTCGCTCTCGTGCATACGTCACCATACGAAGCCACAAAGCGAGCGATAGAATGCTCTCTGTGAGGGATTTTGTCTTTGCAAATGATGGGCACATACAATTGCTGCTGAGGGCTGTAGATGATCGCCGCAACATTCTTATAATCGGCCCAACAGGCTCAGGAAAAACCACGCTTCTGCGATTTCTCCTTGAGAGGGGAGAAGAATTGGAAAGAATCCTGGTTCTTGAGGATACTCCCGAGCTCTACATTAAAAGACAACATGTGGTGTATTTGCAGACGCGCGATCGGATGAGCGAGCATGCAGCCGCAGTGAATCTGTCCGATCTTGTTCGTGAGGCGCTGCGCATGCGGCCTGATCGGATTGTGGTTGGAGAATGCCGCGGACCAGAAGCCTTCGCTCTTTTGCAAGCCCTTCACACAGGACATCGGGGCACGCTCTGCACCCTTCATGCCGCGACTGTTGAGGATGCTCTCGACAGATTCCAAACTCTCGTTATGCAGGCTCAACCATCCTTGAGTGCTGAGGTTGTTAGACGAATGATTCACACTGCTCTTGATGTTGTTGTGGTTCTTGCGCGGCATGCTGATGGTTCGCGTTGTGTGGTTGAGGCTCGGGAGCTTTCAGGAGTTTGATGCGAATGATAAATCAAATTTCATCCCGTCGGAGGCTCGATTGGCGTATTTTAGAAAAGCTGGTCACTGAGGTGACTCTTCGCTCAGCACGCGGTGAGGCACGACTTTTGGCCGTCGCAAGGTCTCTCGAGATTTCAGCTTCCCCGCTTTCCTGTCTGGCAAATCCTTTGTGCTTCCAAACCGAAGACTATGCCTTGTCGGTATCGAAGCAGGTTCTCGAAATAAATGACCCTGAGTTTCGCACTGTCTGTCGCTCTCTTCTCCCCCTTCTTTTAGTGCAGAAAGATGGACGGTGCCATCTTCGCTCGGCTGGGGAATCGCTCAATGAGGTGATTAGCACTTCACGTTGGGTTAGCCAGCATCTGATGCAGGCCAAGGGGCAAAGTTTGTTTTTACTCTTTTTTGTTCCTGTAGTGTCTTTCCTATTCGTTGTCTCAAGCTGGCACCGCTTTGTTGCAAACATCGCGGAATCTTCTGGTCTTGTTTGTCTCCTCGCGGCCTTTGGATTCTATGCAGCAGGGTGCGCTTTTCTGGGAGTTTTGTTTGGACGCCAGAAACGTATTTTGGCGAACGGCTCGCTCTTCAGAACAGCGGGGCAGGCAGCATTGTTGCGCGAGCTCGCCGCTGCTGGGCAAACCCCAGGGGCGAGCCTGTCGTCACTCAGCCAGGCGCTCGCATCCGGAACGTCCTCCTCTGCAAAACAATGGAGTCAATGGTTTTTATTCGCACTCGCTCATCCCTTGCAATGCCAAGGCCAGGCTCCTACACGGAGCGGCAACAGTGAGCTGGAATTCATTTCCCAACTGAGGGATGGCTATCTCCGAGTGGCACCTCGTGTGAGAACAAAGTGGCTCACGCAAACCCACAACGCTCTGAATCAGTCCCTCAAAAGGGAGGCCGCCGTCGAAACGGCCAAATTGAGCCTTTGGCTACTTTTGGTGATGGCCATTTTTTTCCTACCTGCCTTGTTTTTGATGCTGAGCCTGAGTGGAATGAACTTCGGCCCGGGTACAATAGGATAAGTATGCTCTCATGTTGTCTGGGTTATCGGAGAACCGGGTATGAAGTTCAAAAACAGACTTAGATACGTATTCCTTTTGCCTTTGCTGGGACTTGCTTTGAGTTCCTGCGTGAAGACAAAATATGGCTCGGGAGACACGAATCCGACCCCGACGCCCAATTCTAAACCAGGAACATCGCCAGATGAGACGGGTAAAAACCGTCCGGTGGGTGAGGCTCCTGCAATGCCAGGAAATCCTGTCAATCCCGCTCCTAATCCCTATAATCCACAGCCCGTTGTGACTGCCACTCCTTTGCCGCCGGTGGGTCAGCTTCCTCCAAAGGTTGTTGAGCTGCCCGGTCTAGGTGGAAAGCCCGTGCAGACCATTCCACCAAAATGGGATCCGGCACCTATACCAAGCATTCCACCAGATAAGGTTTTGTTGCAATTGCGTGTGGTGCAGTTGAACTACGAGGCGTGGTGGAAAAACTGTCTGACGATCTCAATTGCGGGCGATACAAAAGAGGTTGGCTGCAATAAAACCACAGCCCTCAATACGACAGTGAATTTCTTGGCCGACAAGAACAAGTGCAACAGGCTAGACGTGCGCGTGAAGACCTATTTCCCCAAATCGGGTGCCTGTAGCCCCGGCTTTGCCTGCAACGGACCATACAACGAAACGGTTGATATGGACCGTTTGGCAGGGGACATCCCCTCCGCATCGTTCTTCAAGGCATACGATCGCAATAACATCATGAGCCGTGATTCGTTGATTGCCATTGCCGACTCCACCGCGGAAATTAAAGGGCAGATGGATTCGTTTTCAAAAAACATACCCAACAACCGTTGGGTACGTATCTATTTCGAAGACCAAACCAGAGCAAACCTGGATGCAGTCATGGCGAATCTGACCAACACATCGTTGCGGGTTGAGCGTGGAATCGACTTCAATGACTACGTCTTCGATATCCGTGGTGAGGGAGTTGCCTTTTACGTGAACGGTCTTGAGCCGATGGGCTGTACACGCCAGTAAGGCCAGCTCACTCGCGAGTGGACCGCAGGTCGGCTTCACTCGACCTCCAATCTCAGTTTTTGCTCACTTTTTTCTCGGCCGCCCGCGCAAGTAGGCGGCTTTTTTTTGTTGCTGTCACAACGGCAGAAATGAGCATGGGTCGTAAACCGTGTCGTTCGAGTTCGTGAATGGCAGAAATTGTTGTGCCGCCTGGGGTGGTCACCTGGTCGCGCAGAACGGCCGGATGCAGACCCGTTTCCTGAACCAGCTTTGCTGCACCAAGAACTGTTTGTGCCGCGAGTTCAAGTGCGAGCTGACGCGGCATACCCATCTTGACTCCGCCATCAGAGAGCGCTTCGATGACCATATAAATGTAGGCAGGTCCGCTACCGCTGAGTCCCGTGACGGCATTCATCAACTCTTCGGGCACAATCCAAGCCTTACCCACCGCTTCGAAGATAGACTTCGCCCTTTGAATTTCCGACTCGCCAGCATCCACTGAGATGCAAAGTGCCGTGGCAGCAGAGTCAACCGTTGCAGCGATGTTGGGCATCGCTCTGGCCACAACACTTCCGTGGAAAAGCTTCTGAATTTGCTCAATGGGAGTTCCTGCAAGAATTGAAACGACGAGCGGTGTGCCACCGCCAGAACAGAAGACAGGCTTCCAAAACTGCACGGTATCCTGAAGGTTCTGAGGTTTTGTGCAGAGGATGAGAGTATCATTTGAGCCAAGCGGAATTTCGGTACCGTCACGCTGAACTTGACTGAGCTGGAGGAACTTGATTCTGCTGGAATGGGCTTTTAGAAAATCTTCGGCTTCAGAAGATTTGTAGCGATCACATACGATAATTTCACAATTGCGACTGGCCAAGAGGCCCCGCACAAGGGCTCGGCCCATGTTTCCAAAGCCAATCACTACAATGCGTCCGAGTGGCGACGTCAATGTCATTGGGATGTCCTCATCGTGAATCGCAAGGCCATGAGCCTGGCACAAGGTTGTTCAAATTTAAAAATTGACACTCGTTGGTATCAGCGCTCTTGGCAGCACATGTTACCCTCTCAGGGCCGGATCTCAAAGATGGAGCTGCCGATGTGTTTTGCTCATGCAAAAAATGCTCGCATTCAAAATCTTTTGCTCTTTCTGATAGCCGCACTCTTTGTTTCTCTGTGCCTTCACCAGACAGCCCTGGCGGCAAAACCAGATGAACGCATTTACACGGCACCAGATAATCATATCGCAGGCCTTTTAAATACAGAGGTCGCTCCGCAAGGGTCCTATCAGCTCGACATCACCACCGGACATGCTTGGTATGGAATTGGCGAGAATACAAATGTTCTTACAAATGTTTTTGTTGACTCGATGGTCCTGATTGGAACTCCTGCAGTCAGCGTGGGTGGCAAACACCGATACTGTGAGACCGCGACCTGGAGCTGCTCCATTTTCATTGAAGCTGCCTGGGGAATGGATTTGGTCGGTGAAAAAAGGCGCCTGCTTGGTGGACTTGCACAGAAGAGCTTTGCTTTAGATCTCGAAGACAGCGGCCGCTTTATTTTTGGCCTGGGTGGCAGTTTCTACGGTAGCCGCAGTGTTGATGAGCAGCCGCGTGCCTACACAGATGAATTCAACTCGTGGGCAAACATCGCCTATGACTTTGCCTTCTTCAAAGACTGGTCTGCCGGAATGGGGTTTAGCTCCTCCCTGCGCGGTCTTTCACAGACTCACGAAAGCGATCAGCTGAAGGTCAGGCGACTCGGTCTCGCTGCCGGCAAGCTTTTCCATGCGCGCACCCAATATTCCTTCACGGATTGGCAGATCACGGCAGGCGGGGCATTGCTCTCGGTTGGTTCCAACTGGTCACTCTGGCCCGTCTTTGAGATTCACTATCTTTCCTTGCCGCGTATTTGAGGAATGGATGAGATGACCCTAAATCAGATTTCTCGAAGTGTACTCTTTACCGCGCTCGGAGTTTTTTTGGGTTCCTGCAGCGCAGCCCCGGAGAAGAAGAGGGCTGGAGAAAAGATCACGGCCGATGTTCTCTCGTTTGCTAACACGGGCCTCGATTCTCCGGCTAAGGCACCCAGCTTTGAATATGGACCGAAGACCTTTGCACTGATTGATGACCTCGAGAGCTTGAAAGGGGAGGGTCTGTCGATGTTGCAAGGCGGAGACCTTGAGCTCTTCGAGCGCACTGGGACAATTTTCAGCAACGCATTTTTCGTGGGTGGTAACAAGCCCGTTCTCGAATATCGCCTCGCAGATGGTGTGGTTAAACCCAAGAGTTCGAAGTCTTTGGCGATGCTATCTTCAATGTATCAGTTCGACACTCTGGTAAATGAACTAGAAAAAATATCCGGAATTTCTCGTTCTGAGTTCAAGAATAAGTTTGGTGATTTTCAGGTTCTCTTTCAGCCATCGATTGTTCTCAATGCGGATGGTGAAGAAATCAGAAAATACGAGACAACGAACGCAGCATATGTGGCCGGTGCGCGTCAGTTCGCACTATTCAAGACCTCCGAATCTGAAAAGATCCCATTGAGTTTCAATCCTCAAATCATTTCGCATGAGTTTGGGCATTCGATTTTTGAGTATTCATTTTTCGATGGTAAATATCAGACTTGCTCTCTGGCAAATGCATCTGCTGAAGAAAATCTATTCAAGGGTCGTCTTGAACTTGAATATATTGTTCGTGGAATCAATGAAGGATTTGCTGATTTTGTGAGTTTTGTATGGACAGGTTCGAGTAATATTCTTGAAGCATCTCTGGGTAAGAGCAAGGAGACAGACGAGCGGAACTTCCATCTGACAAACATCGACTACGACTCGATCGGTTTTGAATCATCGACATGCAAAGGCCAATTTTATTGCGTCGGAACACTTTGGGCAAAAGCACTTCTGGATGTGTATCAGGGTCTTAATCTTGATGTTCGTGATGCAGAGCAGAGAAAAGTATTTTTGCGTTCCTTAGTGGGATATCTGAAGAATGCAGGCGACAAAATGCGCGCGAATGATGGTGCGATGCTGCCCGAGCCAGACGATGACATTCTCCGATGCCGACTCCGTCAGTTCCGAGAAGCAATTACCGACAATAAGATGCTGGGAACTTTTCTGAAAGCGTTTGTGGAATCCGTTCCAGTGTCGCAGCGTTCACTCTATTGCTCTAAGTTTTCAAGTCGATTCGGTGCATCTGGATTTGCCAGCGAGTTTCGGGGAAGTTGCACATGAGAATGGCCTCACTCAATTGGATTGTCCGTACACTTTGCCTTGCTGCTGGTCTGGGATTCTGGTTTGAAAGTCGGGCTGGCGAGCAGGACGACGCCAAGCTGGTGGAAGTCTCTGGCTCCGAGTCTGTCTTTATACCCAGTCGTACGGCCCTGGCTGTGGGGATTGGTATAC
This sequence comes from Silvanigrellaceae bacterium, assembly GCA_044376655.1. Classification (GTDB taxonomy): domain Bacteria; phylum Bdellovibrionota_B; class Oligoflexia; order Silvanigrellales; family Silvanigrellaceae; genus RFOM01. The sequence goes on from JBILKQ010000048.1 coordinate 14,906, forward strand.
GGCCACGTCTGCTTTACGGCCAGGAGTCCTTTTACCAGGAGAACTGGAGTCTTTCTGCAGCAGCTCACTGGCAGTGTCTAATCGTTGAAAAATGTGAGTTGGTCGGACGGATTTGGTATCAAATCTCATTGAGGATGCCTGAGAATAACGGCGCCTTGAGCGTCAGCCGCAGTGAGCAGGATCTGGGTCTCGATTTTGGTTTCGAGAGTCGCTCGTTATTCCTGTCCGGAATTGCTTTCGGACTCGTTAACTCGGAGCGTAAATACTCTCTGAAAGTGGAGGAGAGCATCGCCAACAAATCCGGATCACAGGGGTTCAGTGAGGCGTTGCGATGGCCAACAGCTCGTGTTTGGCTGGGTGTGCCGCTTTGGTCAGAGAAGTTCGATTTACTGCTTTCAGTTAACCGTGTTTTTTCTGAAGAGGCTGAACTGGAAAAGCAAACCTATGCAACTGAATTGCGCTTCAGTTTTTGATACCAAAAAACTGAAGGCGACATAAGTTCTTCGGGAAAAAAGAAAAGGCCACCCGGATGGGGTGGCCTTTCTGGCTCAAGAGAGCGTTGACTCAGCGCTTGCCCTTGGTGCTCTTGCGGCTGGCACCGACTGCATCTTTCAAAGACTTAGCAGCGCGGAAGCTTACTTTCTTCGAAGCAGGAATATTGATGGTTTCGCCTGTTTGAGGATTGCGGCCAGTGCGTGCAGCACGCTCTTTAGCGAACAGAACGCCGAGCTTGTCAATGCGAGCCTTGTTTCCGGCAGCGATTTCGCTCTCGATGGTCATCAAGAATTCGGTCAGGAGAGCCTTGGTCATCTTCTTAGGGAGCTTGTCGGTGAATTTTTCAGCGACGGCAGAAATCAGTTGCTGCGTGGAAACAGTAGTGTTGGCCATTGCGACTCCTTTGATTGAACACGTTGTTGTTTGATTGGAGATTAGCGGATGCCTTTTGGCAAATCAAGTTCCGGAGTGTATTCTCGGGAGGTACCTGCGATCATTTTCTTTGATCACGAGCCGTGCTTTGATCTTCCAGCAGAGGTTTATTGATGAACACGTCCGGTTATTACGTGCATGACTTGAGCCCATTTATTTTTACGGTGAGCGGACTCAAGCTTGATTGGATGTCCACACCGGTGGGTGCTGTGGCCTTGGTTATTCTCTTCATTGCTGGTCTAGGATCGTTGTGGGCCTTGCCTCGTTTGCGCCAACTGACTGAGGCACAAATGGAGCGCATCTATTTTGTTCGCCCCGTCTTCATTACTTTGTCCCTGATTATTTCAGCCCTATTCGGCCTTCATAAGGCGGGTATTGACTGGGGTCTACGCTGGTATTCCACGATGTATTTACTGGCATTCCTCTTTACTTATCTTACTTGTCGCTATTGGATCGGCAAACGTCGAATCATGCTGACGCCCTTTCTTCTGGATTCACTCATAGCTTACCTTATGGTGGGCATGATTCTCGGAGCCCGCACCGCCTACGTGTTTATCTACAACTGGGACTCATATGCGAAAAATCCTATGGATATGTTCAAGGTGTGGGAGGGAGGCCTATCGTTTCATGGCGGTATTGTCGGTGTCATTGCTGCAATCATATTATTTTGTCGGCAACACGGAATTCCCTTCTGGCACCTTTCTGATCGGCTTGCCCTGACCGTCCCTGTTGGTATTGGCCTTGGTCGTATTGGCAACTTCATGAATGGAGAACTCTATGGGCGAGTGATCAGTGATCATGTACCATGGGCCATCATCTTTCCTAGCGGCGGTGATCTCCCTCGCCATCCGAGTCAAATCTATCAAAGTCTCGGAGAGGGCTGGTTGCTCTATATCACACTGCTGCTCATCAACCGCGTCAAGCATCGGGAAGGCACGGTGGGTGCCGCATTTGTATTCTTCTATGGGCTCTATCGCTTTTTCATGGAGTTTTTCCGTGAGGCGGATAAGCAGTTGATGTACTACTTCAACAACACTCTGACCATGGGGCAGATTCTGTGCATTCTCACGATGCTTGCCGGAATTGGTGTGTTTTTCGTGACGCGCAATACGCCTGTGACCGACACTGAACCTTGGCAACAGAAGATCGATGAATTTCTCGCGCGACGCCGTAAAATTGAAGAAGAATAAAGTTGATGGGAATGCCTTCAGCTCAATTATGAGCCGAAGTGAATGATGGCTTGAAAGCCGAGCCGCCCAAACAGCTGCAGCTCTGATTCTGACCTGCTTGCTGTCATCAGCAGGCGGGTGCAGTTGCTCGGAATTTTGGGCAGGGCATTTTGAATGAAGCGAATTGTAGATTCATGCCCCTCACTGGGAAAATGGCACAGCGCGATGTGCGGAGCGTCTGTTTGAATCACCTGCTCCATTTGTGCTTCGTTGCTAACAGACACAACAGGACAGAGTTTACAATCGCGTGCAAGCTCAATTGCCATCTGCAATTCAAATAGATCCAGATCCCCTGCGTGAATTTGCACGCCCGTGAACCCCAAATCTGCCGCCAGGAGAATGTCGGCATGGTGTGTGATGAATCCGTTGCGGAAGACCAGGACGCGGTTTTTCCGGGCGATGCGGAGTGTGTTGCGAAGTCTCTCTTCCTCGTCAGGCCACGACTCGGTCATCCAGAATCCGGGTCGCAACATTATCCCCATTAAGGAAGTTTGGTTACAGCCTGCGAGCTGCTCGAGAATAAATTGGAACTGCGCCTCTTGTTCATCTGATGAGCTCCGCTCAGAGGACTTTTGAATAAAACAATTCCGTAAATCTTTGTCCCACATGAAGGTCGAAAAAACCGGAATGGCTGTCCGTGCGGTTTTGTCTTCACTTATGCTGGTGGGAAGAAATTGCTTTAGGGTGAGTATGTCGAGCGTTTCGCTCTGGCGCAGCAGATCGTCTTTCCAGACAGAGCGATCTTCGCTGTTCCAGAACTGCTGAGCAGCAGCAGAGTCAAGTTGGGCAAGGGTATCAATGATCGGGTGATTCAAGGCTTTGAGCCCGCCACTGTGCTAGTTTGTGTGCCGCTTCACCCGATTTGAGAGCCTGGCGAGCTTTGGCGATGCCCTCGGGCATAGTGTCGACCACGGATGCACACCAGAGTGTCGCCGCGGCATTGAGAACCACTGCATCTTCGACTGCACCAGGGTTGCGTCCTTCGAGTGTCATCTTGAAGCAGTTAGCATTTTCTTCGATACCTGCACCTTTGAGAGCGTCTTTTTTATACGTTGGCATTGAGAACTCGGAGGGAGTCCAAATTGCAGCATTTTGCTGTCCATCGATCAGTTGGATAATTCTCGACGGACCACAGACTGAAATTTCGTCGAGGCCATCTTCACTGTGAACAACGAGAGCGCGCTTGCGTCCCAAGTCCTGCAGGCAGCGTGCTGTGAGCACCTGAATATCTTCTGAATAGACACCCACAAGTTGACCTGAAAGGGGTGCCGGGTTGGCCAACGGCACAAGGAGATCGAATATTGTATGGAAGCCCAGACTTTTACGTACAACACTCAAATGCTGCAGTGCGGGAAGAATGGAGGGCGCATAGAGATAGGAAAGACCTGTGCGCTCAATTTGTGTTTGAAGATCAGAGAAACTGCGGGTCAAATGCACACCCACTGACTCGAGAACATCAGCACTGCCACACCGGCTTGAGATGGATCGTGTGCCGAACTTGGCGACTTTGGCGCCAGCAGCTGCAGCCACAACTGCTGCCATTGTTGAGATGTTGAAAGTTTGCGAGCCATCGCCACCCGTTCCGGAATTATCAACAAGTCCGTCGACCACGGGCTGGTTTTTGCGTTGGTTCAAACTAGGATGATTTTGCGTTCCAGCTTGGATCAGGCTTTCCAGCGCGCCCATAACAACATCTTGCGTGAGTGGTGTGAGCCTGAATGCGGTCAGGATCGATGCCACGCGGACATCAGAGAGACTTGACTGGAGAATGCCGTCCATGAAGCGGCGCACTTCATTGCGCTGTAAACGTGCGCCTGCGAAAAGATGCTCCATGAAGTGTGTGAAGTTGGAATCATGTGCGGACATGGAAACCCCTCAGAAGTCGTCGGATTCTTCGGTGGAGATGGCCTGCATCGGATAGACCCGATGAGTCTGGCGCACCAGGGACACGAAATTGTTGTCCTCAATCCGCTCAAGGTCAAGGAAGCGAACCAGACATTCAAAGACGTTGACAGGTGCCTCGAGACAAAGAATGTGCGCGGCGTTGCGCACCCAATAGCCCTGACAATGCGGAATAGCCTTGACGATTGAGACAGGTGTCTCAGCAGAGAGCAGTTTGTCTTCCATGCCCCACATCAAAAGAGTGGGGCAGGAGATTTTTTCAAGGTCTTTGTCGAGGAAATCTTCTGAGGCAACTGTTTTGACGAAATCTCGTACACTTTCGTCCTTCAGAACCCGGTAAACTCCGCGTTTGAGTAAAGGACTGAGCACGGGCCAGCCATTGTAAGGCGATGCCGTCATGATGCCCGGATATAAGCTGTGGAACTTGTTCCAGCTTAAATAAAGCAAGGTGTCGCGCAGCGAATGGGTACGGAATCCGAGTCCCCCTGGGTTGAGCAGTGTGATCGACTTCACGCTTTCCGGGGAGTCTATGGCGAGGGACATTCCCAGCCAACCTCCTAGGCTTAAGCCAACGACATCAGCGGGTGAAGGCGACAGTGTCTTGAGAAACTCACGAAGACTTTGGGTGTGTTCTCTCCGGGTCATCACCGGATTGTTGGGTTTACTGAACCCCGAGAAATGAAAAAGATCCGGCATGACCACGCGACGCTTGTTCATGAGCATCAAGCC
>JBILKQ010000049.1:0-19640 GCA_044376655.1 Silvanigrellaceae bacterium
GACCTTCGAGCTGTATGTAGTGCAGAATCCTAAAATCAAAGAGAGGCTGCTCAAGGCACACTCGGCCCAGTAGGAGAGGCCTGAGTCGCTCAAAGAAAGGGGCGCCCCTGCTATTGCGGAGTCGCCCTTTTCTTTGTTGTTTGATGCTAGAATTAGCCTTCTTTTTCAGGCGTCTTAGGTGATTGCACGCCAAGCAGTGACTTGCGTTTTGCAAGCAGCTCCGCTGATTTTTCCTTCAGCTGCTCGGGCGTTTGAGCGGTGAAAAAGCTCACAGCATCAGATTTTGGATTGCGTTCGAGCTCTTTTGCCAGCCACAAATAACTTTCTGAAGCACGCTGCAGTGCGAAAGCCTGTAGCTCTTTTTGTTCTTCGAATGTGTTAGCAACGTACAAATAGCGATTGAGCGCCGCATGATACAGATTCTTCTTCCAATAGAAGTTGGCAATGAAAATATGGTGATCTGCTAAGCGTTTGCGCAGCACAGCGCTACGCTCATCGGACTCAGCGACATGTTGCGAGCGTGGGAAGCGCCTTTTCAGTTCTGCGTATTTGTCCAGAGCCCTCTGCGTGGTTGCCTGTTCGCGCTCTTCATCTTCGGGGCTTTGTAAATCGAAGGATTTTGCCACGCGTAAAAGCGCGAAGTCGGCCTGGGGATGACTCGGATTGCGCTTCACGAAATCTTCATAGTTGCTGATTGCCTCAGGATATCGTTTGGTTCTGAAGTAGGCATCGCCCTGCAGAAGCTCGGCTTCAGAGGCGTACTGTGAGTACGGAAATCGGCTTCTGTATTCGTTGACTTCCTGAATCAGGCGCTCCCATGATTCATCATTGTGGAGGCCGCGCAGGCGCACAATTCCATCTTCTGGACTCAGTTCCGAAATGGGTTTGATTTCACAGCTCACCTGCAGGGTGAGCGCGGGAACACCAAGACCAAGAGTGAGCAAAGCGACCCAGATAGGCTTCAATTTAATCCGCTGCATGCGTTTTTTCCTTCATTTCCTGGACGAGCTCCACAAGGATACCACCCGTTGAACGCGGATGCACGAAGGCAATGGAAGTGTTGTGCGCTCCGCGACGTGGTTGAGAGTCTATCATTTGCACGCCCTGTTCCGTGAGGGCTTTGAGCCAAGCTTCAAGATCGTCGACCTCAAGTGCCACGTGCTGGATTCCACCCCCACGATCTTCGATAAACTTGGCGACCGGGCTGGTTGAGTCTGTGGCCTCGAGAATTTCGATGCGGCTGCGTTCTGCTTCGAAGAATGTGACCCTTACCTTTTGCTCGGCAACGACCTCTTCGCCTTGGTTCTGTAATTTCAAAATGGCCTCGAAGAAGGATTTGGCTTGTTCGGGCGCTTTGGGAGCAATGCCAAGATGGTTGATTCTAAGAATCTTCATGTTGATGCTTTCCTTCCGAATTTGAGTGCAAGCTCGTGTGCCACGGCCAGGGCGGGGCGCTTGCCTTCGATAATCTCTTCGATTTGATTCTGTGGAACTTGCGAGATAGCTGCAAGGAATTCTGGTTCAATCACGTGATGGAGAGCCCGAAGAATCTCCTTAACAGCACGCTGTTTGCGAATCTCGTGCCCCTTGGGATGAGTCTTTTCGTAAAACTGGTGCTCTTCAATGGCTGCAATGATCTTATCAATGCCCTGCTCATTTGCAGCGCTGGTGGCAACAATTTGCGGACACCATAGGTCAGGGTTGTCGGGAGCTGTATTCTCGTGGAGCTCGTTAATCATCCGCGCTGGACTGGAGAGATCGGATTTGTTGACGACGTAAATGTCGGCAAGCTGCAGCACACCAGCTTTCATCAGTTGAACTTCGTCACCACTGTTGGGCATCAGCACAAGAATGGTTGTGTCAGCAAGTTCAACGATTTCGCTTTCACTTTGTCCGATCCCAACAGTTTCAACAATGATGGCGTCAAAGCCAAGCAGGCCAGCCAGACGCACGGCTCCCCGGGTTGAGCGGGCAATTCCGCCGAGTGCCCCACGGCTTCCCATGGAGCGAATGAAAACGCCAGGATCGCGAAAATGTTCCTGCATGCGAACACGGTCACCAAGCACAGCCCCGCCTGACAAAGGTGATGACGGGTCGACGGCTAGCACGGCCACGGTTTTGCCCGCTTGGCGTAAGGCGCGCACCATTAGGTTGGTCAGCGAGCTTTTCCCTGCACCAGGCAGCCCAGTCAGACCAATCACTCTGCTTCGAGCTTTTTCTTGCGCAAGTCCTGTTTGGCCAAGAACATTCATTGCAAGCAGAGGATCATTCTCGAGGAAAGTGATCGCACGGCTCAGCGCTCTGACACGGGAACGCCAGGGATCTGTCATGCCATCAACGAGGGATTCACCCGTCAGTTGTTTTGCAAGTCGAGAGACATCCAGCGTTCTTTGGATGATCATGAATTGTTCTCATTGGCTGAAGGTTGCAAGAAACAGAGGACATCACCCACAGAAACACTGTTGCCCGGCGAAACTTTGATGTTTTGAATTCGCCCGCTGCACTCGGCAAGGATTCTGTTCTCCATTTTCATGGCCTCGATGGTGAGCAGAACATCGCCCTCGTTCACCTGCTGGCCGTCTGTGACAAGAACAGCGAGAACTTTGCCGGTCAGTGGTGATTTTTGGTCACCACCGCCAAGGCTGGCTGCTGACTTTTTGGGAACAATAGGTTTAACAGGCTCAACCGTGATTCTCCGAAAGGTCGCGGGAGCACCCATTTTAACACGCGCATCATTACCCTTGAGCATCTGTCCGAGACCGGAAAAAGGCACAATGTGCTGGCCGACCACAATTGAACGACCATCAGCATGCAGGCGCACATCAAGTTCGCCGTCCTCTGCAAGTGCACTCGTGAGCTTCTTCGCCTTAAAGGTTTTACCGGTGCTCAACCCGCTGGCCAGCAAATGATCACTAATCTCGAAGAACCAGGCTTCGGCATCGCCTTTTTGTTGTACTTTGATTCTCATTTAGTTGGCTCCTCTGTGTGTCACTGCCGAGTTGCTTCGAGCAAATGTGCTTGTCGCCAAGGGCTGAAACTCTTCGCGTCTTGAGCCGATGTCTCTCCCGATTTCATAATGTTGTTGGAGTTGTCCGCTACGACTGCTGCACCTAAATTGCGTGCCAAATGAATTCTGAGACCAGCAGCCAATGCTGATTCCGCAGTGAGCGGAGTTTGCTTTGACTCAAACTCCTTCAAAAGAGCCTCGTTCTCTTCCACAAAACGAGTTGTGTATTCGCCTTGTTGAAATGCGGGGCACTTGATGAGTGCTTGGTGATAGGGAATCGTTGTCTCGACACCCTGGATAACCGTTTCTCCCAAGGCACGATAAAGTTTTGCGAGAGCATCTGTCCGATTTTGGCCGTGCACAATGATTTTTGCAATCATGGAATCGTAGTGTGTCGGAATGCGATAGCCGTTGTAGAGTTGTGTATCCACACGAACCCCTGGTCCTGCTGGCAATTCCAGAGCCTGCACTTCGCCTGCCGAGGGACGAAAGCCATTGAAAGGGTCTTCGGCGTTGATGCGTGCCTCAAAGGCCCAGCCACGTATCGAGAGGTCTTTTTGTTCAAAGCTAAGGACTTCACCTGCAGCCACACGCAATTGCCACTGCACAAGATCAACACCTGTGATTGCTTCTGTCACAGGGTGTTCGACTTGAATGCGCGTGTTCATTTCCATGAAATAGAACTTCTCGGGCGATTCAAGGATAAATTCGCATGTACCGGCATTCACATAGCCGACCGCCTGGGCTGCTTTCACAGCCACGCGACCCATTTCCGCGCGGGTCGCCTCTGAAATATAACTGCTCGGTGCTTCCTCAATAAGCTTCTGATTGCGGCGCTGAATTGTGCAATCACGCTCAAAGAGATGCACTGTATTGCCGTGTCCATCGGCCAGAATTTGAATTTCAACATGACGTGGACGTTCGATGAAGCGTTCACAAAAGACGTCCGGATTGCCAAAGTAACTGAGTGCTTCACGCTGACAGTTGGCGAATGCATCGTCGATTTCTTCAGGTTTTCTGATGACGCGCATCCCACGCCCGCCGCCACCAGCAGCGGCTTTGAGAATAACCGGATAGCCGATTTCTTTGAGAACATTCTTAAGGTCATCGACATTTTTGAGAGGTTCGTTTTTACCAGGTGAGCAGGGGACTCCCGCAGCCGTGACCGCTCGTTTGGCAAAGGTTTTGTCGCCCATTGAGTGGATGGCCTTGGGAGAGGGACCTATCCAAACCAAACCAGCCTTCAAAACAGCGTCAGCAAAGTCGGCGTTCTCTGAAAGAAAGCCGAAACCTGGATGCACCGCCTCTGCGCCGGAGTCCCGGGCTGCTTTGATGATGTTTTCAATCTTCAAATAACTTTCGGCACTGGGTCCTGGGCCGATGCAGAGGGCCTGATCTGCCATGGAAACATGGCGCCCTTCGGAGTCGGCCTCGGAATAGACCGCAATCGGCGACAGTCCGAGGTCGCGGCAGGCGCGGATGACTCTGACGGCAATTTCACCGCGGTTGGCAATCAGAACCTTATTGAAGGGCCGGAAGACCAGTTCGTTGTATTTTGGAATCGTTGTGGTCATGTTCTTTCAAGTCCTTGTTGCTCATCAGAGCGGAATATTTCCGTGTTTTCTGCGCGGAAGATTTTTGCGTTTGTTAGCGTTCATCTTCAGTGCATGCACAAGAACGCGGCGTGTTTCCCTCGGCTCGATGATGTCATCGATGAAGCCCTTGGACGCTGCTACATATGGGTTTGCGAAGGTGTCACGGTACACCTCGATCAGCTCTTTCTTTTTGGCCTCAGGATTGTCAGCCTGTGCAATTTCATTCTTGAAAATGATGTTGCAGGCTCCTTCCGAGCCCATCACGGCGATCTCAGCGGATGGCCACGCCACATTGAGGTCAGCGCCGATGTGTTTACTATTCATCACATCGTATGCTCCTCCGTAGGCCTTGCGGGTGATCACCGTGAGTCGCGGCACAGAGGCTTCCGAGAAAGCGTAAAGCAGTTTCGCTCCGTGCTTTATAATTCCACCAAATTCCTGAGCTGTACCTGGTAGGAATCCTGGAACGTCGGTGAAGACGAGCAGTGGTATGTTGAAGGAGTCACAGAATCGTACGAAGCGGGCTCCTTTGATGCTCGCATTGATGTCGAGCACTCCGGCCAGTGCCATCGGGTTGTTCGCGACAACGCCAACGGATTGTCCACCCAAGCGCGCAAATCCGATGATCAAGTTCTTTGCATACAACGGCTGGAGCTCAAGAAATGAGCCTGTGTCACAGACACGTTTGATAACCTCATGCATGCTGTAAGGTTGGTTGGGGTTGTCGGGGATCAGCGTATTGAGTTCAGCATCGGCTCTATCGAGCGGATCCGTGCAAGGTTGCACGGGGGCAGTCTCAAGATTGTTCTGAGGCATGTAACTGAGCAAGTTTTTGACGAACTGGAGCGTTTCGTACTCATCTGAGCAGGCGGCGTCTGCCACGCCACTTTTCACATTGTGAGTCTCAGCACCTCCCAGGGTTTCAAAGTCGATCTCTTCGCCGGTCACTGTTTTTATCACGTCCGGGCCCGTGATAAACATGTGTGAAGAGTGTTGCGTCATCACGATGAAGTCCGTGATGGCAGGCGAATAAACCGCACCGCCTGCGCACGGGCCGAGAATAGCGCTGATTTGAGGGACCACACCGCTTGCCTGGGTGTTGCGGTAGAAAATCTCTGCGTACCCTCCCAAGCTTGCCACACCTTCTTGAATGCGCGCACCACCGCTGTCATTGAGTCCAACCACCGGCGCGCCATTTTGGACGGCGAGATCCATTACCTTACAGATTTTTTTGGCATGCATTTCAGAGAGGCTGCCGCCGAATACGGTGAAGTCCTGTGCAAACAAGTAAACGTCTCGGCCGTTCACTTTGCCATGTCCAGTGACCACACCGTCGCCGAGAAATTTCTGTTTTTCCATACCGAAGTCAGAGCAATTGTGCACGACAAAAGCATCGAATTCAGTGAAAGTTCCCGGGTCGAGAAACTCTGCAATTCTTTCGCGGGCAGTCATCTTCCCTTTTTTGTGTTGCGCCTCAATGCGTTTGGCGCCTCCACCTTCAAGAGCCTTGCTGCGCTGGAGGTGAAGTTGTTCAATGGACTGGGCTGTCGTGAGTGTCACGGTTGGTTCTCCAGAAGTCTTTTAATTTCGATGATGACATCTTCGATGCGCGTGCCAGGGGTAAAAATCGCCCCAACGCCGGCCTTGAGGAGTTCAGGAACATCTTCTTCAGGAATGATTCCACCACCAATGACCGGAATGTTTCCGCCTCCTTGTTTCCTCAGTGCCTCAATGACCCGCGGAAACAGCGCGGAGTGAGCGCCAGAAAGCAGAGACAGACCAACGATATCGACATCTTCCTGCACAGCGGTGATGGCTATGTCATCTGGGGATTGCCTGATTCCTGTATAGATGACCTCCATCCCTGCATCACGCAAAGCTTTGGCGATGTACTTGGCGCCGCGGTCATGTCCGTCTAGACCAGGCTTAGCGATCAGGACGCGGGGAATCTTTGAAAACTTGATTCCGGCGATGGAAACCTCGCCTCCCGCTGCGCCGTTCTGGTTGGGTGGTTCGGGCGTGAAACATATTTTTGGACGCTGAATCATGGTTCTGCTCCGGTGTCTTGGTCGTCTGGGGAATGGCATGGAATGCCTCAGAGCGCCAAGACGCTTGGTTTTTTCTTGCTGGGCCGCAGTCTAGTTCTCTGTCCTTTTTTTGCAACTTGCCAAATTCAAATCAGGCCGGTAGAAGCGCGCCAACCCACAAGAGGAATAGGCATGACGTTCGGATGGTCGGCTTTGCGGCTGCACTCTCTTTCACGGAAGGTTCTGGAAGCGACCGGAAACCGTGAGAAAAGTTTCGTTCCACCGCTGATCCTCGGCGTTTCTGGGGGCTCTGGAAGCGGCAAAACCACATTTTGCGACAAACTGCTGGATCTTGTTGGACGCGACCAGGTCGCGTATTTGCGACAGGACGACTACTACCGTGATCTCAGCCATTTGCCATTAGAAGACCGTGTTGCCTGCAATTTTGACCATCCCGATGCGATTGAGTTTCCGTTGCTCTGCACGCATCTCGACCTTCTCTCATCGGGTCATCAGGTCGCTGTTCCGCAGTACGAGTTTAAAACTTATTCACGCACACAAATTCAGAGAATTGTCTCCCCTCGTCCCATTGTTGTTCTCGAAGGGATTCTGATTTTTTCCGACACAATTCTCGAATCCAAAATCCATCATAAGATCTTCATTGATACTGCTGAAGATATCCGTTTTCACAGACGCATGCGTCGCGATGTTAAAGACAGGGGCAGAACACCAGAGTCAGTGACTCAGCAGTTCAGAGAAACTGTCCTGCCTATGCACGACCAATTTGTTGAGCCAAGCAAGGAGCGCTCTGACCGCATCGTTTCGGGCGAGGCTCCTTTCGAACCCGTACTTCTGGAACTCTCGTCTTATTTGAGACAAACTATCCGACGATCCTGAAGCTTTGGGAGCCTCAGGTGGAGTTCCTGGTCTGTGCCGCCGCACGGGCATTGGAACATGCGGAGGACTGCCATGATCAAAATGTCTATACGATGGCTTAAGAATGAGCCGCCTAATGAACTCGAGTTCCAGGGGGTTTCAGAAGATGGCCTGCGCACCCTAATGGGTGCTTCGTCTGTTGCCGGTGTTCCCAAACGCCACCACTCACCCAAAGATATGGTCGCCATGGGTGTGGCAGGATGCACCGGCGTAGATGTTGTCTCGATTTTGAAGAAAATGCGTCAGCCGCTGCAGGACCTTGTCATCGATACCGAGTTTACTGTCACTGACGAGCATCCTCGTGTCTTTGATCACTGTGTGCTGACCTATAAATTTTTCGGAGATGGACTTGATTCCGATCGGGTCTTGCGCGCGGCAGCCCTCTCCTATGCGAGATATTGTGGTGTCAGCGCGATGATTAAGCGCAGCGGCTGCTCATTTGAGCCGCGTTTGCTGCTCAACGGAAACGATCTCTCTGCTGAATTTCATCGGGCGCTCGACTTCCTTGAGCAGGAGGGCTCTGGCACTCGGGGCCAGGGAAATCTCAGCCCGATCCGTGCGGCTGTGCTCCTAACGGGGAACGAGCTTCTCGCCGGAAAAACCGCCGACACAAACGGGCGTTTTATAATTAGAGAGCTCAACCGGATGGGGATTCGGGTTAATGAAGTTCGAATTGTCGGCGATGACCGTTCACTTTTGGTCAAAACTCTTGATGAACTGACCACGAGTCACGATATTGTCTTTATGACCGGTGGTCTTGGACCGACGCAGGATGATCTCACAGCAGAGGTCGTCGCCCAGGCATTTCATTTGCCGCTCGAGTTTTCTCAGCCAGCCTGGGATATTTGCCAGAGAGCATTTCAGCTCCTTGGTCGAACCGAAATTCCAGAGAGTAACCGCAAACAGGCCATGCTTCCTGCTGGGGCTGGCATACTAGCAAATGGGTTTGGAACTGCTGCCGGTTTTTATGTTCAGAAAGTTTTTCCGCAGCATAATTGTATGCTCTTCGCTCTCCCAGGGGTACCATGGGAGTGTGAGCAGATGTTCATGCACGAGGTTAAGCCTCAACTGAATTTGGTTGGAAGCACTTTTCGTGAATGGGGACCATGGCATGTTTGGGGCATTGGTGAATCAGCATTGCAGACCCAACTTTCCGCTGTGGAACATGATCTTCTGGCGAAGTATCCGGGACTGCATATTTCATATCAAGCTCACGCAGGCTACGTGTCCTACGGCTTTAAGGTTGAGGAGAGTGCCCAGAGCAACGCGGCCTTGCCAGAATCCGATGCGTACGACGTTGCATCTGAAGTAAATCGCATCGAGCAGATTTTTGATGGTCGCCTTCTTTATAGAGGCTCTCAGTCGCTCGTTGAACGTCTTCATGAGAAATATTCAGCGCGCGGTGCGCGACTCGCGTTGGCCGAGTCTTGCACAGGCGGGCGCATAGCCGGCGAGTTGACCTCACGTCCCGGAATTTCATCGGTGTTTGTTGGTGGAGTCGTCACTTATTCGAACGAATCAAAAAGCAAACTCTTGGGAGTTTCAGCGGAAACCCTTCTAAAGCATGGTGCTGTGAGTCATCCAACGGCGCACGAGATGGCCTCCGGTGCGTTGCATTTGTTTGATTCATCCGTGGCTTTGTCGGTGACAGGTATAGCAGGGCCAGGCGGTGAAACCCCAGAAAAGCCGGTGGGCACAGTTTGTTTTGCGGTCGCTCTGAGCGAGGCTCTTTGGGCCAAAATTCAAAACTCTACCTTGCAAGAAATGTTGAAGCTTCAGGGATGGGAACGAGTTGCATCATATTCAAATTCTTCAGATGTGGTGCTTTGTGTTGAGAAGCGATTTGGAAAACATCTTTCACGGGAATTGGTGCAGAAACGTGCTTGCGTTTTTGCGCTGTGCACATTGGTGCTGATTGGTGAGTGTCTGGGAGGTGTCGGACAGTGAAGAAGAGGCTGCCGCAATTGGTGCTGTTGGTTAAGGTGGCTCTGGGGGCGCAGATATCCTGCATGAATAGCGCCGTTGCGGAGATTGTTCCGACCGAGGATTTCGAGGCTTTAACTTCTCCATCTGCCGAATCGCAGGATGCCAGCGAGTTTGAAAATCTGCAGCCGGAAATTTCAGTTGAGGCAGGAGCTGGAAATGCAACTCTCCCCTACAGTCCTCCAGGTTTGGGTCACTATCACAACGGAATGCGCTATACTGCATTTCGATTCGGACTGTATCGTACATCTGAACCAAAAAGCCTCCTGACCCAGTCGTTTTATTTTCTGAAGTTGAAAAACAGTTTTCCGGCGTTGGGTCGCAATTACGACCTCCAGGCGGTCTCATGGTTCGATCTGGCTCTTGTCGGTGGTGTTGAAGGCCAAGTGGATTTGGCAGAAAAAAGCCGTCTTCGTTGGTTGGGAGCCGCTGAGGCAAGATACGAACGTGTTCACTATCCACGTGGAACAGTTGCCACGTATGGAATCCCTTTAAACGCGGGGGCGTTCATCAAACAAGAGCTGACTGTTGGTGACTCGCTTGTGGAGGCTGGTTTTGGGGGAGAATACTCCTTCCTGGTGTTTGGCAAAACGGCCGTCAAACACGATTCGTTTCCAGTCAGTAAGTCTGTCTCAGCCAATCGCGTCCGCTTCGAGCCTGGTCGGAAAGTGAGGGGAAACGAAATCAAGGTTTCACTTGATGTTGATTTTTCTGGTTCACAGTGGCGCGAAGCACAAGGAAAGTTGCGCAATCACAAGCACCAGGTTTCCTTGATTTGGGAGACCAAGACCCGTGATGCGGATGATTTCGTAGCAGAATACAACACTGCCGGAGAGGTGCAGGGGAGCTCGCAGCTCGCATTCAGGCAGAGTAGTTTTGGACTGCGTTGGTCGGAGCGGCTTTAAACGCGTTTAAGGCGAGTAAAAATTTCTTTCACGTCGATCGGGTGATTCGGGTCGAGGATCTGCTGCTCAGTGACTTTGAGTTTGTCTGCAATGATTTCACGAATACGCTTGATGTGAATGTTCTTGCGCTCGAGTTGGTTTTTGCTGGCCCACTGTGCAGCAGCAACGATTAGGCTTGAAACTTGTTCTGCAGTGAGTTTGTCTGTGTTGATGGTGATGTCGAAATCAGAGTGATCGTGAATGTCGAGACCATACAGTTGCAAATAGCGCTTTCGGTTTTGTTCGTCTCGTTTCAACGTTTTATAAAGAACTGACTCGTACGTTGCGCCCTTTTCCGTTTCACGTTTATTGATGCGTCGGGCCCGTTCCTCAAGGGGTGCATGTAGCCAGATTCTGAGGTCTGCATCCATGAGCCAAGCGGCAAGACGCGTTCCAAGTACTATGTTTTCAGTCAAAGCAGCGCGAATGCACTTCAGATCTGTAAGGTAATCGAAGATAAAGTTGGAGGGCGCTTCTTTGTGCAGTTCTTCAAAGCTCATCCCGAGTTCTTTGGCGAGATCGCGGAAGGTGTAGTTCACGATTTTCAGCCCCAAGGCATGTCCCACGTTCGTGGTGGCCGTGGTGTTTCCGCATCCGCTGTGGCCCGAAATGGCAATACGCATGACTGCAATGTCCTCTCTTCTGGGTGCTAAAGTATAATTTATCGGGTTGGGTTTTGCCAGTTTGCATCGAATTGTTTGAGCCTCTCAACCCCGGTCGCGAGAGTCTCCTCTTCTACGCTGATGACAAAACGCAATTGCTGAGGCAGGCCCGTCCATGTGGCACTGTTGACCAACAGTCCGACCTGGGTGCGCAATTGTGTTGCGATTTCATCGGCGGCTTGCTGGAGCCTTTCTTCTGACACGTCTTTCCCGAGGCTGTCCAGATACTTTTTAGGAGATGCACAGACAAAGAGTCCGCCCTGTGCGTCCAGAACTTCCCATCCCAACTGACGCAGGGCAGAGCTCAGATTCTCGGCTCTGCTTTGGAGCATAGCTCTCTGCTGGTCCAGCTCTTTATGAATTGGGTGGTTGCTGTCATTTAAAGCCAGATAAATTTTTCTCGCCGCATAGCGCACCGTGGCGTGGGGTGTTCCCGGTACCCTGCTTCTGAGTCCTTGGGCAATCTCTTCGTCATCTGATACAGCCCAGCCGAAGCGCAGGCCGCCGGCCGCGATTTCCTTCGATAGCCCGCCCATAACAATCATTTTGCAATTGTTTTGTTGTTCTGAGCGGGCGGCACGGAAGCGACTCAGAGTCATGTGCATCTGCTTTTTGCTGAATTCGAGCCCTGAAAAAATTGTGTCGAAGATGAGGCCGCAGCTGTGCTGTTCAAGAACGTCGAGTAAGTCGAGAATCTCGCCGTTCGAGTAAATTGCGCCGGTTGGATTCACGATCGGGCCATTCAGGTAGAGCCAGTCGCAGCGTTTTTGGGAAAGGAACTTGTCCAGATCGGCTGGAGTCATTTTGAAGCGATTCTTTTCCGTGGTTTCCACCGGTAAGCATGGGACACCAATATAGTCACAGGCCGCTTTAAAGTAACCATATGCTCCGGTCGGCAACGCAATGCTTTGGCCTTTATTCGAAATCATTTCGAGGGCAGCGCAAAACAGAGGAGCCACGCCTAGACCAAGTACGACATTTTTCTCTGCAAAATGGTTTAGGCCAAAACGTTTGTCGATGAGTTCGATGATCGGCTTCTCGCAGTTCAATTCCTGTGCCGAAATATTTTGCCGCAGATAGCTTTCCATGATCGCGCTGTCGAGCTGAAGCGGTGAGTTGAGGCAATTTTCACCATAATCCAACCTAATGGTTTGTGGAGTTAACTCGAAATTTTGAACGGTAATAGCAGGGTGATTGAACGCATTGACGATGTTCTCTGGCAGAGAGCGTAATGCCGACTGAGCTTCGTTCCGAGGGGTCCGTAACTGTTCACCTTTGGTACGGCGGAGGTCGGTGAGTTGGAAATTCAGAAGGTCGGCAAAGATTTTTCCAAAGTAGCGTTGAGTCAATAGAGGCGTTCTACTGTAGGTGAGTTCTGCCGCGGCAGTCATTCTTTCAAGTAGATCGAGGTTTTCTGAGATGAGAAAGCTGAGTTCCAGATCGCTGTAGACCCGGTTGCGCACCAGCGCGAAGAGCAGCGTGACGTGTCCCGGCAGAGGATGCTCGGAGAGGTAGGAGAGAACCCCATGTGGTGCGGGCTGGCTCGAAAGTTCAAAGTGCTCCGATAGGTCGACCACCAATTGAGCATTGACGCGTGTGCAGGCCTCTACGAGCCTGACGAAAGCATCACTGGTTCGGACTTCGAAATCTTGGAGCGAGCAGACAACTAGATTTGGCTCGAGAGAGTGCACCAGTTTGCAAATTTCGTCGACTCGCTTCGGAGCTTCAACAATTCTTGGTGTTGGACCTATTACCGAGCTAGTTTTTGTGAGCCATTGGCTTGGTAAATGCTGGGCCAAATCTTTCTGAACTAAGGTGAGTTGTGGGCGAAGCATCTGCAATTGATTTTTCAGTGCAGCTTTGCGGTTTGGGGTTACAAAAACGCTTTTTGCTGTCAGAGGTATCTTCCAATAGCTTCTGAGGAACTGCGCAATTTGTCTGCGCAACTGCGGTTCTCCTTCGGCATCGGAATAAGGAAGATTTGGCTTTTGTTGCAGCCATTCTGATAGGCTGCCCATGAAGTTTATTTTTTCCTCGGCCAGCTCATCGTTTTCAAAAGCAAGATCGAGTCCGTTACGTGAGTCCTCAAACCCAGCCTGACCAATCAGTTTGAAGATAGAGCGGATCGCAGAAGGATATTTTATTTGAGCTTCGTAAACACTCAGACTGTGTGCGATCTGCCCGCCTTTCTTCTGATACTCAAGCGCCGTGCGAGCACAAATGGGCTCATCGCTCGTCAGGCTTGTGAAGAACTCAAAGCGATGGGGCGTGATATTTTCAATTTCTACGAGAGGGAGAATGTCGGTGTCTGCAGCTTGCCAAACCTTGGTGCTCCAGATTTTTTTGACTGAAAATCCACGCCGTGAAAGCAGTCTTTCGAGAACCGCGGTGCCTGGGCGTCCACCCAAGTTGAGAATAACTTTAGCTGAAGGTTTGCTGATCGCGATGGATTCCTCGAGCGCGCGTGCAATCAGGCCCAATCCGAATTGGTCTTCAACATAGCCTTGCTTCTCGCAATAGTTGCTCAGTGAATAAAGAAAGTTGTCGTCGGCATCTTCAGAGACAAACTGTGCCGCTGCTAGAGGCTCAGGGCTCAGAACCTGTGGGATGCATCCGATGATACGATCCAGCAATAAGCTTCGCTCAATGGGATAGCCAAGAAGATCTGAGACATGGAATTCCACCCTGTCCATTAGACTTTTGCCTTCGTGGTCGATTTTCGGAGTTCCGGAGTCATCCAGTGCATTTAGCAACAGGTTCAGACGAGCACAGGTGATAGCACGGGGATTAATGTCGAGACCAAGTATCTTCTGGGGCGATGTTCTCGCAGCCAAAGCAATGGAAATCCATCCGTTACCACAACCCAGCTCGGCCATCACGCGGCCTTGGAACTCTGAAACAGGGTACCTTGTCAGCCCCTCAAAGAAAGTGAACGACCAATCTTCAGGTGTGAAAATACTTGGGAGCTGGAGCAAGAAAAAGATGTTCTCCGCTCCGCTGTCATTGCTCAGTGCGAGTGTGTTGAAGGCAAAATGATGTCGTGCCAGGAACTCATCAAAGTTGAGTTCGGATTCTTCGCACTTCTTTCGCAGACGGGTGAGAAAGCGGCGCGTCTCAGCGCGACCATCCGCCGTCTGAGCATCGTCAAGAAGCTTCTTCAAGAGGTCATACGCAGTCTGACTTGATTCAGTGCAGCGCTCCAAAAACTCTTCCGGGCTGAATTGCGTCATGCTTCGTCGCTCCCCATTTTTCGCAAAATGCTGAAATACACCGTGAGCTGTTGCAGTTTCCAAGGGTAACGCGTTCTTCACGGGGTGCTGTGCTTCAAGTGGCTTTCATACACAAGTTGGAGAGGAAGTTGCAAAATGGACGTCCTGCCCACACTATGTCGGCCACAAGGAATCGATTTGTAAGGGAGTTCTCATGGGGATGATGACCAATCGCCGTCAGGCAAATCTGGCAAATTCCATCGCAACAGCATGCTCGATGATCTTTTTATCTGGTTTAAACGTCCTGGGGCTCGGTATGGGCGGTCGTCTGGCATATGCCCAGACAGGTGCGGGGACCATAACGTCTGAGGCTGTGCCTCAGTCTGCGAGCGCACCTGCTGTACTTCCGGGTATACCCACGCCTTTGCGTGCAGTTCCCCCTTCGTCGCTTCTTGAAAACAGACTCCATCCTGCCGTTTTGCCCTTGGAGGCGGAGCTTTCGTGCTCAACGGCATCATCATGCATGATTGGCCTGACCCGAGGATTGGCCGTCGGCGGAGACGCTTTTCGGAGTTTGGGAGTGACCACTTTGGGGCAACATTTTCTCGAATCTGGTGCCTGGACCTATGTTGATTTTGGTGCTGCCTACCAGTTGTTGCGCCGGGCCGATAGGCAATCGTCCTTCAATGCAGCTCTCGGTTTTCGCTCATATAGCTACAAGAATTCAGAAGAGGCCAAGCTCAGCCGCACCGGTTTGACTCTCCGTACAGCTTACGCGGAGGCCATCTATCCGGCATACACTCAGGGGCTTGTCTTTGAAATTCACTCGGCTCAAATTTCCAGCGATGGGGGTGCCGACAAGCCATTTGAACGCAACGACACCAAGCGGGTTCGTCCCGTGATTCAAGAATTTGCAAAATTCACTCGATCACACCCCTCGTTGCGCCTTCTCCTCCCGGCTGACCTGGAAATCATCAACTGGAGCCCCTCAGACCTTGAAATTGAAGCCCCTCTGCGTGGTTACCTGAGGATTACGCCGACTTACGAGCATGCCGACCTCATTATCAAGGATATTCAAGAAACCCAATACAGCTGGGTTGAGAAGCGTTTTGCGCTGCAGGTGATGATGCTTGCGGCTTATGTTTCGCCGGAAGAAAAGGCAGGGCGCTACGGCCTACTGGGAGGGCTGGGCTTAGAGGTCGGGTCGAGTCGCGCAAAAATTGAATCGAAAGTTCCGGCCGATGGCGTGAACCCGCAGATCCCTTCAGCTCCGCTGGTGCGCGGAAAGTTCGAGATTCAAGCTACATACCAGTTCTGAGTTTACTGCTTGCGCAGCCCTCGGCTTTGTATTAAGCGAATCGACTCACGTCCGGAAACAGCCGATTTCGCGCTGTAACTCTGGAAAAGTCGAAACGAGGAAGGTTGCCAATGGCAAAGAAAATAGTTGGTCTTATCAAGCTCCAGATTACTGCTGGGCAGGCTACAGCGGCTCCACCAATCGGTCCAGCTCTGGGTCAGCGCGGCGTCAACATCGCTATGTTTGTGAAGGAATTCAATGCTCGCACTCAAAAGCAAGCGGGAACGATCCTTCCAACAATCATCACGGTCTATTCTGACAAGTCGTTTACATTCATCACCAAGACGCCTCCTGCAACGGTGTTGCTCAAGCAGGCTGCCAAGATTCAATCCGGCAGCAAGACACCTGGCAAGGCTCTGTGTGGTTCAGTGACCGAGAAGCAAGTTGAGGAAATCGCCAAGACCAAGCTTCCCGACCTCAACTGCTACGACATCGAGACAGCTAAGCGCCTTATCAAGGGCTCGGCTCGCTCGATGGGACTCGAAGTCAAAGCGTAATTTTTTAAATATTCACGAGGGAGGCCCTAGAGGCCGGTTGCACCTCAGGAGTTTGAAATGAAGAAAATTGGTAAAAAACTGTCTGATGCGCGCAAGAAAGTTAACGCAGAGAAGCGCTATGCTCTTCCTGAAGCTGCTGCGCTCTTGAAGGAAGTCAGCTACACGAAGTTCGATGGAACTGTTGAAGTTGCCATGAACCTCGGTGTTGACCCTCGCCATGCTGACCAGAATGTTCGCGGAGCCGTTGTCCTTCCTCACGGTCTCGGTAAGAAAGTCCGCGTTCTGGTTTTCGCAAAGGGCGAGAAAATCAAGGAGGCAGAAGAAGCTGGTGCTGACTTTGTTGGCGGCGAAGATATCGCGCAGAAGATCCTCGGCGGCTGGCTCGATTTCGAAGCTGCAGTTGCTACCCCAGACATGATGGGCGTTGTGGGTCGCTTGGGTAAAATCCTCGCTCCCCGTGGCCTCATGCCCAACCCCAAGGTTGGAACTGTGACCATGGACCTGCGCACAGCCGTCAAGGACGCCAAGGCGGGTCGCGTTGAGTTCAAAGTAAACAAGGCTGGAATCATCCAGGCTCCTGTCGGTAAAACTTCCTTCGCTGCTCCAGCGATTGAAGAGAATCTCAAGACTTTCGTCGAAGCGATTCTCAAAGCGAAGCCCGCTGCAGCCAAGGGAACTTACGTGAAGTCCGCTTATGTGAGCGCCACGATGAGCCCTAGTATCCGCCTCGATACAACCGAAATGAAATAAATCTTTTGATTTTTGTGGGTCGAAGACTGCAGGTTCTCGTCGGTTCGAGGTAAACCCCGCATAGACTAAGACCCTCTTTTTCAACCGATGGCGAAAGCCATCAATTCCGAAGGGAGGTTCGATTGGATAGGAATGCCAAAGTCGCCTGGCGCGATGACGTGGTTAAATACCTAGACAAGTCGTCCGCGCTGTTTTTGGCGCAATACCAAGGCATGACAGTTGAGGAGCTGACCGAATTGCGTCGTGCTCTGAAGGCTGCCAATGCTGAATTCCGCGTCGTGAAGAACACGATTGCCAAGAAGGCTATTGAAGGTCGCAAGGAAGCAGTGATTGCTTCTGATCTCAAGAACCAGACCGGTATCGTTTTTGTTTTCGGCGACGTTGCTGCCGCTGCAAAGGCTTTCAATGAAGCTTCTAAGAAGAACGAGAAGCTGAAGCCTGTTGCGGGTTACATGGAAGCTGAGAAACTCGGCGTCAAGCAGATCGAGGCACTTGCATCTTTGCCATCGCGCGAAGTGCTCATTGCCAAGATTCTCGGTTCTCTCGTTGCTCCACATCGTGGAATGCTCGGCGTTGTCCAGGGCGTGCCAAGAGCAGTGGTCAGCGTCTTGAATCAAATCAAGGAAACCAAGACTGCTTAATTCGAGTTTTTGAATCTAGTATTGCTTAAATATTAATCATTTTTCTTGGAGATAAAAATATGTCGACTATCACTAAAGAGCAATTCATCGAGTACATCAAAGGCCTGACCCTCATCCAAGCTGCTGAGCTCGTCAAAGAACTCGAAGAAATCTTCGGCGTTTCCGCTGCTGCACCTGTTGCTGTTGCTGCAGTTGCTGGCGGCGCAGCTGCTCCCGCAGCTGAAGCTCAGACCGAGTTCGAAGTCATCCTCAAGGCTGGCGGCGACAAGAAGCTTGACGTGATCAAGGAAGTTCGCGCTCTGACAGGTCTCGGCCTCAAGGAAGCTAAGGACCTCGTTGAAGGCGCTCCTAAGAGCCTCAAGACTGGCGTTTCTAAGGCTGAAGCTGAAGACATCAAGAAGAAGCTCACAGCTGCTGGCGCAACTGTTGACATCAAGTAAGCAGTTTCATAGGCCGGCCATACGGCCGGCAGTTTAAGTTCAAGCCAACTGGATTTTTCTGGTTGGCTTGACTTTTGCTACTAGGAAGATAAGTTTCGGCCTACATGCGCAAAAACGGGTCACCTATGGGGTGTGCCCTGAATTGTGGTTTGGATCAGTAACGTAACGAGGTCCTCTTTATGTCCAATATGGCATCTAGTTTTGTTCGCCATCGGAGAAGCTTTGCGAAGGTTCATCCGATCATCGGCATGCCCAATCTAATTGACATTCAAAAGAGGTCGTACGCCGAATTCCTCCAGGGAGTTGAAACCGCAGATACCCGCAGCGAAATTGGTCTGCAGGGTGTTTTCAAAAGCGTTTTCCCTGTGATGGATTTTGACAAAACGGCTTCTGTTGAATTCGTCAGTTATTCGCTCGACGACTCCAAATACACGGTCGATGAGTGCCGCTCCAAAGGCATGACCTACGCTGCACCCATTAAAGTCATGATCCGTCTCATCATTTGGGACGTCGACCATGAAACTGGCGTGAAGTCCATCCGTGGCTTTAAAGAGCAGGAAGTTTATTTCGGCGAAATCCCCTTGATGACCGAGAACGGCACGTTCATCATCAACGGAACAGAGCGAGTTGTTGTTTCTCAGCTGCACCGCTCACCTGGTGTGTTCTTCGATCATGACAAAGGTAAAACTCTCTCGTCGGGCAAGCTTCTGTACAATGCCCGCATCATCCCCTACCGCGGTTCGTGGCTTGATTTTGAATTCGACACCAAAGACATTCTTTATTGCCGTATCGACCGTCGTCGTAAGATGCCTGCAACCATTCTGTTGAAAGCTCTTGGCTTCTCCACCGAAGAGTTGCTCAATCACTTTTATGAACGTGAAACGATTTTGCTCAAGGACGCTAAGTTCTTCCGCAAGGTCGACTGGAAATTCCTCAGCTCTAAGCGTGCTCCATCCGACATCATCGACCCCAAGTCCGGTGAAGTGCTCGTGAAGCGCAACCGCAAAATCACCGCTAAGGTGGTCCGTCAGCTTCAGGCTGAAAACGTCAATGCACTTCCCATGACTGACGATGAAGTCAGCAAGAAGGTCATTGCACGTGACATCATCGATGAAGACACCGGTGAAGTTCTCTTTCCTGTTAACACCGAATTGCAGAAGCCTGTTCTCGAGCAAATCAAGCTCAAGGGCATTTCTCAGTTTGAAGTTCTTTTCATTGACGACGTAAACGTTGACTCTTCGTTCCGCGATACCCTCAACGCCGACAAAACTGCGAACCAGGAAGAGGCGCTCATTGAAATTTACAAGCGCATGCGTCCTGGAGATCCTCCTACGCTCGACAACGCGAGCCAGTTGTTCGACAACCTCTTCTTTGTGAAAGAGCGCTACGATCTTTCGCGCGTTGGTCGTCTCAAACTCAATGAAAAACTTGGTCTTGGCGACAAGATCGACATTGATCATCGCACGCTCACACGCGAGGACATTCTCGGCACCGTAAAGATGCTGCTCGAAGTTCGATCGGGCGCTGCTGTTGTGGACGATATTGACCACCTTGGTAACCGTCGCGTCCGCGCCGTCGGCGAGCTCCTTGAA
>JBILKQ010000147.1:0-6898 GCA_044376655.1 Silvanigrellaceae bacterium
TCGAAGGCGAGGGCGACTTCGCTTCTTGCGCAGGGCGAAATGCCATTGCCTGGGAATTCCACCTCGACATCTGCGCCGAGCGAAGCGGTTCCAGTTCCACAGCAGCTCGAAACTCCTTTACCCCAATCTGCACCGGAATCAGCGCAGGGTTCGGAAAGCACCGCTGAGCCAGTAGAGAAACGGGATTCCCTTGAGACCCAAAAAAGACGCAGCGTTCGCAAAAGCAGAAATCAAAAATTCGCAATTCTAACCCCCGCACCTGCAAGCCTAGCTGGAAAAAATCTCCCTTATGGGGTCGGATTGGGTTGGCGGCAGAAAGTCAACAATGAATCGGATCTTCTTACGGGCCTGCGCTCCAACCAGCTGAGTACAGGCTTGACCTGGGAATCTCAGATCTTCATTCCGTACATGAAGGAATCTCCGCTGTTGAATATGTTTGGGCTTGGCTTCGCAGTCGATTTCGATTTTCCTTATCAGGTTGTTGGTCGCGACGATATTGCAGGTGAAACCCAAACTCTTGAGTGGTCTGCCCTGGGTTTTCAGGTTTTTCCAACAGCACAGACTTATCTTCAGAAAGGAAGTTTGAGTCGTGTTTGGTTACACCCCCTTGGCTATGCTTACCGATCTTCAAAATTGAAAGTGAATACCGGTACCGAAAAGGGAGAATTGAGCCTGACTCTTGTGCGTCGTGGCAATTTTTCAGTTTTCGGCGGTGAGTACAGCTTTTTTCCGTACTTTCACACGGGCGGTGAGTTGATTTGGGGATGGGGGCAAACCTGGGAGGCTGAGGATACTGGAACATCAGAAAAGCGCAGCGGCGAATGGAATTATTTTGAACCGCGGCTAACCTTCGCGTTGCGCTATCCAACGCGCAAGACATTCGTGTCGATCTTTAATTTGAGCTTGGTCACCGGTGTTTCAATCGAATTTTTCAAAAGCAAAAGCCCGGATTTTACTTTTCCGGGCCGCAAAACTGCAGGGCTTCTGGGTTTGAAATTCGGGTGGCAATTTCAGCCACCCACATCACCAATTAGCGCAAGCGCTCGGTGACACCCTGTGGGCAAGAGCCTTTGTCGGCTTTGCCTGTCTTCACACACGAAGCAAAGGTGTTCATCGTGTCTTTCCAGCTCTGGTTCACAGTGTAGGTTTTCCCTACGTAAGAGAATTGTCTCGCGCTCAATGGTGAGGCTATTTTGCTCACATCAAATCCTGTGAGAGCGTTGTACTCTTTCTCGAAGTTTTCGAAGAAGGCAGCGCCCCAGATGTTTTCGTATTGCTCTGGGCGGACCCAAGATGGGGGTACGTTGCCGTGCAACAAGCCCACCGCAATACTCAAACGGCCGTTGAGTAGATTCTCCGCTGCTGCCAAACGATTCGCTACATTCTGCGCAGCAAACAACTCAGACTGTTCTTTGAGGACGAACACATCTCCCAGGTCGCGCAGAACGACTCGTCCTGTAGGTTTCTTCTGTTTGTCGAGCTCAATGAGAAAGTTTTGGGAGTGGGGAGAGTCGAACGAGAGTCCCCAGATTCCTGCAAACTCAGCCAATGCGCGGCCCAAGGGCTTCACATAATATTCGTTCCAGAACTCAACCGGATTTTCTTTTCCAGCCAACTCTTTTCCAACTTGCTCATGAAGAGCGCTAAATCCAGGCAGATAATACTTCTCACAGGTTGCAACCTCACCCACGAGGCGGATGACGTTGGATTGATCGACATCTGCAATCCCAAAGGCCATTGGTTCCTGCAGAATAACCGCGTTCTTCAGTTTGAGGTTTTTCTCAAGTCTTGCAACGTAGTCGCTGACAGCACGAATATCCTGTCCATCTTTCCAGTCTTGTTTCTTGTCTTTCCAGTTGCCTCCGGTTTGGTTGGTTGATGCTTTCAATGAGAAGCTGTAACCGGTTGCAGGATCAATCACGAGCACGCTGCGTGATGCAGTCAGGTAGCCGTTGAAATATTCTTGCGCTACAGGTTTTTTACCTGTCTTTTTCTCAAGAAATGCTTCCACATCCTTGAACCATTTTGTGTCTTCAGGCTGAATAACCCAGCGTACATATTTCTTGCCGTCTTTTTCAAAGAAGAATGCATCTTTGATCTCTTTGGGAGTGGATTCGGCCACATCACTTTGAATCAGCTCCGCTGGAATGTCGTAGCTTTTGAATTTGAGGAGAGTCGAAGGACGCTTGCTCACACCGTTGGCTTCATTTTCCCATTTTGCCATTTGGCGAAGACACTCGTTGCCCTGGATTTTGTCTTGTTCACTGACTTTTTTACTGTCCACATTGAAATCACGCGTTTTACAAGCGGTTCCGAGAAGAAGCAGTGCGGAAACGGAGACGAGGCCACCACGGATCATTGAAAATTCCTCCCTGTGTCGGATCGAACACTGTGATTGAATCAAATCCAGACAAGAGGCGGGGGGAAGGAATGAGAGAGGTCGTAAAAGCGATGTCATGGAGTGAAAAAAATGCAGCCCGCCCTCCGCTCGTCAGCGGGGGCAGCGCTTGTGTCTTCAAGAATCTTCACTTGCAATAAGGGAGCGATCTCTGAGTTGAGGCGACCTGCTCGGTCGTTGTGGCTGGTGCGCTCGATCTTTTTGGCAGTTCTGCGTTTTGTGCAGACCATCCAGGAGAGTCACTGACTCTCAAGTGAGTTCCTGAGACATTGAGTGAATAGCCAATTTGCTCCTCAATCCATGCGCGGTAGGGAGCAATGAGGGTGTAGTTATAGTCCGCCCTTTCACAGCTCGGTGCTGGCCCTTGAACCGATGAGTGGACGCCCTGTACGAGTCCAAATACTTGCGCTTTGCCGGCGACAAACCCTGGTCCGCCGCTGTCGCCGAAACATGCACCACGCGATAAGTCGCTCGTGTCTAGAACTCGTACTTGGTTCTTGAGTTGTGTCTCGGGGTAGTTGACCGGATTGATTAAGTTGCGAATGAACGAGTTGGCTCTCCTCTTTGTTCCCGAGTCGCGGCTGAGCGAACCTGTCGCGCCATAACCAATGGCGGTTACCTCCAGTCCTTCAGTCAAAGACGATACATTGTCTACGACCGATGCCACCAACTGGCTGGAAGGAACAGATCGCGTGAGTTTGAGGACAGCAATGTCAGCATTGGCATAATTGGCAATGTTACCTGTGTAGTTGGGGTGCGATCGCCAGCGCTCAACCGGGATGACATCGGCCTCGGTGAGGTCGAACAATTTTGCTTTGAAACTTGCATAAACACGGGCCTCAACCGCATTTTCTGGACTTTGAAAGCAATGCGCTGCGGTGAGAACAACGTCTTTACCTACAATCACTCCAGTGCAAGTTCCACCTTCTCTTGAGCCGTCACTCAGAAGATATTCCGAAATGATTCCGACAACTGTTCTATCGAGAGCGTCGTTTACGAGACGTTCTGTCCCGTTTACAATTCCCAGAGTGCCCGAATCAGCAGACGCCGTGTTCTTTGAGGAAAAGGGGTTTTGCGTGCACGGGCGCGCTGGTAGCTTGATCGCGGTTTGAGTGGCTGAACATCCAGAGGCTGCGGCGCTAAAGATCAATATAAATGCAACATACGAGAACTGTTTAGATTCGTTTGCTGCACCTTTCATCCTGCACCTCCTTAGACCGTATCGGCTCGCATCAGCAGGCGAATGAGTTGTATTTTAGTTAATGAGAATTAAGTCGAAATAGTTCATTTAATTTCGACTCTTGATGAGAATTTTAAGAATAATGTTTTTTGCGCAAGCTTTCCGGGTGGAGTGGTCTTTCTACTGGGGCGCTCTACATATCAGTTTATTCCTCTAAGTCTATAAATTTACATCAATTTATAACAAAGAGGGTGCTTGAGTTCTTCAGCCTGGCCACCAGACTACGCCGTTGGGCAGTTCGTTTACAGGCGCATCGGGCGCCGCATCGGGCCAGCGTTGTTGGGCCAAAGCGGTTATTTTACTCAGCAGTTGCAGTGAGGCTGCTGCAGGTGATGCGCTGCTGTCCATGTGTGTGCCGAGCTCTTGCACAAGTTCATTCATTTTGAGCTCCGGCCATTCCGCAGCCAAAGTGTGATCCGGATGAAGGATAAAAATTCTCTCCTTCATGTTGAAGTACACAAGCAAAGCATTACGTGCCTTCGTGCGGGCCAGTCCCAAATCAGAGAAACATTTGTCTGCTTGCAGCATGACGCCACTGTAGCGTTCGGCTTTGAATCTCAGAAGGCGAAAAAGCCACAGACTCTGCCAGCGAGATGATGGCAGCAAGAGCGCAAAAAACACAATCATTCCCAGGAACCATGCCGGAACAGGGATCCACAAAGCCTCTGCCGCAAGCTCAACGCCAACAGCCAAGAGCGCAATCATACGCGCGGCAGCGAACGGAACCAGGGCAGGAGTGTCGCTCAGTGAGACCACGACCTCGAGAGGATATTTCTGTTCGAGCTGCAGAACTAACCTTTCGAGTTCGGCTTGTTCATTCTTTGAAATCCACTTTTGGAGCTTGTTCGAGTGTTTTGACATCTTTGTCGGCACCCCACTGCGGCAGAGATTTATAGTGATAGATGAAATTGTTCGTGATGCTGGTTGGAAAAACCGTTATCTGGTTGTTGAGTTCCTCAATTGCGGCAATGGCACGCTGGCGCGCGACAGTGATGCGATTCTCTGTGCCTTCGAGTTGCACCTGCAGATCGCGGTAGCTATCGGATGCCTTTAGTTGTGGATAATTCTCGCTGACCACCAAAAGGCGTGAAAGCGCGCTACTCAGGGCTGCTTGAGCGGACTGGAACTGTTTGACTGATTCAGCATCACCGAGATTCACTTGCATCTGTGTTGCCTTTGCTCTGGCATTGACAACCGCCTCGAGCGTTTCTTTTTCGTTGGCTGCGTTGGCCTTAACCACTTCGACGAGATTGGGAATGAGATCGGCTCGGCGTTGGTATTGATTCAACACTTCAGCTTGTGCAGCATCGACAGCATTTTTTGCTTTTGGAATGCTCTGAAGGCCACAACCGCTCAATCCCGTTGCGGCCAATGCGAAAAGCAGAGCTACGTTCATTTTTTTGGTTTGAAGATTCATGTGTGTTTCTCCTGTTGAACATTTTTACCAATCGCCACTCGCTCCTCCTCCTGAAAACCCACCACCGCCGCCGCTCCAGCTACCGCCACCACCACTCCAACTACCACCTCCCCAGCTGCCTCTGCGCGGGCGATAACCTCTGCGCATATTGCCGTACAAGCTGTCTGAGTTGTCAGATTCAAGCCTTCCTCTTCCGCCTCCAAAAATGGCGAGTAGGACGACAGGTAAAGGTAGGAGTCCTAAAAAGAAGAAGATCACAAATGAGTCATAAGCATCCGGGCCCAGCAAGGTTTTGAGCGCATTGCTTTGCTCTTTCTTCTCACTGTTGAAACCAACCGATTTTTCGGACTGGATGAGCTCTTCGATTTTGTCGATCATCGCAAGCACACCCGCTGACGTTGTGCCTGTGCGCAAGCTTGGAACGAGAAACTTTCTGAGCAGCTGCGAAGCTCTGAGGTCTGGGAGAATTCCCTCGAGACCTTGACCAACTTCAAGACGGTAGCGTCGTTCTGCACGTGCAATGGTTAACAGTAATCCGTCGTCACGCTCGCGATTGCCAAGTTTCCATTTATCAACAGCACGTATACTGAGACCCTCAATGCTTTCTCCCTCGAGAGACGCAAGCGTCCAGATTTGCATCTGTGCCACTTCTCTTTGTTTGAGGTCGACAAGCCGTTTGCGGAGGTCATCTTCCTGTTGAGCTGAGAAGAAATCACCCGAGTCGATTACGGGGGATGAGAGTTCCGGAATGGTGATTTGCGCAAGCGCCCGGTGCGGGACACCGAGCCACACTCCATACAGCAGCAGCGATGCCCAAAAAAGCACGACTCTCAGACCAACGCTCTTGTGATTACTTCTCTGGCTCAACATTCAACTTCCCGTCTCGTTCTGGTCGCCGGCGTGAACGCATCGTTGCTCATGTGAAGACTTCTTAAAAAGTTAGGCAACTTCGATGAATAAAGCAACAATATCATTGTCAAAAGGTGTCGTTCTTAAAAAAACTCCCTCCCGCTCTATCGAATGTCTCCCTGGGGTGATACAAGTGCCCAACATTTATGGGAGAGATACCAAATGCTTCAAACACAGTTGCAGAAAGTAAGTTACATTATTGGTCTTGATATCGGTCGTAACCTTGCCAACCAAGGGATTGATATTGAAGCACAGGCGCTCTCCGCTGGCGTTGCAGACGCTCTGAACGACGCCGCACCTAAGTTTTCTGATGATGAAATTCAGGCCATCATGACAACCTTCCAAACCGAAATGGAAGCCAAGCAAGCCAAAATGCAAGCGGCAGCAACTGAGAAAAACACGGCCGAGGGCCAGGCATTCCTCGAACTCAACCGCCACAAGACTGGTGTGGTTACACTCGCCTCGGGCCTTCAATACCGTGAAGTCAAGGCAGGTGGCGGCAAATCACCTAAAGCAACTGATAAAGTCACGACCCACTACAAGGGTACCCTCATTGATGGAACAGTTTTCGACAGCTCATACGATCGTGGTGAGCCTGCAACTTTCCCAGTCAATGGCGTAATCGCAGGATGGACTGAAGCGCTTCAGCTTATGAAAGAGGGAGCGGTTTGGGAATTGTTCATTCCATCGAATCTCGCCTACGGTGCACGCGGTGCGGGTGGCAAAATTGGTCCGAACGCAACATTGGTGTTCACTGTGGAGCTAATCAGCGTTCACTGAATGCTGATTCCTATGAGGAGCGGTGCAAAGCCCTTCCTCATGAAATGAATCACATCGATTTGGAACAAACCTCGAAGCCGTGGCGTGCCCCGGCTTTCATTTTTTCTCCCGTTCTCTTCCCATGCGCATCGAGTTTGCGTGCATCAGCCACAAG
>JBILKQ010000148.1:0-6881 GCA_044376655.1 Silvanigrellaceae bacterium
GCCCAGGCAAGCAGGCCGCAGCCGACTTCTTCCTGGTGGGCGCTCTTTCGAGCATTGTGTCGGAAGCAGGCGGTTACAAGACGGTCACCTATCAGGTTGAAATGCGCCTGACCAACATTGAGTCCTCTGAAATCGTCTGGACAGAAGTCAAGAAGCTCAAAAAACAGTTTAGAAAAAGCAAGTTTGGCCTCTGAGCTGGACAGCGTGCAAAGCTGACATTATGAAGCGCCCCGTGGGGCAAAAGAAATATGAAAGCCTGAGGAAGTTCACATGGACAAGAATACTCTGATTGCAAAAGTGAAAGAAGGGATGGAGAAATCCATCAAATCGCTGCAGGACGATCTCACCAAGATCCGCACAGGTCGTGCCTCAACAAATCTTCTCGATGACGTACGGGTCGAATCCTACGGTTCACGCGTTCCCTTGAATCAGGTTGCGACCTTGGCAACTCCTGAGCCACGCCTCATCACGGTCAATCCCTTCGATAAATCACAGCTCACGGCAATTGAGAAAGCCATCTTGACCTCGGGCTTGGGCTACACACCCAACAACGATGGCAAAATTATCCGCGTTCCGATTCCGGCTCTGTCTGAAGAACGCCGTAAAGATATCGCCAAGCAGGTGAAGAAGATTGGTGAGGAGTCCAAGGTGGCTGTGCGTCATCATCGCCAGGAAGGCAATACCAAGGCCAAGAGCTCACAGAAAGAGCATGGCTGGTCGGAAGACGAAGTGAAGCGGGCGAATGATGAAATTCAAAAGCTGACCGACGTCTACACCAAGAAAATCGACGAGCTCTGCGCAGCTAAGGAAAAAGAGATTCTTTCGATGTGAGAGCTGCGTGATGACCGGCTTTGCAAAGAGCCAGGCAGTTACGTTGGATTGCCGCCTGTGAGGGGCGGCTTTTTTTATTCCAGAACTTTATTCGAGTGCGTCCTGTTCCGGAAATTGAAATTGGTAGAGAACTTGGGTGAGATTTTCCCAGAACTTGAGTTTCTCAGCACTGGAGAGATCCGTAAGTGGAACTCCATCCCAAACTGTTTGTGCTGCAGTTTGGCCATAGATTTCGAATTCTTTGGCGATTCCAAGTCTGTGCAGGCGGGACAATGATTTGTCGCTGACCTGAATGGTCATCAGTTCCTCAATATTGAAACAATGATCAGACTTGGTTTTCCAGCACCAGCCACTGAGCAGGGTTACAAATTTACCTGAGTCCCAGTTGTAGCGGTCGAAAATGGATTTCCATTGAGAGAACCTTAACTTGAGAAAGTTGTCTTCAATGCGCAAATCGATCGGTGCAGCCGTGTGTGTCACGGTGAAACTGCCCATCGCATAGTACATGTCGCTCTGAGAAGGCGAAGAGACCAATAAATATGCCTGACCCATGGGTCTGTGAGTGCTCCAGATGCCTTTCGAAAAGTCAGTCGTTCCAGAAACTTTTTTGTTTCGGAGAAGTTTTGCAAGCGCGTCTGATTGGGATTGCAGATTTTGATTTTTGGTTTGCATGTGCCGCGCAAGCGATATGAAAATATTGAGCCGAGCGAGGTAATGTGCCCTCTCGCTGCGGGTAAGTGATGCAATATTCTCAGCATCCTTTTCGGCAATGGTTTGTCCGCGTTTTCTCATTTCGTTTTTGAGTGCCTCAGTCTCAATCTGGACACCAATCGGATCCGGTGCGCCTGCGTTGTCATTTTGTCCTGCGGCATTAAGAAGCTCGATGGATTCTGCGGTTCCATAGCGCACTAGTTTGCCCGAATTGCCAAGGTAGTGCCTCATGTGCCGCGACGCCTTTGTATACTTTGCCAATGCCGCGGCATCGGCAATCCGACTCCACAGAGCATGGTAGAGATAATCCTGTGGCTTCCGCTCACGGGCGAGCGCACCATGCGTGCCCGAACCTTCCGTGCGCGTGAGCGTGATGGCCGTCTCGATGCTCATGGTTGAGAGATGGTCGGGATTAAACATCAGACGCAGTTGGTTGAGAGGCGATTTGGGATTGTTGCGCTGGGTTTCGAGAATCTTTTTCGCCCACGCATCAAATATTCTCAAAGCGAGGTCATTTTCGAGTTTTTTGACGGACGCCAGGACCCTCACAGGGGGAGGTGTTGCGGCAGAATCCCAGCGCTGCTGTAACTCCTGAATATCTGCCTCAGACCAGGATTCAGAGCCACCACGCTTGCAAGCTGTGATTAAACCCAGAGACAGCAACAGGCAGGGTGCAACCAGAAATTTTGTGGCTTTTTTGCTCATTTAGACTCACTTGCCCCGGGATGATGACAGCTCAAGTCCGTTTTTTCTTTTTTTGGCGAAAAAAAAGACCCCGAGGTATTGTTCCTCGGGGTCTTCTGCAAATCAAGAAGGCAAAGGGCAATCAGTTCTTGCTGCTTGCAGCAATCTGCTGAGCCACTTCAGCAGCGAAATCGCCGGATTTCTTCTCAACACCTTGGCCGAGCTCGAGACGAACGAAATTCGCAATCTTGAGACCAGCAACACCAGCTTGTTTGCCGGCGTCGGCCACGTAAGCGGCAACGGTCTTGCCGTCATCTTTCACGAACAGCTGTTCGGTCAGGCAGTTTTCTTTGTGCCAAGTATCCATGCGGCTCGAAACGATCTTTGGAAGAGCAGCTTCAGGCTTGCCTTGGTTCTTATATTGGGTCCAGAATACTTCGCTCTCAGACTTCACGATTTCTGCAGGAACAGCTTCGCGGTTAGTGTAGAGAGGCTTCATCGCCGCGACCTGCAGAGCAACGTCTTTGGCAATCTCGCTCAGTGCAGGATTACTGCGCTGTGCTGTCAGACCATCAGCGGTAAGCTCAACCAAAACGCCAACTTTGCCGCCGCCATGCACATAGGATGCAACAAGGTTGCTACCTGCGCCCAGGGTTGCGAAGCGGCGAACAGTGATGTTCTCGCCGATCTTAGCCACAAGGTTCGTGGTCGCCTCTGCCACAGTTCCACCGGTAGTGTAGCCTGCGCCAGCGAGTGCTTCGAGAGTTGCGGGATTGTTCTTGACGATGATGTTCTGCAGGTTGTTGACGAACGCCTGGAATTCTTCGTTGCGTGTAACGAAGTCGGTTTCGCAGTTCACTTCAACAAGGTAGCCCTTGCCCAGATCGCTTGTGATCACTGCAGCAACAACACCTTCGCTCGCTGCGCGTGAAGATTTCTTAGCAGCAGCTGCGAGGCCGCGCTCGCGCAAGACCTTCAACGCAGCTTCCATGTCGCCTGCAGCTTCGTCGAGAGCCTTCTTGCAGTCAGTCATGCCTGCGCCAGTAGCTTCGCGGAGTTCTTTCACCATTTGTGCGGTTACGACTGCCATTTGTTGTTCTCCTGATTTCTAGAGTTCGAAACAATTGCGAGTTGCCTGTGTCAACAAAGCGAGCGCTGCTTACTTAGCAGCGCCTTCGCCTTCGTCTTCACCGTCGCGCGAACGCAGGCGCTTGACCTTTGGTCCGCGTGCTGTGTCAGAGCTGAGGTTTGAGTCTTCACGAACGATGTCGCTCTTGCGGCGTTGCTTGCCCGCGATCGTCGCGTCAGCAATCAGGGTTGCGTAAAGCTTGATGGCTTTGAGGCTGTCGTCATTGCCTGGAATCACGTAGTCAACTGACGATGGGTCGGAGTTGGTGTCGGTGACTGCAACAACAGGGATGCCGAGGCGGTTGGCTTCAGCAATTGCGGTTTCTTCCTTCTTGGCGTCGATAACGACCATAATTGCAGGCAGGCCGTTCATGTTCTTGATACCACCGAGCGAGCGGTCAAGCTTGACGCGAAGGCGCTCTTTGAGAGCAACTTCTTTTTTAGTGATCGAGTCGTAGGTTCCGTCGGTGGACATTTTCTCGATCTTCTTCAGCTTGGTGATGCTCGTCTTCACGGTAGTAAAGTTGGTGAGCATGCCGCCGAGCCAGCGGTGATGAACGTGGAAAATACCAGCGCGCTCAGATTCTTCTTTGATGATGTCCTGAGCTTGTTTTTTGGTTGCAACGAAAAGAACGTTGCCGCCTTCTGCAACTGTGTTCTCGATTGCAGTAAGGGCGTTTTTGAAGAGTTTTTGAGTCTTTTGAAGATCAATGATGTGGATGCCGTTGCGCTCACCGTAGATGAATGGGCGCATTTTTGGGTTCCAACGGCGAACCTGGTGACCGAAGTGAACGCCTGCGTCGAGCAGGTCTTTCAGTTGAACATCAACTGCCATGATAAAATCTCCTTGCCGGTTACGTGGATTGACCCCAAGCAAGACCAGGCTGCAGAGCTGCCACCGGCAAAGGCCTTGCTGAGTACACAAATCGAACTGTCTCGCTTAACCAAAGAATGGCCACAAAGGCAAGCGGATGGAGCCGCTCCAGGTAAGGAGCTCAGGCTTCGACCAATGGTGAGTTGAGTTCGGTTTCCGTAAGATTCTCTGATGGCTCTTGAATTTCGGTGGGTTGAGCTTCGATGGGATCTTGGAAGAGGCCCTGAGCTTCGATAGGGTCCTGGGCTTCGATAGGGTCCTGGGCTTCGATAGGGTCCTGGAAGGAGAGGTCTTGGGCGTTGAGCTCGGGCTCCTCTTCCACTTCGCCGTTGAGGCGCGCCAGCGCTTGCGCCATCTGTTCCTGGTCCTCGGCTTTCATTTGAAGAGAGCGCAGCGAAGGCAAATCAGCCAGAGATTTCAATCCAAAGGTTTCAAGAAAGCGTTGGGTTGTCTTGTACTCCATCGGACTTCCCACCTCTTTGCGCTGCCCCGCAACCGCAATGAGGTCTTTGTCTTTCAGTGCCGTCATGATGGATGAGGAATCAACTTGGCGGATGGCATTGACCTCGCTGCGGGTTACTGGCTGGCGGTAGGCGACAATAGCCAAGGTCTCGAGGGCTGATTTCGAAAGACTGCGTGGTTTGCTCGCAAACTGTTTCTTCACCAAGTCCGCATATTCAGGTCGCGTACGGAGCTGATATTTTCCGCCACACTCAAAAAGAAAGAAAGAGCGAGGCTGGTAGTCGGCCATCAGGTCACGCAACGCAAGGCGCACATCGGAAAGTGATACTTCCCCGATGATGTTGCGGATTTCACTCACTTCCATGGCTTGTTCTGCCGCAAAAAGAATCGCCTCGACCTGTTTTTTGAGTTCCTCGAAAGGCGAAATGCTTGCTGCACCCTCAAGTGTGCGAGACACTCCCTCGCTGGTGAGAAATTCCATGTGATCCCTCGAAGTGGAAAGAACTGGGATATGGATACGCGATTGCTGCGTGTGTGGTCAAATTGGTTGTTGCTGGGTTGGGGTTTCCAATCGATTTTTTTGTTTTTTTTCATGGCTCTGTGGGTTTTTCTGGGGGGTGCTAAGCCAGCGTTTGCCCAGGGTAATCAGGAGCCGATGACTCAGGTTCGCCTGCACTGGAATCCTGCGGCCAAGAAATTTGCCGGCTTACAGTACCTGTTCTTACCCATGGGATGGCTGAGGCAGGATGCCCGCACCTCTGGAGCCAGCTCTTCTCGCCAGGAGAGTGTTGCTGTTGATTTTTGGATTCTGCCGAACCGCGATTTGCTGGAATCTACCCAACAGCGTCTCACCAGAGAACAACGCGAATTTAAAAGTGCGGCACCGACCATTGAATGGCCTTTTGCCGAGGCTGGTCTGGGCGTGCTTTCGGTGCGCAATGTTGCCAGCGCTGCGAGCTCCACTCCCTGTCCCGCCGCGCAGGATGCTTTTGCTGATGTTCTTCCGAAACTCAGCTGGCTCAACAGGACGTTTGAAAAGCACAACTCAGAGCGTCACCTGCGTATCGATATTCCCGACGAGCAAGCTGCTCAGTGCACTTATCTGCGCATCAGTTTTGATTTCGAGCCACGCCCCGGTGAGGGTAACTTCGCGTTGAAGGATGAGGACATTGGCCATTTCTCCGGCCCCATTTTTCCTCTTCTAAAAAGGCAGCCCGTGCTGAGTCGTATCCTATTCCAGCAAGGCAAGAGCAAATTGGTGATGTCCTGCGCGGGTTGTCGGTCAGCAGAGGACGGCGAAAATGTGGTCGATTTTTTTGGATTGTCGCCCGTTCTACATTTCGTTCCCAAAGAACGCGCGGCTGAAGACATTCTTCGCATCAGTGATGTGACATTGAACACAGGGAGTTTGAAGGCGAGTCGAGGCGATGATGAGGAGCTTCTGCGTGGCGTGCAGCTCTTCTACGAGGCGTTGCAGGGCGCCTTCCTCAGAGAGAAGAAGGAAGGGGAAAACTTTTGGCAGGTACAGTTGCATAGCCGAGCCTTGCTGGAAAGGCTCGTGATTGAACAAGTCGGCGAGATTCAGCTGCATTCCTCCTATGGTAACGTCAATCCACTTTTAACTTCTTACCATCGAGCCGCTCTGTTTCGAGCGCTCGCAAGAGATTTCTTGCGCACTGTTTTGGCCAGAAAACCTGCGCCTGAATGGAAAGTGCAGGGTGAAAATGAAATTGTTGCGCGTGTGCTGGCAGAAATCTGGCTGCAAACAGCTTTCCCGAAACTCAATAACCTTAAAGAGCTTTCCGACAGATTCGATTTTTTGCCGTTTTTCAGGGCCATCCAGCAGGGTAACGCGTTCTTGAACAACTCTGTCTTTGTGGGCTCTGAGGAACGGCCAGGTGATCTCGATTTTTCCATTTTTCATGAGTTCTTTGCGCCTCTGAGCGGTGCGGATCTTTTGCTTCGGGTGAAGAGCTGTGCCGCGTCCGGAGATTTTGATGCGTTGCAGCAGCTCGCAGTCGATGCGGCACAAGGGAAAGTCCCTGTTCACGACTTCAAAGCTCATCTCAAAGCACTGAAGCCTGTTGCGGGTTGTCGCACACCCATGCGCGTGGGCCTCCTTCCTGATTTCTTCCCCGAGGAAAATATTCAGATTGTGGAGGATAACCGTAAGCTAATCCTCAAGCGAAAA
>JBILKQ010000050.1:0-19550 GCA_044376655.1 Silvanigrellaceae bacterium
GTCCCCAACGGATGAAGAATGCCAAGTTGATCTTGACCCATTGCGGCTTGGTTTCGAGTAGCTCAAACAATTCGACGTGATTTTCGTAGCAGTCCAGCCAGTCTTTTAACAGTCCAGATTTGGGCATCGGGTCAACACCCAGGCATAGGATGCGATTTCCTGTTTCAGAAGTCGTCTTCAGAGTCATGGGGAGCAACCTCGCGAGAACGATTGAAAAGTAGAGCGCAGTGATGCAATGGTTTGAAGATTCTCTTCAGCAGCGTGTGAATTCAAAATCACGTGCCCCATTTTCCGGCCGGGACGAGCCTCATTTTTTCCATACAGCAGTGCTTCGCAGACTCCGGTGTGAGTCAACATTTGCGGTGGCCAAGAAATTGCACTTTGATTTTGGCCCGACTGCAACCAAAGATCGCCCAAAGTGTTCCACATTGCCCAACACGACTCGGGTTGGATTTGTTGGCTTTGCATTGGTAAGTCAAGGAGAATTTGTGCGAGAACATCGAACTGACTGCGCGTCATGGCGCGCCGTGTCACGTGGCCGGAATTGTGAGGTCTCGGAGCAACTTCGTTGACCAAAATCTTTGCCGTAGAGCCGGCCTCAACCACAAAAAACTCGACGCATAGGAGTCCGCGCACATCCCATTGCTCTGCAACTTGCAGCGCAATTATTCTCGCCTGCTCTGCTAATTCTGGCGCAATGCGTGCTGGCAAAAGAGTGGTGTCGAGAATGCCCTGGCTGTGGATATTTTCAAAGACCGGAAAAACACAGCATCCGAATTGAGGATGACGACCAACAATCACGCTGATTTCGGTTTTCAGTTTGCATTTTTCTTCCAAGACCATGGGAAACAAGTGCTCTTTGCCGTTAAGGAATTCAAGTGTGGCGTTCCACTCGCGCTCTGTGCTCAGATGCCACTGCCCCTTGCCGTCGTAGCCACCTGTGGCTGTTTTCAATATGGCTGAGCGTTCTGAACGCAACCATGTGCTTTTTTCAACCTCAAGTTCAGCAGGGGTGTGAATCTGTTTCCAATCAGCCAAAGGTGCGGCGGCAGCAGCGAGTGCCGTCTTTTCTGCGATACGGTTTTGTGCGTATTCGAGCACCGTAACGGATGGCCAAAGCTTTTCTGCGCATTCTTTGCTTTCTAAAACGGTACGCAGCGCTGCTGTGGGAATGTGTTCAAATTCGTAGGTGACACGATCGCAGCGTTCAAAAAAACTGCGCAGGGCTGATGCGTCGTCGAATCGAGCTTGGGTTACAAAGGGTGTGAGTGCGGCTGCAGGTGTGTTTGCTTGAGGTTCGAGAATCAGCACGTTTGCACCCAGGGCTGTGAGCGAATGCGAAAGCATGAGTCCCAACTGGCCAGCTCCAAGGATCCCGATTGTTTTCGGTCTGTGCATCGCACTGTTCATTAGTTCACTTTTCCCAACGAAAAGGAAGACCGCTTTGGGTCTCCACCTGTGTTGCTTGCTCGAGAGCCTCGTTTTCAATCGCGCGTTTGTGTTGTTCAATCCATTGGGCAACAGGTTCGGAACTCAAGGCCAGAATTTGCAAAGCAAAGAGGCCGGCATTGCGCGCGCCTGCGGTGCCGATGGCAAAGGTTGCAGTTGGCACGCCCCCTGGCATCTGAACAATCGAAAGTAGACTATCGAGGCCCTGCAAAGCCTTGGATTGAACGGGAACCCCCAACACCGGAAGAGCAGTGAGGCTTGCAATCATGCCGGGGAGATGGGCGGCTCCACCCGCTCCAGCAATAATGACTTTCAATCCACGAGAGGCGGCGCTGCGTGCGTAATGGAAGAGGCGTTCTGGTGTTCGGTGCGCACTGACTACGGTGCATTCAAACGCGACACCGCATTCTTTCAGTACGGTGAGTGCTGCACTCATGGTCTCGTAGTCAGATGCGCTGCCCATGACCACACCCACCACAGGTGCTGAGTTCTTGAAGTTCGAATCGGCAGGGTTGTTTTGCACAGGCGACATTGCTCTCAACCTCCTATGAGTGCGCTGGGCTCTTCGCGCAGGCGGCGTTGAGCAAAAGAGTCGGAGTAGCAGCCGCTGAAGCATGAGTCACAAAATCCACTGCTGCCATTGGCTGTGCGCTGCTTTTCGGGTGACATCTGGTGGAGCGTTTCAATTGAGAGATATGCGAGCGAGTCGACCTGAAGCTCCTCGCGCATTTCCCCCAGCGACATTTGTTGAGCCAAGAGCTCGCGGCGTTTGGGTGTATCGATCCCATAGAAACACGGAAACTTCACGGGCGGAGAACCTATCCGCATGTGCACTTGCTTGGCGCCTGCTTCCCGCAGCAGTTCGACAATGCGCCGCGATGTGGTTCCGCGTACGATGCTGTCGTCAACGACAACGAGTCGCTTTCCCTCAATTACATGACGCAACGGGCTCAGTTTCAGCCGAAGACGAAAATTGCGGATCGTTTGTGTGGGTTCAATAAAGGTTCGGCCCACGTAGTGATTTCGGATAAGACCCACTGCATAAGGAATTTTTGATGCTCGTGCATAGCCCATGGCCATCGGCACTCCCGAATCAGGAATCGGGATAACTAGATCTGCATCTACCGGAGCTTGCATGGCAAGCTTTTCCCCGAGTGTTTCGCGAAACAAAAAAGTCGACTGCCCCCAAAGTGAAGAGTCGGGGCGGGCAAAATAGATATGTTCAAAGACACAGCGCCGAGGTTCTGTTTGAGCAAGAGAACGCACTTGAGGGAGGGCATGTGTCGTGCACTTGCCTGTGGCAAGCTCGATTTCAATCAGTTCACCCGGAAGAATATCGCGTTCGAAGCGTGCGTTTACGAGTTCGAACGAGCAGGTTTCACTCGCCACAACCCAACAGTCGGGAGACTCCCCATGCGTCGATTGCGGCTCGCGGGTAAGTTTTCCAAGTGAGAGTGGCCGGTATCCCAAAACATCGACGCACGCGTAAAGATGTGTTTGCGTCATGAGCACAAGCGTAAATGCTCCTTCGAGCAGTCCACTAACATGTTTGAGCTTTGCTCCCATGTCGGCGCCAGGAGCTTGGGCAAGCAGGTGGAGAATGATTTCGGTGTCTGCTGTTCCCTGGAAAATCGCGCCGCGTCGCTCGAGATCTTCACGCAGCTCGGGCGCATTAACCAGGTTGCCGTTGTGGGCGAGCGCAACATTTTGTCCATTAACGCGTGCTGCCAAGGGTTGAATGTTTGCTCG
This sequence comes from Silvanigrellaceae bacterium, assembly GCA_044376655.1. Classification (GTDB taxonomy): domain Bacteria; phylum Bdellovibrionota_B; class Oligoflexia; order Silvanigrellales; family Silvanigrellaceae; genus RFOM01. Next base: position 3,199 of record JBILKQ010000050.1, read on the forward strand.
CGCGTCACCGCCTGCAGTGCTGTAGCGGACATGGCCGAGCGCGGCTGTTCCAGGGAGGCGCGCAAGAACTTCTGGGCTAAAAATATCAGCCACCAGTCCAACATCTCTGTGCGCGGTCATCTGTCCCATGTGCAGGGTCGATAATCCTGCACTTTCTTGGCCGCGGTGTTGGAGTGCGAACAAGCCGAGAAAAGCTATGTGGGCTGCTTCTCGATGATGGGTCAGGGCGAAAATACCACACATGATCTGTTCACTCGAAAAAAGGTTTGAGGGATTTGGAGTAAGAGCGCCCGATCTGTTCCCAAGCGCTCTGTTGATCCGGTTTGAGAACGGCAGCTTTCACAAAACTGCCGAGCTCAATGGCTTCGAGTTTGTGTTTTTCAAGACAGGCAGCCAGCCGCGTCTCGGCTTGGGGAGAACTTGTGAGACTGACAAGCACACCCGCTTGGCCTTCTGCGCAACTCTCATGGAGACTCAAGCCCATGGCTGCGGGGCTCCAGGAAAAGGCGCATTCACGCCGCGCAGCGAGGGTCATCACAGTGGCCAACATGCCTCCCACACCCACACAAGAACACGCAGCGAGCACTCTTGCCGAACGCAGTTCGGCAAGAGTGCTCCACAGATTTTGTTCATGTTTAAAGTCAACCCCGGGCACAGGGCCGGCGTTCACTTTGAATACGTTCCACGCCCACTCTGAAGACTCAAAAGCGGTGAGTTTTTCCATGTTGTGAGCGCGCAACCAGAACAATTTCGAATCCAGCGGATGACTGTCTTCGATCATTTCATTCGCTCGGTCGATCACGCCCACCATCCCTACCATCGGTGTCGGGGGAATAGGAGTGTTTCCGGTTTGATTATTCAGGCTGACGTTACCGCTCACAATGGGAATGTGCATGGTTTTTGCGACCGAGTTGATGCCGTCGATTGCATCGGAAATCTGGCGCATTACGGCGGGCTGACGCGGGCTTCCAAAATTGAGACAGTCGGTCATGGCCAGAGGTCGCGCACCGCTCGCAGCAATTCTACGTGCAAGCAGCAAAGTGCTTTGGGCAGAACCATTGAGCGGGTCAATTTCAATCCAACGCTCCTGGCATCCCGCAACCAAAGCGATTGCTGGCACAGCCTCTGCTCGCGGATCATTTTTCATGTTGAGTGTGCAGTAGGCGTCATCGAGGCGCACCACAGCAGCGGCTGAAGTCCGCGGAGTTTGGCAGCCTGCCAGTGTGTTGCCTTGAACTGTTGAACAGTAGTGACGTGTGAGCGGTTCCTTCGATGATTGCGTGGGCATATGAAACCAATCTGCCATGTGTGGCAAGATTTTATCCCAAGCAGCTGAGAGCGGAATTTGCTTGCCCTCAAAAATGTGTGCGAGCTCCTCTCGTGTGGATTCAGGCAGAACTAATTGCAATGTTTTTTTTGAACGATCTGAAGTGGTGGATTCGGAGGCCGAGCCGGAAGGCGCTTGGCTACGGTTTTCGATTCTGAGGTGGTTCTTCAGATACTCGCTGCGGTCCTGCAAGGGCCAGGCGTATTTAGGCGCATTCTCCGTGAGAACATCGACGGGCAGGGCACAAGCAACAGCGTCGTTGTGGATGCAGATAAATTCACCGGTATTGTTCACAGAGCCAATGATAGCTGCCGCCACCTGATGCTTTTTGCAGAGCTCAAGTACAGCAGCGGCATTCTCTGGAGTGACAGCACAGAGCATGCGTTCTTGGGATTCCGAGAGGAGATATTCGTAGGGTTTTAGTCGTGCAGTGCGAGCGGGAATCAGATTCAAGTCGAGAGCAACACCGCACCCCGATCGACCTGCCATTTCAACACCACTCGAGGTGAGCCCCGCCGCACCCATGTCCTGCAAGCCTACGCAAAGCTTTTTGTCGAGCAGTTCGAGAGTCACTTCAAGCAGCTTTTTCTCTGCAAAAGGGTCGCCCACCTGCACTGTTGGTTTGAGTGTGGCTGTGGAGTCATCGAAGGTGTCGGAGCTCATGGTTGCACCGTGCACTCCGTCGCGTCCGGTTGCACTTCCGAAATACAGCAGCAGGTTGGCGCCATCCGGAAACAGTTCTTTGCGTTTGGAATTAGTCAGCTGTGTTCCAGGAACCAGACCGCTGGGTTTTTGTGTTCCCGTGGGAGCGTTGTCGTTCTGAAGTTTGCCGCGAAAGATGGCGTCAGATTTTACCAGGCCAGCAGTGAATGCATTCACAAGAATATTCTTGCTGTAGCCGTAGTGAAATCGAGTTTGTCCGCCAACTGTGGGCACACCAACAGAGTTTCCATAATCACCAATTCCGCGCACGGTGTGTTTGAGAAGATGGGCATTGTACTCACCCTCGCCGTAGCGCAGGCAATTGAGGTTCGCGACCGGTCGCGCCCCCATGCAGAAGACATCGCGGAGAATTCCACCCACTCCAGTGGCAGCTCCCTGATAAGGTTCGATATAGCTTGGGTGGTTGTGGCTCTCCATTTTGAAGGCAAGACCAACACCCGGAGCGATCTCAACTATCCCAGCATTTTCTCCGGGGCCCTGAAGAACCCAGGGCTCTTGGGTATGGAAACGCGCCAAGTGCACGCGTGACGATTTGTATGAACAGTGCTCGCTCCAAAGTGCTCCCGCAACCGCAATCTCTTCGAGCGATGGATCGCGTCTCAGGCATTCTTTTAGTCGAGCGAATTCTTCGGCTGAAAGTCCGAATCCCTGCGCCAGCTCACGCCATTTTCTCTCTTCAGCACTTTCATTTAAGACTGTCATGGACGTTGATACCTCGGACTCTTTGTTCAGGGTGTTTTCTCTTTGTGGAAACTTCTCCAGGTCTCCAGCGGGCTATCTTTGCGCACCACGAGGCCGAGATGGCGAGCCAGTGCGTCGAGAAGGTATAGCCCATCGGTTGCTCCAAGGAGCGGATCACTCGCGCGCTCAGGGTGAGGCATCATCCCGACGATGTTACCTTCAGGATTGGTGATGCCTGCGATGCTCTCGAAGCTGCCCAGCAGATTGTGCGTGTAACGGAATAGGACGTTGTAGGAGTCGTTCTTGCGTGGTGCAATGAAATTGCCCATGCCGCACGAGATCGGCAGATTCAAAAGTCGTCCGCTTTCGATGATGGTCGGGCTCCAGGGCGATATCACCTGGGTTTCAACGTGGATGGTCACGAACTCATGCACATGCTGACGAATGATGTTTGGTGCAAGAGCCCCCGGCAGCAAACCTGATTCACAGAGAATCTGAAAGCCATTGCAGATTCCCAAAACAGGAACTCCGCGACTCGCCTGTACACTTACCCATTCCATCAGCGGTGAACGTGCTGCAAGGGCACCTGCGCGAAGATAGTCACCAAATGAAAACCCCCCGGGCAACACGATTACGGAAGTGTCGCCGGGGGGGAGTTGTTCCACGTCCTCGAGTGAACGTACGAGCAGGACGTCGAGCTCAAGGTTTCTCGACAACCATCGCACTGTGTCGTGGTCACAATTGGTTCCAGGAAATTGTAATATGGCAGCTGTTTTTCTGGTCATTGAATGACCTCCACCTCAATGGATTCCATGACCTCGTTGCGAAGCACTGTCGAGACATAACGTAACAGCGCGTCTTTTTCATCTGGCCGTGGCAGGCTGACGGTGAAGACCTTGGAGCGTTTAAGACGCGCATCCAAGCCCTGGCTCGCCATGTGCTCTTCGATGGTCTTAGCCTCGGTGTCGAGTACGTCAGCATGTAAAGCGATGGTCACTTTGTAGATCGTTTGCAGCGCGGGTAGAGATTTTGGAGAAATATTTCCTGCGTGGATACGTTTTACTTCTTCGGGTGTTGTGCCAAACACCTGCAGAAAACGTGCCGATGCATGAGTCAGGAAACGATCGAGATTGAAGAGACCTTTGAGGTTTTCGCGGCCGAGCATTTCGACAACTGCGGAGTGGTTTTCGAGTGCGCGCAAGAAAGCATCCGCTGCAAGGGTTTCGCGGGCTGCCTGTGCGCTTAGAGGTAGAGCGATCTTTTGGACGAGCTCGTATGCTTCAGTGCGGTTCATCCCGGCATTGGTGAGTTGGGTCAGAACACTCTGGCTTGCCCAAAGTCCGCCAAGGCGGTCGAGATTGCGCTTCATTACGTCCGGCTGAACCACCATTTGCTCAATAAGCTGGGCACAGCGAGCGGTCATGAAGTCGAGGGTTACAAAGAGATCTGGCAAAGCAATGCGCTCAACGCTGCTGTGGGAAATGTCACGCTCATGCCAAAGGCTGGTGTTCTGCGACAGCATGCTCACATAACCACGCACGGTGCGTGCCAAACCGCAAAGATTTTCGGCCAGAACCGGGTTCTTTTTATGGGGCATGGCTGAGCTGCCCTTTTGCTTGCTTCCGAAGGGCTCAAGAACCTCCTGAAGCTCCGTGCGCGCCCAATGCCTCATGTTGGTTGCGAAGCGATCAATGGCGTTGGCGAGATTTTCACATGCATGAGCTGCAACCAGAATGCGATCGCGCGGAATGACCTGTGTTGCGATGGGCTCAGCGCGCAAGCCGAGTTTGTTGAGAACATGTGATTCGTATTCGGGTGTCAGCTGCGAGTATTGCCCGACCGCACCGGAGAGTTTGCCGGTGCTGCAGATTCTTTGCGCTTCAAGCAGGGCGACGTGTGCGCGTTGGAATTCCTCAAAGTGACCAGCCAGGACCTGGCCAAAGGAAAGAGGCTCAGCATGAATGCCGTGTGTGCGTCCCATAATGGGTGTGTGAACATGCGCGAACGCTTGCTTTGCTAGTTCTGATCTCAGTTGAGCGAGCGGACGGGCCAGGAGTTCCAGCGATTCACGCACGCGCAGGCTCAGTGCAGTGTCGAGAACATCGGAACTGGTCAGGCCCTGATGCAGCCAGCGTCCGAGGTCCCCCATGGCGGCCCCCACCTCTGCAACGTAGGCGATCACATCATGTCCGGTTTCTTGCTCGCGCCGTGCGTAGTCGGCGGCGGATGTGGAGCGGATGGCAGCCTCGAAGGCGGGCAGAATCGAAGGATTTAGCCCACGTCTTTCCACGAGGCCCTCGAGATGTGCTCTTTCTACACGTGACCAGGAAGCGTACTTTGCCTCCTCAGACCACAATTGGGACATGTCTGGACGGCTGTAGCGCGCAATCATAGGGTCACCTCTCAGGTAGGGAGCAATTTCGGGTGAGAATCATATTTTTGCGAAACGCCCTTCTCATAGTCCGTAATTGCCAAAAATGACAAGCCCCTGAAGCAAACCGCTAAGCACTCGGGCGAACGAACGTGTCACCCTTTCAGGCATCCTTTGAGAGGCTGGCTAAAGTTGCCGTCACAGGCTCCGATAACCGTTTTAATGCTGAAACTTCCAGAAGCCTTGTGTTCTGGAGTTTCAATGTGCCGGGGACAACAGAGGGTGGCGATGGCTTTGAAGAAGCAAAAGCTCGTTAATCAGGACGTTGAGGACTCAATTGACTACCTCAACTTGCTGGTGACCTCTGGTTTAGCACTGGGGGAAGTGGCGGATTCCGATGAGTTGCTCAGCATGATGGCTGAAACCGCCATGATCATGGGTAACTGCGAAGGCTGCACAGTTTATGAGGCCGACGAGGATGTGCTAAGGTTTCGGTTGACCCGCAACCGCGTACTTGAATCGCGCGGCGTGAAGGCTCCGCTGAAAAACAACACGCTTCCAATTGACTTGAAGACAGCTGCGGGTTTTGTGGCGACCTCCAAAAAGCCTCTCAACATTCCAGATGTCTACAACTTACCACCGGAATCACCTTTCTCTTTCAATCCGTCGTTTGACGTCATGACCAACTATCGCAGCAGGTCGATGCTTGTGATTCCGATGTGCGATTCTCGCGGCAACGTGCTTGGTGTGCTTCAGCTTATCAACCACCTGACCGGAGAAAACTTTACTGGCGACGTTACGCCATTCCCTCAACGGGTGGAGGCCTATCTCAAAGCACTTTCGAGCCAATGCGGTGTGGTGCTGCGAAATATTCGCATGGCGGAAGAACTGAAAATGTCACGCATCGAAACGGTCAAAAAGTTCGTGAAGGCATCAGAATATCACGACACCGACACGGGCGGCCACATTGAGCGAATGAGCCGTTACAGTGTGTTGCTTTACCGTGAACTTGGTTTTGATGATTCGTCTTGTGAAGTTATGCGTCTGGCGTCGATGCTCCATGATGTGGGTAAAATCTCCACTCCCGACGCGGTATTGAAAAAGCCAGGGCGCCTGACTCCCGAAGAATTTGAGATTATGAAACTGCACACCGTGAAAGGATATGAAGTCCTGCGTGGAGCTGACTCACCCTTTCTAACCATGGGTGCAACAATCGCATACACGCATCATGAAAAGTGGGATGGCTCCGGCTACCCGCGTGGCCTTAAGGGAGGAGATATTCCTCCTGAGGGACGTGTGGTTGCGCTGGCTGATGTGTTCGACGCACTCTGTTCGCGCCGCGTGTACAAAGAGTCGTGGCCCATCGACAAGGTTTTTGATGAGATTCGCAATTGCAGCGGAACCCATTTTGACCCTCAAATCGTTGAAGTTTTCTTCGACAATCTCGACGAGATTCTCGAGATTAAGGCGCAATTTCCTGCGAGTGATCCGCCCGCAACGACCGTTCCTCCCGCAACAACTGTTCCTGCACCTGCGAATAAGAGCGAAGCTCAAGGCGATGCAAACGCCCCCAACACTTCCGAAGCGCAGGCCGAGATCAAGAAGGCTTCTTGACATTCTTCTACAGACCACATACCCCATTATGAAACTTTTTTTCGCGGGGTTGGTTTATGTCGTTCGCTGTTATGAGCGATCTCAGACTCGAGGCAGGAAAGACTGCCGACCTCCACGATATTTTTTGAAAACCCGCGTTGAGCGGGTTTTTTTTTGGCCTGATTTCGTCACATTGCGGGGAGGTTGTTGCGCATGAGTTCCTACATGAAGGTATCATCTTATGAGGGTCGCAAGGGTGAAATTCGCAAAGTCGTTCTTCTTTATTCGGGCGGCCTCGACACCAGCGTCATGCTCAAATGGATCCAGGACGAATATCAAGCTGAAGTGATCGCGCTCACTATCGATATTGGTCAGCAGGCTGACAATCTCGAAGAAATTCGTCAGAAAGCGCTGCGTCTGGGCGCAGTGAAGGCCGTTGTGCTCGATGCCAAGAATGAATTCGCCTACGAATATCTTGCTAAAGGCATCAAGGCCAATGCACGCTACCAAGGGGATTACCATCTGGCCACACCGCTGGGGCGGCCGTTGCTGGCAAAACTTGCAGTCGATGTTGCTCGTGCCGAGGGTTGTGACTGCATTGCGCACGGCTGCACCGGCAAAGGTAACGATCAAGTGCGTCTCGAGGGCAGCATTCTCACCCTAGCTCCTGAAATGAAAATCATTGCTCCTGTGCGTGAGTGGGGCATGGGGCGCGACGAAGAGCTCGAATACGCGCGCAAGAACAATATCCCGGTGAAGCAAACAGTGGATTCTCCCTACAGCTATGACGACAATATGTGGGGCATTTCCGCCGAGGGTGGCGAAATTGAAAATCCGGCACTCGTGCCACCACTCAAAAACATTTTGCAAATCTGCCGGCCAATTGAAGAAACACCGAATGAACCCGTGACTATCACTGTGGGCTTTCTCAAGGGCTTGCCCGTGCAGCTCAATGGTCAAGATCTCGGACTTGTTGCTCTCATCGCGCAGCTCAATGAGTTGGGCGCTGCACATGGTGTCGGAGTGACACACCATATCGAAGACCGCGTTGTGGGTTTGAAAGTGCGCGGAATCTACGAGGCCCCTGCAGCCAGTATTATTGTGCGTGCGCATGAAACACTTGAAAAATATGTGTGCACACGTCAGGAAAACGAATTCAAGACCATCGTCGATCAAAAGTGGGGATACCTCTGCTACGGTGCGCAATGGTATGAGCCTCTGATGCACAACCTCAACATGTATGTTGATGCGGTCAATGAGAAGGTGACCGGTACGGTGACCCTGCGTCTGTTTAAGGGACGTGCTGAAGCTGTTGCTGTTGAAACGCCAAACAGCTTGTTCGATGAAAAGCTTGCAACATTTATGAAGAGCAATGCCTTCAATCAAAACGCTTCCGCTGCATTCACTGAAATCTACACAATGCAGATGCGGATGGCGCGCGAAACCGAGCGCTATGCACTCATTTCAATTGGTAGTATGGAGCAAAAGCAGCGTTTCTTGCCGCTGGTTTCAAAGCTCGCGCAGAGCGGCTTTGTTCTGTTCGCCACCGAGGGGACGCATGCCGTGTTGCAAAAGGCAGGTGTGCCGGCGGTCTGTGTTCACAAGGTTTCGGACTCCAACAAAAAGCCAAACTTGCTTGATCTTCTCAAGCAGAATCGCTTCGACCTGATTGTGAATGTGATGAGCCCTGAGAACAACACGGTTGAGGTGCGCGATGGTACCGAGATTAGAAAATGGAGCGTCATCAACGGCGTTCAGCTTGTCACCGAATTCGACGTTCTTATGAACATATGTGAGCGTTTCAAATCTCAAGCCCGCAAACCAACACCCGCGCGCACCGAACAGCATAAGCCTGCACTCGTGAATGGAGTTTGAAAATGCAGTGGATGCCTCTCGCTGCTCTCAAGCAAAAAATTTTGGGAGCGGGTGGGTTTGTGAATGCCCACGCTCACTTTGATCGTGCCTACTCAGTTACGCCCGCTGATTTGCCCGGGGCAAATGCGACCGTCGAATGTGCATTGCAAGAGAAGTGGCAGCTCGTGGATGCGTGGAAGCGCTCAACCTCGGAAGAGGATTATTTCTCCCACATCACATCTGCTCTGCGTGCGCAGCATGAATTCGGAGTACGCACAGCACTCACTTTTGTGGATTGCGATCCGGTTGCGGGTACGCGAGCTCTGACGGCAGCCTGTCGTGCCAAAGAGTACGCTGCAACCCAACTGCAGATGAAACTGCTTCTGGCCTGCCAGACCCTTAAGGGAGTGCTGAATCCCGAGGCTCGGAGCTTTTTTGAAACGGCCCTCGAAAAGGTCGATGTGATAGGTGGTCTCCCGGGTGCAGACAAAGGGCGTGAAGAGGAACATCTTGATGTTCTTTTGGCGGCCGCAAAGGCGACCAAAAAGCGCGTTCATGTTCACGTGGACCAGAACAACGATCCTCTCGAGCGTGAAACCGAGCAGTTGGCCCGTGCCGTGATCCGTCATGGTCTTGAGGGGCAGGTGACCGCGGTGCATGGCATCAGCATCGCCTGCCAATCGAAGTCTTATCGCCAGGAGCTCTATAAGCTCTGTGCCGACGCAGGCCTCAGTTTTGTCGCGTGTCCTGGTGCGTGGCTCGATGCTCGCCGCAATGAGACACTCACCCCAACTCACAACGCCGTGACACCGATTGATGAAATGATCCCTGCGGGTCTGTGCGTGGCTCTCGGCTCCGACAACATCTCGGACATCTACAAGCCCTTTGCCGACGGCGACATGATGACCGAATTGCGCATGCTGCTCGAGTCCACTCACTTCTATGAGACGCGCGAGCTTGTTCGGATCGCCACAGAGAACGGTCGCAGGGTGTTGGGTCTCGATTGATATGTACAATCCGCTCGTCGGTTATGAAGAAAATTTGAGGCAAGGACCATCACCTGAATGGAATGCTGGTGGTGTTTTCCCTCGCATCCGCTTCACTGCTGAGCCGACTTTTTCATGTCTTGGTTTTCCGCTGCACTTACCCCTCGGCATTCCTGCGGGGCCTCTGTTGTCAGCTGAATTTGTGAAGGTTGCACTTGAGGCGGGCTTCTGTATGCCAGTGTACAAAACCGTGCGCAGCTCGGCATGGAAGAGTCATCCCTGGCCGAACGTCCTCAGTGTGGAAGCTTTCACTGAGAGTAGCCCACAACAGCGTCCACGGGCCCAGGTTAAGCCTCTGTCGAGGGACCTATTAAAAGAGCAGCTCAGAAAAGGTAATCTTAGCATCACCAATGCATTTGGTGTTCCCAGTGCTGCCCCGGAAAAGTGGGCGGAAGATTTCTCCACCTTGCCGGAATCTGCATTTTCTTCGGGTGGCATGACCGTGCTGAGTTTTCAGGGTTCTCGTCGCGAAGGGCAGAGCTGGAGCACGTTTCTCGACGACACCGCTCTGTGTGCTCGTAAAGCTGCAGAAGTGGTCTCGGCGCGTGGTGGAAGAATTCTCGAGATGAACGTCAGCTGCCCGAATGAATCGGGAGCCCCCATTTATACCGATCTCAAGGCTCTTGGTGAAACCCTTGATGCAGCAGCAGTCGCATTGCAGGATTTTCCGGAGGTCCGACTGATAGTGAAACTGGGACTGCTCGATCCGAGCAACATCTTGGCCGTGGTGGAACGTGTTGCGCAGCGCGCCCAAGGCATTTCCGCTATCAATACACTGAGCGCAAATATCATTGACTCGCACGGTCAGCGTGCTTTGGGTTCAGGTGCTGAGCACGGTGGTATTTGTGGGCAGGTCATCCGCGCCTCTGCGCTCCGTTCGATGCAGCAGCTCAGCTCAGCTCGTCGTGCTCTCGGGCTCGACAAAAACCAATTTGCTTTGATTGGTGTGGGTGGTTGTTTTACCTATGAGCACGTGCGCGCTTTTCTTGAAGCCGGTGCTGATGTCGTCCACTCAGCGACAGGTGCCATGTGGAATTTGCAGTTTGCATCTGAGTGCGCACGTGGGTTTGGAATTGGTTTTTCTGGAAAGGAATGTTGATGATGCACGCGGCTCACGATGAAGCGATTCATGCGATTGTCGATCTGTTTTTTGCAGATCAGGTCATCAAGGTCGACTCTTCGAGTCCATTCGTTCTTTCGAGTGGCGCCAAAGCTCCCATATATCTGGATCATCGTCGCGCATTCACCCGCCCGAAGTTGCGCCAGCTTTTGCTCAAGGCCTGGGCGACCAAAATTGAAGGCTCACTCAAGGATCTGAACCTTAGACCTTCTGAGGTGGTTTGTGTTGGAACCGCGACCGCGGGAATCGCCCCTGCCATGGCACTGGCAACGCACTGGAACGCACCATTTTTGTACGTTCGCCAGAAGCCCAAGGGGCACGGCCTTCAACAAATGGTTGAAGGTGCATTCGACCCGGCGGCTCCCCATCTCGTGATCGACGACATGCTCACAACTGGCCAAAGTCTTTTGAAGTCCGTTGAGGTCCTGCAGCACTTGAACACCCGGCTTGTGTGTGCCACGACCCTGACCTCGCATGCGCTTGGCAGTGCGCACCGAAAATTTCGCAACCTCAACCTGCCTTTCGTGAATCTCTTGAGCACTTCGGATATCCTCCAGGTCGCCCAGAGCCTTGGGTTGATTTCTCAAGCCGATGTCCGCACGGTCATGGCTTGGCTGGAAACCCTGAGTATGGCCAACGATTCGCTCGATTGAGGAACACATAAATGTATTTGATTGGATTTGATGTAGGTGGCACCAAAATTGAGGCCACTCTTTTTCGCCTCTCCGACAAACCTGCTCAGAATCAGAAGAACGGTGCATTTGAATGCGCCCACCCAACGCGTGGCATTTTGCATGGCGAAACTCTCGCGCGGCTCCGCGAACCCACCGAAAGGCACAAAGGCTACGATTCTATCGTCGAAAAGATGGCTCGCCTGATAGGCGAGGTCTGCGCAGCTGCGCAGGTGCCCGTAGCTGAGTTGCACGGAGTTGGTCTTGGCCTCCCTGGTTCAATTGATCCGCGCACACTGAAGATGCTCAACGGGAACACCATGGTCCTGATTGGGCGCGATCTTGTGGGTGACATTCGGCGCAAAGCGAATCTGCCGGAAAAAGTTCCAATGCGTGCAGAGAACGATGCAAATTGCTTTGCGCTTGCTGAGGCTCTCTGCGGTGCAGGTCTGATGCATGCGAAGAAGTCTGGAATTCCTGTGCACGCGCATGTTGCTGTGGGCATCATTTTGGGTACAGGTTGTGGTGGTGGGATTGTTATCCAAGGCCGCACCGTGCAGGGAGCGCGTGGGGGCGGCGGAGAGCTCGGTCACACGATACTCTACAAAGATGGGCATCAATGCTACTGCGGACAATCAGGTTGTGCCGAACAATACCTTTCTGGTCCTGCGCTTGAGTCGCTGATGGCGACACGTCATTACAGTCAGCTTGGTGCTGCGCCATTGAGTGCAAAAGAGATTTTCGAAAAGGCTCAGGCAGGTGATCCTGCTGCACTCGCTGTTTTGAAAAGGTACAGGAACGACTTGGGGCGTTTCCTTGGCAGTTTGACCTCCATCTTCGACCCGCATTATTTTGTTCTAGGTGGAGGCTTGAGCCTGCAGCCCGCGGTGTACGAAAATCTATCGGCAACCCTCGCGAATCACACGTTTTTGCCCGACAGTCAGGTCCCCGTCTACCAGCACCAACTGGGCGATTCTGCTGGAGGATTGGGAGCAGCATTGCTGGCCCTATAAGTTCCCTCAAGTCCGCGGTCGGATTGCCGATTCCTCCCTTTGGATTATCCAGGAATGGAGTTTGCACATGGCCGAAAAAGGGCCACAAAAGGAAGACGCGGCCACACTTAAGCGCGTTCTTTTGATTGCGAAGAACACCTCGAGCGGAGCACTGTACCGTCGTGCGTTACAGGCGGCTGAGCTCGAGGTTGAGTGTGTTGCCAGCCTGGTGGATGTAGACAAAATCCTTGCGGAGAGACCCGCAAAGGTTCTGATTCACGCCTTGGAAGGCTTCGAGCGCAATCAGACAACCCAATTCCATTTCCGATTCTGTGCCACACCCGTGGCCGCCAAGATGCACCGCTTTATGATTTATCGTGGCACGAACATGCGTGCTGTCGCCTTTTCGCTTGATCTTGGGATGCAGAAGGCGATTTCGCAAGAACGGGCTGCACACACACTTGGTTATGCAGTGCGCATGTGTCTCGAGGCGGGACAAAACCGAGATGCTTTGCAGGAGCAGGGGCTTGGAATCGCCACATCCGGGCGGCGTGAGTTGACACCCGAAGAAGTGGTTTTGGTTGAACGAGTGTTTCGCGCATTTCCCAACGATCCACTCATCCGCGTTGCGCAGGCGCGTATTTTGGCCTCGCGTGGAGAATATTCACTTGCGGTTGAATTGAGTCGTAGAACTCTACAGTCCGAGCCCTATAACGTCCGTGCAATGACCGTGCTTGGTGAGATTGAGGCAAAAATAGGACAACTTGATCTCGCATTGAAGCTGCTCAAGAAGGCCGATGAATTGTCAGGGGGTAACCCTGAGCGTTTGGCAGTTCTCGCTGATGTGTCCGTGCAAAAGGGCCTTTACAGCGATGCAAAAAAGTACCTGTTGGCTGGATTGCGCCTGTTCCCAGAATCTGTTTCGTTACGGCGTGAGCTGGTCAAGGTTCCTGTTGAGGCCCCAGAGTTCAAAGAGATTCTCGAACTGATGTTGGGGTCGGTTGCGGGCGATGATTTGGCTGTGTTTGCCGGCAACGCGGCCAAGCCACTCATCCTCATGCAGAAATACGCCCTTGTTATGGATTTTGTGAACGTCACGGTGGAGCTGCTTCCCGAGACCTCACACAAATGTGCTTTCCTGTTCAAGGTGGCTCAGGAGCTTAAAGACATGGGTGCGAAGGCGGAAGCTGTTGCCCAGTTGCGACGTTGTCTTGCTCTCGATCCCAAATATCCTGGTGCAGGCGATTTGCTTATTAAAATTCAGACAAATCTTGCCGCCTGAGAAATCTTTCCCCCATTTTTCTGCTTTTGACTCATCATGCACTCCTTGCGCGGAAATATTTTTCGCTCCCTGTCAGACTGTGACTGAAGAGGGGAATGCATGGGAGTCCGGGTCAACACGGGGTCTGGAATCGATCCTGGCTTGGTCAACAAATTGGTCGAGCTCGAACGCCAGCCCATCAAACAACTTGAAACACGTAAGAAGACTCTCGAAGAGGACAGAAAAGCCTTTCGGGAATTCACACAGCTTGTCTCAACACTCGGACAAACCCTCAACAGTCTACGCAACCCATCTGACTTTCGTAAACTCAAAGTCGATAGCAGTAATCCTGATATTCTCGATGGCACAGTCACAAACGCAGCCGTGCCTGGAAGCTACGAACTTGAGGTGAGACATCTCGCCAAAACACAAAAACTGTTGGCTGAGGGATTTCCCGATAAAGATTCCACTCCCGTCGGATTTGGATATATGACTGTTGAGCTCGATGATGGAACGACTTTTGATATCGACATCGATCCCGATGCGTCCTCACTTCAAGATGTCGCCAAACAAATCAACGATGCCAATGCAGGATGTAAAGCACTCATCCTCAATACCAAAGAGAATCTTGAAGATCCCGAGGCAGACAGCTACCGCTTGATCGTGATTTCTGAAAAATCTGGAAAAGCGGGGAAGGTGTATATTGACCCCGATACAACCTACCTCGAGTTCAAAGAACAAATGACTGGCAGAAATCTCGAGATGCTCTTTGAAGATGTGCTCGTCTTTGATGAAGACAACACAGTCGAGGAGCTTTTGCCTGGACTCGTGATCAACGCCAAACGCAGTGAGCCTGGAACCAAGGTCACATTAAAAATCGACTTCGATGCTGATACCACCCTCGAGTCCATCAACGGCTTTGTGGATGCCTACAACAAGGTGTCGGATTTCATCGACAGGCAATTTCAAATCGATCCGCAAACCAACAAAGCGGGCACTTTGTCCAAGGATTCAACACTGAAACAACTGCAGCGGAACTTGCAGTCGGCGCTACAATACCAAGGAAACGGCAAATATCGGAACCTCGCTCAAATTGGAATCACGACAGATCCCAAAACAGGATCACTGAAAATTGACGCAGCTAAAGTGAAGCAAGCATTGTCCGAAGACTACGAAGGTGTTGCTGAGCTCTTTGTTCAGTCTGACAGAGGGGCAGGCTTTGGCACTCGAATGAGCGACACAGTCCGAAATGCTCAAAACCAGCAGTTCGGTGTGTTGGCCTCCAAGGAGCGTGAATACAAACGCACACTGGAGTCATTCGATGACGATATCGTCCGAAAGGAGCGCGCAGCATCGCAGCGTGCAGAGGGTATCAAGCGAAAGTTTGCGGCTTTGGAAGGACTGATCAACGGAATGAACTCACAGGGGCAAGCATTAGCGGCTCGTCTGGGAGTTCAATCGGGTCCAATGCCAGGGCTGAGCTGATGAGCCAGTTGTAGTGGATCGGCAAGTGCAGGGAGAGTAAGCTTTATGCAGAATAACCCGTATCGAGCGTATCAGAAAACTCAGGTGACAACTGCCAAACCTGAGAAAATTTTGTTGATGCTCTACGAGGGCGCCATCAAGTTTACGAAGCTGGCTATTCTCCGCATGCGTGAGAAAAATGTTGGTGAGAAAGGCAAGTACATCAGCAAAACACTCGCGATTATCTCGGAGCTGATGAACACGCTTGACCATGAGAAGGGTGGGCAGATCGCCGCTGACCTGGAAAACCTCTACATGTTCATGATGGACAAATTGATTGAAGCCAACATGAACAACCGGGTCGAAGAGCTTGAGGTCGTAGAGCGATTGCTGACCACCCTGTACACAGCTTGGCAGGATGTGGTGAATAACCCGCGCCCCGATGGTGTGCCGAGTCCAACGCTCCAGCCGGAGCTGAATGCGATGTACCAACAGGCACAGGCCGCAGTGAAGCCCCGCTAAAACCAAATCTCTCACTCCAAAGCGGGCACGTCGGCCCGCTTTTTGCGCAAAACAACTCAATTTTTTCCTGGCAAGTGCCGATATCGCTTGTAAAAGATAGAGGGCTTCCATGCGAAAAAGCATGAACTTTTCTCGCAACAACGGTCGGCTCCGCCCCTGGACACACGTTGCAGCCGCGGTTTCTTTGATCGGCTCTATTGCAGCAATTGGAGCGCTACCCGCATGTTCGAATGCTCTGAAGGTGAGTACTGCGGCGGGCCCAACTTCCGTACTGCCAGCATCAGGTGTTGGGGAAATAGCATTCAAGGAACTGAGTCTTGGAAGCGTAAGCCTAGAAGCTGATGTCGTGGCGGTTGGCTATACGTCGAGAAACAAAGGACTAGTTTTTTTAAGCAACAAGAGCAGCATTGCGCTCGACCTAGAGCAGGAATCTGGTGCTCCTGCTTTACTCACCCCCACGCTTGAAACCGCCGACAATGAGGCAAAAATATACCCCTTTGGTAGAGATGAGTATTGGGCTTTAACTGCGAGCAAGGCTGCGCATGTGTTTACCAAAGATGATGGTGGAGAGGTGGTGACGCGCGCTGAAATTCAATTTGGCGGCGAGCCACAAGTTCTTGCTGCGAATCGAACAGCCGTGCTGGTGAGAGTAGGGCAGTTGTATAAACTTCTCCGGGTGGTTGGAAAGTTTGAATTTGTTTATGATGGGCCCCTTGATTTCAGAGGC
>JBILKQ010000149.1:0-6861 GCA_044376655.1 Silvanigrellaceae bacterium
GCGCCCCCTGCGCCCCCTGCACCACCTGCAGCTCAGGCTGCACCGCAGGCTGCTGCACCAAAACCACCACCACCTCCCGTACCTCCGGCACCACCAGCGCCCCCGGCACCACCTGCACCACCTGCAGCTCAGGCTGCACAGCAGGCTGATGCTCCAAAACCACCACCACCTCCCGTACCTCCGGCGCCACAAGCGCCCCCGGCACCACCTGCACCACCTGCAGCTCAGGCTGCACCGCAGGCTGCTGCTCCAAAACTGCCGGCTCCACCGGTTGTCCCAAAGCCGCCGCTGCCTTCGGTACCACCGCAGCAGCCCGTTGCTTCGACGCCACCCAAACCCTCAGCGCCCCCTGCACCAAAATCTGCGGCGGCTGAGCCTGCACCAAAACCCGCAGCGGCTGAGCCCCCGCCAAAATCTGCAGTGGCAGCACCAATGGCAAGCCGGGTCGCAGCCCCGGTCAGCCAAGCAGCCGCACCAGCATCAGCCGTTGCTGCGACGGCCAGAACCTCGGCCGTGGACAAATCGCAGCCTGTCAGCGCACATCAATTCGAAGCTCCCCCGCCCTCGGCTGCGCCGAAGGAACTCGAGCAGCTTCTGCACGGAAAAGACGAACAAAATTTCATTTTTGGTGTGAAGAGAGAATTCTTTTTTCTGTTTTTATTTATCGTTTTCGCTTTTGTGGCAGGCTATTTTTTTGTCGGGAGCAAGACAACCTACTAAACCAGAGTCACCCAATATCCTAAAGATTTATCCAGAGTATTGCAAATATACCAAGTAAAATGAGAATATTTTGCCTTCAGTTCCCTACCGAGACTCCGATGAAATGAGACGGATGATGTTCTCTCAATTGGAGATCTCACATGGTGTCAAGACGCTCACGGACGAAGTCTGGACAACACAGCGCCCGCAACCAAGCCTCACGCGGCGGTGCCCCACACCGCCTCAAAAGGCTGGCGTTGTATCGGCGATACGTTTCCAAAGTGGCCTACAAAGCCACGCTTTTCGCCGAAGTCAATAAGCTCATTTTCGTTCAGGACTTCGAAGCCGCAAGCCGCCAGCTTGCGCAACTCGCGAGCCTGTTCTGGAACGATCCTGAAATCCACTTCAGGAGAATTGAAGTCGCATGTCGTACTGAAATTCTCTCCGAGATCATCGAAGAATACAAACGTCTTCGTGCATTAAATCCCGAGCATTTTTCGCTTGAGGCAGCTTGGCTGCTGTCACAGATTCGCCAAGAAGAGTTGATGACCGATGAAAGTCCCAGCCACAAAGACGTCCGGGATTTCTCACCCGAAAATCTCCGCAATCGAATCAAAGATGTTGTTGCCCTTGACGGCGAAGCAGAGGTGTTCGCCGAGAAGCGCACGCTCAATCGCGATGAAGCAACACAGCAGCTGCTATCGCGATGGGAATCCAGCCGAAGCCTGCCAGCAATCCCTTCTTCCCGCGGCTGGCGTGTTGAACGCTCGCCCTCTTTTCCGGATGACCTTTTTCCTTCAGGTAATCCGAGATTGCCCGAGGCATCCGCTGATGTCGAAGATATTCCGATGTCAGAGTCTCATGACGAATTGCCCAACACAAAGACTGCTCAGAGCGGCAAGACACAGCATCCATTGCTTACGGATGCACTCAAGCTCAAAGACAAACAACCCAACAGCTCAGCTTCGTGGTTTGTACTTGGTTGCGCGCTTGAGTTGACTGGTCATCTTCAGGAGGCTGTTGACGCTTGGACACGCGCATATCAATTGAATCCAGGTTCACTGGCTGTGCTTGCCACCATGGCAGAGTTGCAGCAAATCGGCGCACTACCAGAGAGCAGCGTGGATTACGCCGAGAAATTTGAACAACTCGATAAGTTTCTGGTGCACGGTACCTACGAAACACACATCCAGCTCTACAAGCACTTTCTCGAGAAGCGCGAAACGGCCCACGCAATTGCGGGACTCCGCACACTGGCCGACTGGATGCAGCGTCAGCGTGGCGAGGTACCACCTGAAATTGAAATTCTTTGCCTCTTGGGCGCTATGAACGCCTACAAGCAAGACGCTAACTCATCGGCAGCAGAGGCGTGCCGACGCGAAGCAGAAAACATTGCCATTGCTTGCAAGAAAGCACCAAAAAGTTCTGCACAGATAGCGTTCATTGGACAGATTGCAGAAGAATACGGTCTACCAAATCTTGCACGGCTCTGTTTTTACTCAGTGCTGATCGCCAAAGACACCCCACTCGACCTGGCAAGCAAGACTGCAGCCCATTGTGTTGCTCACTATGCATCGCTCTCGCTTAAGGAATGTCTGAAAACCACCTATCTCAACCACTCAGGAAACGCCGAAATTCGTTTTTGCCAGTTGCTCTGTGAGCTCACTCTTTCATCGGTGGCCATTCGTCCCTATATGGAGCGCAAAAACAGAATCAGAGACGCTCTCAGCCGCAACCAAGCAGCAGTCGCTCTGCAACTGATGCAAGAAGCGCTGCAAGAAACCAACGACGATGCAGAAATCCACTTCTATATGAGCGAAATGCTGTCTCGTCTGGGCGTCACTGAACGTGCAAAACATCACTTTTCGATGATGTACGAACTTGATTCACTCAATGTTGAATCAGTTCTGCGTTATTTGAATTTCCTGATTAAAACGAAAGAGTATTTTTCTGCCCAGGAGATCTCACGCAAGACCAATGAAATACCCAATCTAACTCCGCAGCAACGCAGCGAACTGCATTGGGTGCGTGCGAGCGCGCTGCTCGCTATCGGCGAGACTGAAGAGGCAAAACAGGAAATTGATCGCTCTCTGAAGACAAACCCATGGAACAGCCAGTACCTGATTGTGGCTTTGAAATTGGCTATTCCTGCTGCCATCAAGGCCAATGAGCCAAACTATGGCGACTGGGCCTTCGCTGTGTTGGACGAACACCTATCTTCAACACAAAACACGCTCTCCGAAGACGTTATCAATCAGATTCTCGAGCATGGACGCAAGGCACTTCAAGCCGGGCTTTCCGAGTATGCCTTCATTCTTGGAAAAATCCTGTTCATGCGCCAAGAGAAAAATGAAAATGTGCTCGAATACTTCAGTAAAGTAGGAGCGAGCTATCAGTCACGTCTTGCAGCGCAGCAGACACTTCTGTTGCTGCAGACAGGCGACAAGAAATGGACTTTCTCGCATCTGGCAATGTGCATAGCGCGTATGTACAGCCAGGCGATGGAGTGGCCTCTTGTCGATGAATGGCTCGACATTGCGGTCAAGGCGGGAGTTGAGGATCGTCTGGTACGCTCTAAGCTCTTTGAACTTGAAGCGCTGAAATTAGCCCTCAACGGCACAAATTTCCGCAAAGCACAGAGCCTGCTTGAGGCTGCCCTGGATATCTACGATGGATCGCAAAAGGTTCCGTCGGACACAGGGGTGCTGCACGGCTACCTGATCTTGGCCCAAGGCAACATCAAGGCAGGTATTGAGAAGATGCAGACCTGCATTGCGGAAAATGGCTCCATCCAGAGTCTGTATTTCCTCATCAAGGGGCTTGAACGTGCTGGCCGTCTTTCAGGGAGCGAGGGGGAAAATATCCTCCGGCTTTATAATCTTGCTCCGACCAACATGCTTGAGCAAAAGCTGATTGAGGAAATCTACTGCACCGTGGGAGCATACCGCGTCGGTTCCCCCGTCAATCTTGCCTGCTAACTCACATCGCAACTGTGGTTAAATCGCAGTTTCTGTGCGACTATGGGGCTCTCGAGGAGAGCCCCATGGCACTGCGCAGTCGTAAATCAGGACGCAACAACACGAAGCAGAATATTGCCCAACTTAAGAACATCCGGAGCCGAGTCAGTCTGGCTCCTGAATGGTGGACGGGCAAAACCCATATTCTCATCGACATGGATGGCACCCTCATTGGGCAACCTGGTGCAGCCTTTCACAATCTTTTTGCCGTTTTCGCTTTTTTGCGACTGAGCGCGCTTGCTTCATATAAGGACCTCTACAAGGCGGTGAACAAAACTATCCAGACCGTCCTGTCCGACCACTCATTTGCAAACAATGAAGATGCGTTTTTTGAAACACTGTCACAAGAATTGAACGTCACACGGCAAAAACTTGAGAGATTTGCCGGACGCTTTTTCGACTCCGACTACCCCTTCATTTGCCTTTTTCTACACTCCGAACCACATGCGCGCAGGCTTCTCGATCTGCTGCACGCGACAGGGCGACACGTCACTCTTGCAACCAATGCTATTTTTGGTCGACGGGAAATCGAACTCCGCCTCAAGGCCTCCGATCTTTATCTCCACGATTTTGATCTCGTGACCTCATGGGACGTCATGAAGTCAACCAAACCACACACTGCATTTTTCGAAGAAACTCTCCGTAAGATTGGCGGAGCACCAGAGTCTACAGTCATGATTGGCAACGACCCGTTCTACGACTTGCCCGCGCATCAGTTGGGAATAGACACTCTGCTGGTTGGTGCACGGTTGTCGATTGGTGACATTGCAGACTCGCTCGAGGCCACCCTTCCGCCCTCCGAACGTCTCTAGAACACTTGCAACACGCGTTGCCTTTATCTTCTATCCCGCAGGCGCGCGGTCAAATAGGGTTCAGCCACAAGCAGAGCAAGAGCAGCCAAGGCATGTTGAATTTGGCCTGAACGTGCCATCATGAGGGCTTCATCAATAGGAACCATCCGCACCTGGATTTGTTCAAAGGGATCCGCATGATCGCGAGGTTTTGCCAAAGGCTGACAATCGAAAGCGATGAAATAGGTGATCCGGTTGCCCTGAATTGCTGGGTTAGGTGCAAAGCCAGGCAATGACAACACACGCTGAGAGGTTAGACCGGTCTCCTCCTCCAGCTCCCGCAAAGCAGCCATTGTCAGGTCTTTTTCACCCGGATCGACAGCCCCACCTGGGGTTTCCAGAGTGATGCTGTTTGTTCCGATACGGTGCTGCTCAATAAGGACAACATGGCCGTCTGCTGTAATGGGAACAACATTAACCCACTGCGCACACTGTATTGTGTACATCGGCTGCCTGTGTAGCCCATCCAGACTCAGAGCCTCACGCGACTCCACCTTAAAGATCGGACATCTGTAGGTTTCCTGGGCCTCACCTAGTTCAAACTTGCGCAGTTCGTTTTGTTTCGGACTTGTCATGGCCGTTTTCCCTCGACATCGCTACCCCACTCTTTTGCCAGCTCGGGTTTGGGAATGCTATGTAGGGGCCGTTGATTTTGGCAATCCCCCATAAGGAGGCCTACATGGCTCTGATCTCTCTTCGCCAGCTCCTCGATCACGCCGCTGAAAACACCTACGGCGTTGCTGCCTTCAATGTGAACAATCTCGAACAAATTCAGGCCATCATGGAAGCTGCCAAGGAAACCAACAGCCCCGTGATCATTCAAGCCAGCCGTGGGGCACGTTCATACACAAACGATGTCTTTTTGCGTCACCTGATGTTTGCGGCGGTTGAGCTCTATCCTGAAATCCCGGTTTGCGTTCACCAGGATCATGGCAATTCACTGGCCACATGCCTCTCTGCCATCCGCAACGGTTTTACCAGCGTGATGATGGACGGCTCGCTTATGGAAGATGCTAAGACTCCTGCGACTTATGAATACAATGCAGCAATCACGCGTGAAGTCGTGAAATGCGCACACGCCATGGGTGTGAGCGTTGAGGGCGAACTCGGGTGTTTGGGATCGCTTGAAACGGGCGAAGGTGAAAAGGAAGACGGCCATGGATTTGAAGGAAAACTCTCACACGACCAGCTTCTGACCGATCCTGATGAAGCTGCGCGTTTTGTTGAGGAAACGAAGGTCGACGCGCTGGCCATCGCAATTGGTACGAGCCATGGCGCGTACAAGTTCACACGCAAACCAGACGGCAACATCCTCAACATCGACCGGATCAAAGCCATCCATAAGAAATGCCCGAACACCCACCTTGTGATGCATGGTGCAAGCTCCGTTCCGCAAGATCTCCAAGATGAATTCCGCAAATACGGTGGTGAAATGAAAACCACTTGGGGCGTGCCCGTTTCGGAAATTCAAGAAGGCATCCGCAACGGTGTTCGCAAAATCAATGTTGACACGGACAACCGCCTCGCAATGTCGGTGGCGATCCGCAAGATCTTCAAAGAAAATCCATCCGAATTTGACCTGCGCAAGTACATGGCGCCTGCTCGGGCCGCGATGCAGAAAATCGTCGCTGAGCGCATGGTTCAATTCGGACAGGCCGGACAAGCCAGCAAACTCAAGCCTCTCAGCCTGGATGTTATGGCCAAGCGGTACTTTTGAGGTCGCTGCGAACCGCTGAAATCATATCGAGCATGTCGCGCACGACATGCACTGGGCCAGCTACGATGTTTTTGTCCTGCAAAACATCGAACGGCTGGCCTTCATAGTTCAGAACCATTCCTCCAGCCTCTTCCACAAGCAATGCGCCGGCAGCCATGTCCCAGGGCGAGAGCCGCGACTCGAAGAATCCATTGAAGACACCACGTGCAGTCAGTGCCAGATCCAAAGCAGCCGCTCCATTGATACGCATCCCCAGAATGCGATTCTGCATTCTTTCAATGCACTCGACCACACCCCTCAAAGCTTCCCCTTTGCTGGAGCTGAAGCCAGTCGCTAAACTCCAGCGCCGTGGATCAGAACCCGCCGCAACATTCATTTTGATCCCATTGACTGTGGCACCCTGACCACGTCCTGCGCAATACAGGTCACCCGTTCCGGGATGAAAGATAGCAACCCGTTCGGGCCGAAAGCGGCCGCCCGCGATTACACCGCAAGCGACCGAAATACAGTAATAAATATTGCCTTTGGAGAAATTGGTCGTGCCATCGATGGGGTCAACAATCCAGACGACCTTTCC
>JBILKQ010000151.1:0-6727 GCA_044376655.1 Silvanigrellaceae bacterium
CATTAATAGCCAAAATCAAGGGCCAATTTGTTCACATCAACAATCAAAATTGGCCTCAAAAATTTCAATCGATTGGAGATTGGGACACCCTGTGGCGTGCTACCTACGGTGGCAATTCACCACAGTATCAGATCTTAATTCTTTCCAAAAAAATGATTGGCTTCTAAATTGGGGCACATCTTGAAGCCGCTTAAACTTTGTGTGCAAAGATCACTTTAAAATCTTTTCGAGTTTGGTTTCAATGTAGGGAACGTCTCTGCAAATAATGGGAATGCCCTCCGCGTTCAGAACAGCAGCTTGTTCGTCGAGATGAGCAACAATACCCAAAGCTAAGACCTGTGTGTGTACCAGAGATTTAATGAGATGACTTGGGTCGCGCATCCCTCTCTCGGCGCTCATTTGGCGATAAACTGGAGCAAGGCGAACGGAACGTAAAATAGACTCAATCATATGACGTGTCATGCAATTGAAACTCTGATTTTGATTTAAAATAGCCAAGGCCTGCTCGAGCTTATTCTCAAGTACTTTTTCATCTGGGTTGAAGAGCGATTGCCCAAGTGCCAAAGACCAAGTCAAACCATTGAAGGGCTTGAATGGACTCAGGGGTTTCACCATCTCCTTGGTGAACTCAGCGGTGTCCTTCATTGGCACGACATCAAGACAGAAAAGTGGAATTCCAGCCTTCTGATACGCCTCTGCGGGCTTTTCAATTGTAGGCAATGTAGCAAGAACAAGCTTCTCGAGCTTGATGAGTGAGTCAGAGATGGGCTTGGAACGTCCACCTGAGAGAGCCGAATAGAGAGGGAGGCGAGCCTCGTTGAGAGCGATAGCCTCGCGAATGTGTTTGCTGATGCAGTGGGTTTCAATCAGCTCACTGCTCGTTTGTTTTTGCTTAGAAGTGAGCGAGGCTATGGAGGCCTCATCTGCACTCTTCTGCCCACAGGCAGCCAACAGCAGCGATGACAACGCCGAGGTCACCCAGGCATATTTTTTCTCTGATCCCACCATGGCGCAGACCTCCCTTGTGTCCGACGCAGCCACGAAGCAGGACAGCAAGTTGCATGCCCAAAGAGAACACGATTTTACTTCGCATTTACGAGAACTTGAAAAATTCACCAATGATCATAGGCCCAAGACTGTCGGAATTTTCTACAATGCCAGATTACAGCTGCTGTGCAGTTAGCACGAGAAAGGCCCGCCAGTGCTCAAGAATTCTAGCCAAGGCTTCGTCGTGTGGCACAACCCCCTTCCCACAGACAAGTTCCACCAACGATGTTTTTTCTCGCCTCAGAAAATCAGAATGACCAAGGCCCTCAAGAACAACCTTGTTGAGGTATGAACTTTCAACGTGGCGGTAAAATCGTTTCGGCCCCATATCTTCGGGGACACAGGAATAGCCAAATCTCTTGAATTTGGAACCCAATTCACTTTCCAGAACAGTGGTTGGAATCTTCAAAACAGGGAACTTCTCATCGAGAAAAATTGGGAATCGCCGTGGTGAGGAAAACGGCGGCGTGCCATCAACCGGATCCATAAGAAATAATGCTTTCACGTGTGAATTAAGGCTTGCGAGCTTTGCGGCAAACTTTCCAGCCTCACTGTAAGCAAAAACAATCAAACCGCGAGACGAGGCCTTTGCAGCCTCCTCGGCAACAGCCTGGATCATGCGAAGGTCTCGAAGTTGATTTGCAGTGAGGGGGTTGTAGTCGACCTCTGCAAAACTCAGATTTGCTTCACGTACACAATCATTTTCGAGGTAAGGCTGATAAACTGATTTCGAGACAGCAGAGCTGCGCAGAACAAGAATACCGAGGTCACGGCAATCGGCCCAGGCGTGTATTGAAGAGAAGCACAGACACAAAAGAAGCAGTCGATACAAGTACAGCATCTGCAACTCCACATCCACATCAACAAAAAAGATTGAACTCAACTGAGGCTAACATGTGGCATGGGAGGCCAAAGACGCTTGGGTCAAATTTCAGATGGATTTGCAGAATGTGCAAAATAGCGCTCGAATAAATCGAAATAAAAATTTAAATATCTAACTTAAATGGATAAAAAATAAAAAACTCATTTGCAATAAAAATAGGCCGAAACATTACATAGGAAGGCTAAAGAATTTGAGTCTTCTCGTCAGAATCTAACAGGTAAGGAGCCGATCATGAAATCCTATGCGCTTTTTGCAATTATTTCCGTTGCTACTGCGGCTTCTGCTTGCGGTGCCAAAGATAAAAAACCCTCTACTTCCGTAGACCAATCAGATCTGCGAGCAGAGCTCACCGTGCAGGCAACAAGTGAGGCTATCAACGCTGCAAGCAATGGCGATGTTGATGGCGCTAGCGGGCTTGGGCTTGCTTTGGACCTCAATGCTGCAGGCGATCCGGTGAAATCCCTGACCCGAACGTGCGTTCAGCAGAGCGATGGTTCTGCACTTGTTACCATAAACTCAGAAATTGAGATGGAAAAAAGCAATTCTGGCGTAAAGGTCAGCCGAACCAACAGAATCTCCGGAAAGATGCTTGAAACTCGCTTGTGGAAGAACAGTGCAGGAGCTGTGAGCTGCGTGAATGGCGAACGAGCACAGATTAACTGGAAAGGAGCTCTTTCAGGATACTCACTCACCGTGAAAGTCGAACAGGAACGCCAACAAACTATGTCGCAAACCAATTCCGCGAAGAACACCACCATTTCCAGATCGCGTTCGTTCAATATGGTTGGCGAAAGAAATGTGGCACTTGTCAGCTATAGCGAAGATTCGGCCGCAGGAGTTTCAATTCAAGAAAAGAGTATCTCTGGAAGAGTATCGCGTTCATTCAAATTTGTAGACAAAAACAGCCAAGAGAGGTCTGGCTTAATCACAAGTGAGACCGTGGGTGCTCCGCTCGCAATAAAAGTGCGTAGGAACCTGAGCACTAAACAACTTATTTCGCGAGAGATAGTTTCGGGAGTGCGCGCAAGCACCTCCGCCGATGGTGCGAAGGTTGAATTGAGCTTCTCTAATCTATTGATGTCCGGGGAAGGGGAATCCTGCGAAGCACAATCAGGTTCCTTCACGGCCAAATATTCAGACGCAGCGGGAGCACTTGTGAAGAGTGTATCTTGTGTGGCTGATTCCGGCGCACTGAGCTGCACCGACGACACTGGAGCAGCAGTGGAAGTTGAAAGCCCATCGTGCGACCCAATGGATGGGAAATAAGAACTCTGCTCGGTCGAAACAAGAGGAGAGGGAGCGATCGTGCGCCCTCTCCGATTTAAACTTCAGCCACTTTGATGGTCAAATCTATGAATCAGTGAACACTGGAGCTGAAGTCAATTCTTCGGTCAAGCGGGGCAACAGGACCCCCAGCCGACAAACTCAACGCTGTGCTCGTCGCGGCCAAGCAAACAAGATTTCGGAAGTTGCTGAGTCTTCGGCTTAGGTCAGCCTGCTGATCAAAAAAGCCTCCCACCCTTATGTTTTGCAACAAGAAGGCAGATGGTGCTCCGTTCCTCGGATCTGTGTGTGTAAAGAAAACGCCCGTTTCTGATTGGTGACAACCATCACAGGACTCAAGCGCGAAAAAGCGCCGCTTGATGTTGTTAGGATTAGATTGAAACCAAGGTCTGAAATCAGCAGGCGCTGCGCCACCCACCCGAAACACCGAAGCGCCCTGAGAGATAGTATCGCTCATCATGCGTGAGGGAGCACTGAATCGACAGGTGCTTATGTTCCTCGAGTCGCTGCAGGTAATATTAGAATCTATCCAAGCTCCAAGCTCAGGGCTTGAACGCACGTTCACATTGGAGGGCTGAACCGGTGCAAGGCTGTTTTTCACAGTGATAGACTTTAATACTGCACGCCCTGCCGCATCCCGAACCCTTCCAATCTCTCTCAGTTCCCATGGCCCGCTCAAAAATTCATTCGTTCGGATCTGTGCGATCGCCGCCTGCGTGCGCGTCCCTTGTTTTTGACTTCTCCGCAACACAAAATTGTCAGTGACTCGCTGCAACGCGCTGAGATAGTTAGCCTGGTTGCTGAAGGACGGCAAAGAACTAAGCTCCTGGATCGGCTGAACACCCGCCCTGGCTGCGTTTGTATCGACGAGATGACCTTTCAGAGCATGCCACAGATTGGTCCATTGCCCCTGAGTCATGTTTGATGGACTTGCAGCAGAACCAACGGGCAGGTTGTATTCAAGAATTGTAGTCATGGCACCGGGACCTGTGAATCCGTACACAAGTCGACCCTCACCCGCTGTGGTGCCATCCACCGCTCCTGATGCAGTGAACTTCACCAGATCCATACGATTAACTATTGCAACCAGCTGAAATGGCGCTCCACCCCACCATAACTTTCCGCTCCTTTTACCCCAATGCAACCTGAGCTTTGCCTGAGTCTCGATTCTCGCGCCCGACGTAATACCATTCACATTAATCGATCCAAATCGTGCAATAAAAGACTCAACTGAAAGGTGTTCAGCATCTATCTGTGCTTGCGTTAATCGCGTCGTTGAGCTTGGTATTGGCAATTCAAGTATCTCCCGCATTGCAAAGGCAAAACTCCACACACCTGCGACATCTGTTGTTGAACTCAACGTATTCCTAGCTCGAATGTCGTTCCGAACGGCCTCTGAGTCGATATAAAGTTGGCCTCGAGGAGAAACAGTCACTGTATTCACCAAAGCTGTCGTACATTGTGCCTGGGTAAGACCAAAAGCCTCAGGGTCATTTGATAAAACGCCACCTGCGCTCAAGATTTCAGATGATTCTTGTTGAATTTTATTCTCATTAAGATCACCACACCCACCCATCTGAACAGCTACGAAAGCGAAAATCGATAAGATCGACATCCTCAAGGCGCGCACTCCTTTCAAGAAAAAAAGACATCTGCCACGTTCGTCAAAAACGGGAAAAATCTTTAATTGCCTATCAGACATGCAAATTTGTTAATTCATATTCGTGTAATATATATTTACGTAGATTATAAAATTCGTTTTGTCCGAACGAATAAAGATACGATCAATTTTTCTTCTCGCTTATAAATTGAAATTCAAGAGAACACCGGCGGAGCGAAATTTTACGGCAATGTCTCAGCTTCGAACGACGAAATGAATTGAAAAAAAATAAACTTTTCCTGCGATTTATAAAAAAACTTCAGTACATGTGGAGCGCACCGAGCTTATCCGAACAGGGAGACGAGTTCAAAAGACACTGCCTCTCTCTCCAAATCTGAAAGTCTGATATCCCTGTGGTCGGTTCCACATGTGAGCATCGGGCTGAACGAGACGGGGGCTATATGAATCCTCGTGCAGATTCATCCTTATAAAACGGATAGGTTAGCCGAGTCCTTCAAGCAAAGTGGTTCTTATGGA
This sequence comes from Silvanigrellaceae bacterium, assembly GCA_044376655.1. Taxonomy (GTDB): domain Bacteria; phylum Bdellovibrionota_B; class Oligoflexia; order Silvanigrellales; family Silvanigrellaceae; genus RFOM01. The sequence continues at coordinate 5,352 of JBILKQ010000151.1, forward strand.
AGGCCCTGCGAGTGCGCGTTAGCCTGCAGGGTGATTTTTTTTCTGACGTGGCAATCCAAACAGCCCATACAAACCAATATGGAGTGACGCTGAACTCTAACCATGCTCTCGTCGCTGAGGCGTAAGTTGTATTGGATTGCGCTATTACCCTAAGAGCGAAAACTCATGCTGACAGATTGGCAGCTGCCGTTTGCATGAGTTGGGTTACGGTTGATGTAAATACTGCGAAGATCCAGGGATCACCAGCCCACAACGTCTGTAATGCTGTGCGCGGCCAGCTGCCAGCACAACTTCGACCTCTCGGGCTGCCCCCCTTAATAAACCATTCCTCGCATTCCGCTTAAAAACAGCGTTTGCTCAAATTTCTGTGGTGAGTTTCAACGCAGGCACTCCGGAGATGATTTTCCAGAAGCAATAATTGAGAGAAGACAATCGAGTTGCCTTTGAGCGAATCTCCCGACTGGCGATTTTGCCCGGAGGAGAGCATGGTAAAATTCATTCAAACAAAGAGAGGCAACCGACACGACCAGAAGTGGCACAGAGTTGTCTTTACAGCAATCGCTCTCTTCGCAGGTGTGAATCCGTTCCAAGAGGGCTGGGGTTGCGAACTGCCGATTTGCGACATTGATTCTGAACTCAGGAATCTGGAGCAAAAGGGCCAGGCCTACAGGTTTCAATTCATTTCCAAACTCCGTGCGGCTCATGGCAAAGAGAAAGAAGAGAATAAACTAAATAACCTGCTTGGCTTCGCCAAAGGCGCTGTTGAACTCACAGCACGATTGAACGACGATGACTATGTTCTGCGCGAGGCTAAAACGTTGAAAGATCAGATGCTGTTTGCGTTGGTCCAGTGGGTCTGGCGTGACTGCGAAAGGCTCAGAAATGCATACACAGAATTGGCGAGTGAAGGGCAACGCTATGCAGCCCTGGACTACTTTTTGCGGAGAGTAGGTGAATTCAGAAGTGAGGAGATAATCCGAAATCTTGTCTGTTTCGCTGAAGCTGCAGAAAAAACAAGCCGCCGCAACGGAGATGCAGAGTATATCTCACGCCATGCTCTTTCTTTGGCAAGCTCACTTTCCACCCAACTCCTAGAAGTCTTTAATGGCTGGGAAGGCGCCTTCAAGCTCACGGCCATAGAGGGTCCACTGCAAGAGGAGCTCGACAAACTCAAGTTGATTCTATTCTCGAGCAGCGGAGATCTCGGTATTGTTGCCGCCATCACTCATCCAACACTTCCGCCCATGGTCTTTCAAAATGTTTCCTTTCAAGGTGAGCCACAAAACCTTGTAAGTCGCCAGTCGTTCGGATCTCGGGTCCCTTCCGTAATTGAGATGAAATTCGATCACGATTTCGCAACGGTTGCGGGAACAATT
>JBILKQ010000152.1:0-6711 GCA_044376655.1 Silvanigrellaceae bacterium
CTGGCGAGCTTGCCGCTCTGCCTTGGTGTGAACCCTGTGACCTCGGTTGTCTGGATGGTGAGCAGGTTGCCATGGAGCAGACTGCGCGAGATCGCCGCCGAGGTAGAAGACAAGAGCAAGAAGGAAGGCTCCAAGGAGCCCGAGCGTGTCGAATTAAATCGCACTGCTGTCGTCGATGCAGATGACACAACTGTGATGGTTGCGACAGCAATGCCGCGTGAATCGTCCTTTGAAGAAAAGGACAAGCGCGGCGTGAATGAGCCCTCCAGCGCACGCATGACACGCGGTGAACCTCAAAGAACTACGCTTAGCGCGGAAAAGACTGCCATGGCCTCTGCTGCTTCTGTCCAAGCGAGTGCTCTGGCGCGCGTACCACAACGGGCCTCTGGAATGGGTTTGGTTGCGGCACCTGATGCGGTTTCAAAGGAAACCTATTTCGAGCTTCTTGAGATGCTTCTGGCAGGTCAGTCCGCACAGGGCGATCCGATGACAGTGCAGAAAAGTCTTGAAAGCCAGGCTCATCTTTTGGCCACGAAATTGGGAACATTCGGAGTGACCGGCCGGGTTGTCAAAAGCCAGCCGGGGCCTGTGGTTAATGTTCATGAATTCGAGCCGGCAGAGGGGATCAAGGTCACCAAGGTGTTGTCGCTGCAGGATGACCTGGCACTGGGGCTAAAGGCTCAAAGTGTGTTGATGGCTCCGCAGCCCGGCAAAAGTACCATTGGTATTGAAGTGCCAGCACCTATCCGTGAGACCGTTGCGCTGCGGGATGTCATGGAGAGCAGTTCGTTGCGTGAGCTAGCTGCTCCGCTGCCTATGGCTCTTGGAAAGAATGTCGATGGCTCTGCATTGGTCGCAGACCTAAGCACCATGCCCCATCTGTTGATTGCTGGTGCAACCGGCTCCGGAAAGTCTGTGGGCATCAACGTGACCCTGTTGAGCTTGATGATGTCACGCACGCCTGAGCAAGTGCGATTCATTCTTGTTGACCCAAAAATGTTAGAGCTTTCCAACTATGATGGCATTGGGCACCTGCTTATGCCTGTGGTTACGGATCCATCAAAGGCGGCTGGTGCTTTGCGCTGGGCTATCGATGAAATGGAGCGACGCTACCAGCTGATGCGAAAGGCCGCTGTGCGGAATATTGCGGCCTTCAACTCTGAGGTGCAGGCCAATCGTTTGACGGTTGAGCAGCTCGAAGGCGAGACGCCCTCTGTTCTGCCCTACATCGTGGTTGTGATTGACGAGCTGTGTGATCTCATGATGACCGCACCGAAAGATATCGAGGATTCCATCCAGCGCCTCGCCCAGAAAGCGCGTGCAGCGGGAATCCATTTGATTCTTGCGACGCAGCGTCCAAGTGTGGATGTGATTACGGGTGTCATCAAGGCCAACCTTCCCTGCCGTATTTCATTCCAGGTTGCTTCTAAGCACGACAGCCGCACGATCATTGAAAGTGTAGGTGCAGAGAAACTGCTTGGGCGCGGGGATATGTTGTTTCTGCCTCCAGGCACGAACAGAATCATTCGGGGGCACGGCGCATATATTGGTGACCGAGAAATCAATCAGCTCAGTGATCGGCTGCGTCAGTTGTATCCAACCCGCTACGACAACGAGACCATGGCTGCAGTTCAGAGGAATGCTCAGCAAATAAGCCAAAAAAATGACGGGGCAAAGGGCGATAAAATTGACGAATTGGGTGTTGATGGAAACCAGTTGGATGAAAATGATCTCTACGACCGTGCTGTCGATTTCGCGGTGAGCTCGGGAACGGTGAGTACATCAAGCCTGCAGCGCAATTTCAGGATTGGTTACAACCGGGCAGCTCGCCTGATGGATAGAATGGTTAAAGATGGCCTTGTGGGACCGAGTGATGTGGCAGGTAAGCCGCGCCAGGTTCTTTCGGGCGAGCGTGGAATGCATTCATAGTCGATGAATGGAGACTATCTTGAAATTGGGATTCTTCACTCTATTGGCGATTGTTTTCACAGGGTGTGCAAGCACCCCAAAGGACACTCCACAATCGCGCAATCAAACGGCCAGCCTTGAGTTGGCTAGGCAGTTGGTTGGCCAAGGCGAGTATCAGCGGGCTGTTCAGTTCTTGCTTCCGCGCTCTCGACAGGAGGATGCTGCAGCGGAGGTGCATTCTCTGTTGGGAATTTCTTTTCTCGGGCTCAACAACCCCAACGTTGCATTGAAGAGCTTCCAGACGGCGTTAAAGGTGGATCGTAATGATGACGATGCACGCTTGAACATGGGTTACACTCTTATTTTGCTTGGAAAGCTCCAAGAATCTCGTGTTGCTTTTGATGAGATTATTAAGCGCAATAAGTACCTGAACATGGAAAAGGTTCATCTGAATATTGGCTTAAGTTATCTGCAAGAGAAGAAATGTCAGAAAGCAATAACGTATTTCAACAGTGCACTTGAGATCGATCCAACCTACTCTGCTCCGTACTTCAATCTAGGAAAATGTCATACGAGCGCTGGACGTCTTCGGGAAGCACAGGCATCGTTTCAGAGGGCTGTGGATTTTTGCCCGGGCTGTTCCGAGCCATTGATTGAACTTGCCCACGTCTCTGCGCGGATGGGTGAGAAAAGCAAAGCTCTGGCTCAACTCGAAAGTCTCTTCAGTTTAAAGCCCGGTGGGGCAATAGAACAGCGAGCGCTCGCTCTCAGGCAGCAACTCGCGCGATAATTTGAAAGGTCAACGCCAAGTGATGGGAATCGAGATGGAAACCTCAGGCAATCGCACTGCTCTTGGAGTATCGGCAGACGTCGCCCAACTCGTTGGAAATCGTCTTCGCCGCGCCCGTGAATCGATCGGTCGGAGCACCTCGGCTTTGTCTGCAAAGATCAAAGTGCGAGAGCATTATCTCGTTGCTATTGAGGATGGTCAGTGGAATGAGCTGCCGCCGGGTCTCAATGGCCGTGGGCTTGTGCGCATCTATGCGCGCGAGTTGTCCGTTTCCGTGCCTGAATTGGATCAAGCCGCAAATCCTTCAGTGATGCCTGCTGAGCAAGATGCTCAGGCCCCCTATCAGGTGAACCAAAAACGCGAGCATACGTCTGCGGACCGCGATACTGTTCAGGTCCGTACTGTTTCTGGAGGGGGCTCGCATTCGCAACGCGTAACCGAAGTACCACCCCGCACGAACACACTTTCGTCTGGGCAGAAAGCCAGTCGACTGGGCGACCTGCCACCCGTTTCAGAAATGAAGCGGCCCGTAACGGCAACTCCGGGCTTCAAGGGCATCGAGTCGAATCCTGAAGAAGAGCCGCTCGATGTTGTGACGCCCGATGTTGCAAGCATTCTTGGAATCACCCTGGAAACGTTCGAAGAGGCACCCAAGCCACGGCGAGCTGTCGAGGCTCCTGCTCAGCGGGTTGAGCCTGTGCACAGTGATGACCAGGGACGGAGCAAATCCCAAAAGAAGAGCGGGAAAAATAAAGGTGAGACCAAAGCTGCACCCCGCAGCACACAGACAAGTCAACAAAATGAAGAGATGCCTCTTATTTTGCCCGAGGTCTTTGCGCAGCAGTCTGGCAAGAACACGAATCTGAACTCAGCAGTTCTCCAAAACGGTGTTGAGGAGCGCAAAGAGCCTACCGTTGCGGTGTCCGCATCCGTACCCGCACCTATCATTATGGTTGAGCAAGTTTCGGTCGTGGAAGCTGCACCTAATGTGGTTGAGCAAGCTGCCACAGTTGAACTGCCTGCTGTGAATGAAGCTGTGGCTGTTGAACAGTCCGCAGAGGTGACAGAGATGATCTCCGTGGTTGAACACGCTGCCACAGCAGCGGTTGCAGACGCTGCTCAATCGCACGTCTCCGAAGTCTCTTCTTCTGCCTCCGCGCTTGATATTGCACCTTCCACGGCACCTGGTGTGAATGCTGCAGAAGCATATCTCAAGAGTCATGCTGCTCAGGATGCTCCTCTTCCTCTTAACGAGACCGAAGCCGGCACTAATAAAGGCTTGGGTCAGCCGACTCGGTGGGCCATTGGATTGGTGGCTGCGTCGGTTGTCGCCCTCGTCGTGGGTCAGGTCTTCATGCGGCCTGAAACCTCAGCTCCAGAGACCCAGACTGCAGATACACCTTCGATTGACGCTGCACAGGGAACGAGCCAAGCCGCATCTCAGGACGATCCAGAGTCAGGAACGATGGCCGGCAACCCCGCCTCGGACGTTGCCCAGCCTGCTGCTGTTGACCCCTCTGCCGCGGTGCTCCAAGAAACTGAGCAGGCAGTGGCCGCGGCCACTCAGCCCCAGTCTCAGGCAGTGGAGAATTCTGATGCCAACAAGATGGTAAGTACGGTATCGCCCCAAGAGGGCGTGCGTGATGCGGCTGTAGCCGCCGCTGAATCTGAGCAGCAGCCCGTGGTCACCGAAGGTGCAACACAAAATGCCACACCTATGAGCGGAGCAACTGCGGCCGTTTTGACTTTGTCTGAACCTTTGGAAATTCAAATCACTGCCGACGGTAAAAAGATTTTTGCAGGTAAGCACAACGCCGGAAAGGTCGAGATCAAATTCAACAAGAGGGCAGAGATTATCGTACAGGACGGCTCAAAAGCCAGACTCCAATACGCCGGCTGGGATCACGGCTCTTTGGGATTGTTGGGAAGAAAGCGCCGAATTGTCCTGAATGCCGAAAAATTCTCTGGTTCTTCAAACTGAACAGCGATCCAGCCAGCCGGCAGTTGATGTATGGCTGAAATCGGTTCACTCTGTGGGCAACGAGGAGTGAACCGTCCCAATGAATCCTAAGCAATCCATCCAGCAAAAGACCAAAATCGAAACTCTAGCCTCGCAGATTCTCTTGTACAAAGAGCTCTATTATCTTGGTCGCGCAGCGATCAGCGATGAGGCTTATGACGCACTCGAAAACAATCTACGTGCACTTGATCCAAGCCATCCGGCTCTCAGTTTCGTGGGCTACAAATTGAAAGACAGTGCGGCAAAAGTACCGCATCGTCCATCGATGCTCTCTCTCGCAAAAACTTACGAATCAGGCGAGCTCAAATCCTTTGCTGCGGGTCGCGATATTGTTCTCAGCGACAAAGTCGATGGAATGGCTTTGTCGATCGAGTATGATTTTTCAGGGCGATTGTTTCGCGCGAGCACTCGCGGAAATGGCCAATTAGGCGAGGATGTAACCTGTCATGTTATGCATGTTTTGAGCCTTCCCAAGCATCTGCAGGTGGAGCAGAGCAGAACACTACGATTCGAGGTTCGTGGTGAAATGTATTTTCCAATAGGCGAGTTTTCTCGTTTTTCGGAGCGTTTTGACAGTTACCGCAATGCTGTGCCGGGAACATTCGGTCGAAAAGAGGTCGACGAAGCCATCGATGTTTTGAATGTTTTGAATTTCAGAGCGTATGATGTCATTGCTTTCCGCAAACAAGATGATGCCAGCAGTGCAGATGTTCTGCTCAATGCCGAAGAATTGGGTCGTGTTATTGGAAAGACGTACAACGAAAAATTAAAATGGCTCGATCGGCTCGGATTTGATACGGGAATTGCTGAGGGAACAACACAACTCATTTCTGGTGCAGAGGCCCTCGATGGCCTTGCTGATCGCAGCCTTGCCGCATTTAAGCAGAATCGCGACCATCAGATCGATGGACTTGTCTTGCGGCTGAATGATGAAATTCTTTTTGAGGCTTTGGGTACAACAAGTCATCATCCGCGTGGAAGCATCGCGTTCAAGCAGGAAAGTGAAGTGGCAATCACTGAGATACTGCAGATCGAGACAAGTATCGGACGCAGTGGCAAAATGACCTTCCGCGCTCAGGTCAAACCGGTCCAGCTCTCAGGAGCGGTTATTTCTTATGCGACTTTGCATAATGCGGAATTTATTCGTTCCGGTGGATATGCACCCGGGGCGCTGGTACGAATTACGCGAAGTGGGGAAGTGATCCCTTCAATTATTGGCCTTGAAAAACCCGCCGAAAAAGATTTTGCATTTCCGCAAACGTGTCCGTGTGGTTATCCTCTGACATCTTCTGGTCCGGATCTGTACTGTTCTCAAAATATCTCTTGTGCACCCAAGGATCAGGAGAGTCTGCTTTATTTTGTCCAGACTCTCGAAATGACCGGACTATCTGAAAAGACAATCGCAAAACTCAGAGAAACGGGTCTATTGAAGGCACCTGCTGATCTCTTCGCGCTCAAGGTCGAGAACGTTATCCAACTCGAGGGATTCGCGTTGAAATCAGCTGAGAATCTGATTGCAGCGATCCAGTCGAAGAAAAATATTCCGCTTGCAATTTTTCTTGCTTCACTCGGATTGAAGCGTGGTGGAATTGTAAAATGCCGAGAGGTTGCTGCTCGTTTTGGGACTCTTGAACAGGTGCTTGCGGCCACTTCCGAGGAGCTGTCCCAGGAAAAGGGTTGGGCCGAGAAATCTGCTCTCGATTTTTTGGAGTCTTTGCAGATGCGCGTGCCTTGGATCAAGGATTTGCTCAAGTATGTGACGGTGATTGAAGACACAAGTCGCAAAGAGCGTGCCTCGTTCGAAGGGCATCCGTTGTTCGGTAAGAACATTTGTATCACCGGCGCGCTCTCGCAGCCTCGCGAAGTATATGTAAGAAAACTTGAGCATATTGGTGCAAAGGTTGGTTCTTCAGTGTCTTCAAAGACACATTATCTGGTGTGCAACGAAGAATCTGGCTCTTCAAAGTTTGTTCAAGCTAAGAAACTTGGCGTT
>JBILKQ010000051.1:0-19027 GCA_044376655.1 Silvanigrellaceae bacterium
AGCTACACCTCCACCGCCACCTTCAATTCCGCCGATCACTCCGGTTCCGATGGAGTCTGCCTCTGCAACAAATCAGGCAAGCTCGCGTCCACCCGCACCCCTCGATGAACCTCAAATCACCATGAATCTCAGTTTTTTCAAAAAGCCTTCTGCACCTTCGCAAGAGAGTGGCGCTGCTGCATTCGATGTTGCAGAACCACCGGCGCAGCGCAAAGCAGCCTTCGAGGCGCCTGTGAGCCCACCACCGCGTCCCGCTGCTGCAGCAACTCATCAGCAGTCGCGGATTATTGAACCTGCGCCGTGGAGTTCTGAGCCGCTCAGTCTGGAAGACGTTATGGTCTCTACTCGCGTAGGGAACAGTGGCATGTCACGTCATGAAGTGGAAAAGATTGTTGAGGATGCGGTTGCTTCGGCCGTCTCAAATGCGGTTCGGCAAGCATTGAATGAAACCTTGCCAGACTTGCGTCAGGCACTGGTGAACGAAGTGAGCCAGCGCGCTGTGGCTCAGTTGAGTGCTGAACTGCAATCCATCAAGATCTCGCTTCGGGAAAATATGCTTTCCGAGATTCGCGATTTGAGCGCGCAATGGTTGAGGAGAGAAACTCCCAATCTTGCGAAGGATGTTATTCGCGAAGAAATCCGAAAGGTCATCGAGCAGATCTGAAAATTTGCTCTGTCTGCTGATTGGCCTTTCGAAGTTTGATCAGTCTAGATTCCGGATCAGGGTCAACACCAGCTGAGCCGGAATATTTGCATGCGAGAGTAAACTCGTGCCAGCCTGAACGAGGATATTCGCCTGGGTGAGGTTCGAAATTTCAGTGGCATAATCAACGTCCCTGATCCGGCTCTGCGCCGCTGAAACGTTCTCTGTAGCTACATCGAGTGCACTCAGAGTTCGGTTCATCCGCGCCGCGATTGCTCCGAAATCAGCTCGGAATCCAGATAGTTTCTCGATAGCGTCGAGAAAGCTTTCGCCGATTCCTGTGATGTCGGTTCCGAATATACTTTCAACGTCATCGAGTGAGATTCCATCAGCACTGATCAATGTTTTCAGGGACTGTATCCCCAGATTTTCGGCCGTGGCGATGATATCGCGGAAACCATTAATAACTGCGACACCCGAATCTGTATCGCCTGACTCCGTGTCGCGCTGGCCAATCCGAAACTGGAGCATTTCTGGTCTATCGGCCTCGCCATTTGGATTGGCGAGGAGGTGCACACCATTGAATTGAGTGTTCTTGGCAATCCGATCGATCTCGTCGCGCAGCGACTCATATTCAACAAAGATGAATTTTCGTTCTTTATCGGAGAGGGTCGGACTTGCAGCCTGAGTTGCGAGCTCTTGCATTCTGTTCGTGATGTTGCCCACTTCGTTCAATGCAGCATCCGCGGTTTCGACGAGGCTAACTGCATCGTTGGCCGACCGCTTGTGCGAGGCAAATTCACGTAACTTCTGGGTCATATTATCTGAGAGAGAGCGATCCGCTGGCTGAGGCTCGGCGCGAGTAAAAACTGAACCGCTGGAGAGCTTCTCAAGGCTGTTGGCGGCTTCTTCGGTGGCCCGACGAAGGTTCCCTTCAACCTTTTGAGATCCAGTGATGCGTAACCCCATGGCGCCTGCCTCCCTGCAGATGCGCAGGGCTGGGTTCAGCTGGCCATGCGCGATTCAGAGGGGGTATCGACCAGGTTGAGAATCTCTTGAGCACATTGTTCTAATTGTTCAGCGATTTCTGAGCTATAGCTGATTGATGGGAGATTTTGCTGAAGCAGGTTGGTGGTCGTGTGCTGTGTCAGCGACGCGGCAGTATTAGACTCCGTGTGGGCTGCCAGCAGCGTTACGTTGAGCCTGAGAAGGTTGTCGTAGGCCATTGCGGTATGATTTTCGCTCTGCTGCTGTTGCATTAGGACGGTCTCAGATTTGCCGATTTCTGTCTGAAGTTGTTTTTCGACGTTCTGCAGGCAGGCCAACAGACCGCGCATTTGACTTTCTTCCTGTGAAAACAGCTCAACAAAAAACTGCGCTGCTTCTCTAAGCCCACGTGAATTCTTGGCAACCAGCCGGCCATGATTGAGAGTCGATTGGCAGACGTTTCGACCTGTGCACAATTGGTCTTCGATTCCCAAAAAGAGTCGAGAAATGTGCGAAACATGTTCACGTATTCTGAGAAGCTTGCGTTCGGTGTCATCAGCAAATTCAGTTGTTGTGCGGAGATCTTCATATCCGACATCAAGGGCAGACATGGCGTTATTGCTTTCCTGATCGAGGGATTCAATTTTGTCGAACATGTCCCTCGTGGCTGCCGACGAACGCTCTGCAAGCTTACGGATATCATCGGCAACAACGGCAAAGCCTTTGCCTTGTTCGCCTGCACGCGCAGCCTCGATACTCGCGTTGAGCGCAAGCAGATTGGTTTGTTCGGAAATGTCATCGATGACGTCAACAATTGATACAATTGCACTGACTTTTTCACGGAGCTGCAGAATTTTTGTTCGCACGGACTCAATGCCAGTGAAGCTTCCTGAAACCGAGCTTTTTAAAGATGTAAGTGAGTCTCGCGCTTTTTGAGAATCCGAATAGAGGTTACCTTGAAGGTCTTGTGCGCGGCTAACAAACGTTGACCAAGAGTTAAGAAGCTCACTGAGCGTGCGGGTTTCGTCTTCTAGGAGAATGGCATCGTTCGATAAACTTTCAGCAAGACGCAATAGTGCACGGTTTTTCTCACCCTGTTTGTTTGCTTTCTGAAGTGAGTTTGCGCAACGCATTTCGGCGTTGCGCACCTGTCCCTGCGCCTGAATCAGCGCGCTCATGTGCTCGCACAGTACCTCTGCCATGGACTTCTGTTGTTGTTCAGCGGAGGCAAGAGATTTCATTGATTCCTGAGTTTGCCCTAGGCCTGCTTCAAGACCATCTGCAACCGCGCGCAAGGCATTGGAAATATCTTCAACCGTTTGTTTCAGAGGTGATTGCAGAAGGGCACGATTGCGTGTGCTGTGATCGCTCTGGGCAGCGGCAAGACGATGGACCTGGTTTGCAATTTCGCGCAGAATCAAATCAACGGCCAGTGGCAATCCTGATGGGCTCTGCAAACTGCCTGTTGTGTCTGGTATCATAATTTGCTTCGCTTCCACGCTTGGCCTCCGCGCCCGGAATTCCTAGGTTCTCGTGGCACTGATCGGAATGCTGTGCTGACACTGAAGTCTCACTGTCATCCGATGCGACACTGGGCAATTTTTTTCACGAGTCCGCGAAATGCTTGCGGGAGTGACTGTGTAGCCTGGGGAGAATTGAGGTCGATTTCTTGCGAGCAGCCCTTCCAAACAATCAGGAGATTGCCCGAATTTTGAATTTGGAGGGTGAGAGAAAATTCAGCAAGTCGCTCATTTGCCATAGTCACCGCGTCACTCCGGGTTTCCGCCAGGGCGAGGCGGAGGCCTAGAACGTTGATGGCCGAGAAGAGTTCAGGTTCAACCGCAATGCTCTCAAGGCCAGGACTTTGGCTGCTCGCGGCTGCTGCATTTTGAGCTTCGGCTGGGGCTGCTGCATTTTGAGCTTCGGCTGGGGCTGCTGCCTTGGGAGCTTCGGCTGGGGCTGCTGCCTTGGGAGCTTCGCTTGCGGCGGTTGAGTTTTTTTGCGGGGCAGAGCGCGCAGGTTCGATTGTCTGCTTGCGACGTTTTTTCTTCGGCTCAACCTTCAGTTTGTTGAAGACCTCATCGTCCAAGAGTGGCTGGGAGTCATCCACAAAGTGCGGTTGGCTCAGGTTCAGGTTCAGAGAAACCCCAACCGCACCTCGAGATGCCTCGAGAAGTCCAGAGAGTTTGAGGCGTCCGGGCTCAACTCCGTAAAGTCGACACAAACCCGTCGAAAGTTGTTGCACTGTCGCAATCACGGGCACGATTTTCTTGTCGAGGAAGAACTGGAGTTGGTTGATGACCCCTTTGTCGGTGGGGTCTTCCATCAAAACGTAGAGTTCGCCGTTTTCCTCGGCGATGGGCAAAACGCAGTAGTGCAGGGCGACGTCGGCTGGAATCAGCGGACGGAGTGAGTCATCGATTTCTTCGATCAATTTCTCGGTGGCTGCAGCGAAGCCGTAGTAGCGCTGAAGCAGTTCCCTGATTTCTCCGGGGGTGGCAACGTTCAAGGAACGCAAGACTCGCACAGGGTTCTCACGTAATTGCCTCGAAGTGCGCCGGAGGGCAGCCAGTTCGGTGGACGACAGATGCCCATCCTGGTACATCAATTGAAGTAAATCTTGCATGGCAACCCCACTTTGGCCTTCAGGGCGTTTGCCCCTTTCAGGATAACCTGATTGAACACGGTCATGTTGGGCAAGACTTTGCGCATTTACCGATGGATTGACGTGCAACCTGAAAATCCTGTGGTAATATGGGGTTGGCATTGTCTCCAAGGAGTGAGGGACTCGGAATTATGAGTAAGGCAGATTTGGCAGCGGAGCGTAAATCGCAAATCATAAATGCGACCATCGATTGTATTGCCCGCTACGGATACAACAACTTTTCAATGCAGGACGTTGCCCGTATTGCCGACGTCTCCAAGGGAATCATCCACTACTACTTCTTGAACAAAGAAGATCTGATGATGGCTGTTCTCGATCGCGTTGCGGGAGACATCGAAGGCCTTCTCAACGGCATCACAGAAAGAACCCAGGATCCCGTCGAACAGCTGCGGCAACTTATTCGGGTTTGCTTTGATATCGTGCGTCAGAAACGCGAGTACTACTGCATCAACATGGATTTCTGGACACAAATCAACCAGAAGGAAAAAGTTCGGCTCGCGGTGGCAAAGCATTATGGGAAATTTAGAGGTGCAACTGCCGCGATAGTCCAGACTGGAGTGGACAACGGGGTTTTCAAACCTATCGATGCCGACCACGCTGCCAGTGTCATCATTGCGATTGTGGATGGTATTTCCTTGCAATGGCTTTTTGACGAGAGTTCGTTTCCGTATGATGACCTTATCAAAACCAGCGAAGAGATCGTGTTCCGTTTCTTGTTGAAATGATTTCCTTGTAAACAGACAACTGATCGGAGCTTCCAGGGATGGACAGCGATTTTATTGCCAGGGAGATGGATGAAGAGACCGCTCCTCCCCCGCAAAGTCAGGAGGAATATCTTTTCCTTGTGTCGATGGTCTCATCGATCGCTGACTTCCCGCGTATGAGTCACCGAGAACAAGACCTGCTGATGCAGAATCTTGAACAGTACGAATGTTATTGCCAGCTCGATCAGCTGTTGCGCTGGCGTTCGGTGCGTCCTGACCGCAATCATAGTCAACAGTTGAATGATTACCTTTGGGTCATGCGCATTCAGTACCAGGGGCTGGATTCGTTCGATACTTTTCTCGATGTCGCCAAAAACTGTGTCAAGCTATTGCAGATCCCCTTTTCTGCGATTCGCTTGAGAATTCTCGATGAAATTCTTGGCCCTGACAATTTTCGTGCACATCTCAAGGTGCTCCGGATTGTTTTGCCTGAGCTGCAGGATGTTGTGCAAAAAGTGATGACTCTCGAGCGCATTGCACTCATCTGCGAGAAGAAGCTTTTTCTCGAAGGAGAGGTCGAGGGAATCTACGCTCAAATTCTCAAGCTTGCCCCTCAGAACGAGAAAGCTCGAAAGTTCAAAAAGCTTCAGCATGTGCATAATATGGAATGGGCGGATGCCGCTGAGCAATTGAAGGTTCTGGCTGAACATGCAGAAAATTTGCAGGAGCGAGCGCGCCACAAGCATGAACTTGCCCAGCTTTACCTTTACAATCTCAACCAAGCCGGTGCAGCCATGGAGCTGTTACGGCCTATGGCTATTCAGTACCCAGAAACGCGCCACACTTTGATTGAAGCGCTTGAGCGTTTGGAGATGCACGACGAACTTCTTTCCGCCTTGATTTCTTTTGAACGAACGGCTCGCGACGCAGACGAGTCAGCTCAATTCAAATTCAAGCGAGGCAATGGGCTGCTCAAACTTGGGCGTGCAGAGGAGTCCGTTAAGGTTTACCGGGAAGCGTTGCGGCTTCAACCAGGATCGCTTTTGATTCACGAGGCATTGGTTTCCGCATTGCTTGAAACCGGAGTCACGGCTCAGCTGTGTGAGCAGTTGATGAGTCTCAATGAGGTGGTCCAGTTGGATTCAAGCAAAAAAACTCTTTCGGATCTCATTGACCGAACCCAAAAAATCGTCGACCTTCAAGGCGTAACAAGCAAGTTCTGAGATACAGGGTTATCGGACATGAAAACCACCTTGAACAGCAGCATTCTTTCAGAAATTCAGGGCAACAAATTGGCCTGGCATTGGCCCTACTACCAAGCCTTCATGGGCAAAGACGATTTTTGCACCAACGAAGCAAAAGGTTCGGAAAATCGCCCGCTGTGGTGGAATGCTCTGCCTCAGAATTTTCTCAACAAATACCGCTCGTCGGCTTTCATTGAATGGCGCTACTACTCAATTCTATCCCCAGATTTCCATGGAATCTGTGGCTTTTCTTTGTTCAACCCTGAACACCATTTTCCGCAGTTTGCTGAGGGTGGGCTGATTGCCATCGTTGCTGGGGCGCTGGATGGCGCTGCTGAGCGTCTGCAAAAGGAAGCTCATCACCGAGCCGGAGATGAGCTCCAAAAGATTCAAGAATTGTGTTTCATGCATGTGTTTCCCATGGAAACGGTCATTTTTCATGGTGAGAACCGTCAGAACGTCAGCGCGATCCACGAAGGCATCGAACTCAAGATTGAAATGCTTGACCTCCAGACAGCAGAAATTCAGCTCGAGATGGAGGGAGGCTTGAGTGTACGCCTGCGTCATCAGGCGCTTCCCGGGAGTCCGGTTTTGCCGCCGGTCACAGCAACAGATTTTCGCACCGTTCCAGGTGCACACTGGACAATCTTCAATCCGTCGCCTGTAGCGCAGGTCTCCGGATCAGTTCTTGTGCGGCCTGGATTGCTCCGCAAGAGCGAGGCAGCTCCGAGTGTCTACAATCCCAACTTCATTTCTCCACCTTTGGCCGAGCGTCTCGACAATGGCTTTGTCAAAATTCAAATCAACGATGCACCGGGTTATTACGAACACAGTTTTGGTTTGAACCCGATGCCTTTGCATGGTTGGGATTTTCTTTTCGTTCCCACTCCTGAACAAAGGGCAGCTCTGGTTCTCCAGACCTACCGGGGTAGCGAGGCTGCCTCATATCTTGAAATTATGTGGCAGCAGGGTCATTCGGATTGGAAAGTTCTGCATGTTCCGGTTTCTGCGTGCAGCATCGATTGGTCAGAAACCAGCTGGCATCCTACGCTGCGGGTGTATGTGCCACGCAGGAGAACTATCAAGGCGGAGTGGGACGGTTACCGGATTGAAATTGAAAACCGAATTTACGGAGAGATTCCATTTGTGCGCGCGCATTCCCCATTGGTCAGACATTTTTTCATCTCGGAGGAAATCTCAACTACGAGCTGGAAGGTCACAGACGCACAGGGCAAGGTCTGTGTTGATGTGAAGGATGCGCTTTCAGGGGGCGAAACGGCCCGCGGACGTTGGTACTACAACTTGCAGGGCCTGTTCACGCTTGGTTCTGCGAAGCCGTTCTGAGCCGCGCAGCAGCAGAAAAAACTTCATCCACACTGAGTTTTTCAAGACATTCGTGATTTCCCATCCTACAGACATTTGACTCACATTGAGTGCATCCGGAGGAACGCTGCACCGCTGCATGTCTGAAGTGGTCTGGGTGTGTCCAAGGGGAGGCCGTTGTGGGGCCATGGATTTGGAGAGTTGTCGCCCCGCCGGCCATTGCCACGTGCGATAATCCGTTTGAGTTGCCCACCCACATTGCCGAACGCTTGGAAAGTTCAGCGGCCTCGGGAAGATTGAACAACGGTGGCATGAGTGAAAGAGCCGGATCTTTGCCCGTCGCAATCAGCTTGGCTTTGAGATTTTCATGGATATCTTGAACGAATTCGAATTCTCCAGGGCCCCAAATCCAAACAATGTGGCAATTAAATTCGGCGACAATCTTGAGCGCTAACTCTAGGTAAGCCGATTTCGGCCAGCGTCGCAGAGGGCGGCGGTGAGTGGGGCTCAACACAACAAATTTTGTGTCGTTGAGACCAACCTCATTGATCCACTGATCCACTTTTTGGGAGAACTGCGGGAGCTTGGGGATCCAGGAATTCAGCCACCGCTGCGGTGGATTTTGAATTTTTTCTATAGGCAGCAAAGGCTGTAAAAGTTCAAGCCGCGCACTCGCTGCATATTTTGAGGACCATGACTTTGCCGGACACAACCAGCTATAGGCCCAGTTTCTGTTCCATCGGGTTTTGACTCCGCTGCGCAAAGCTGCACCGGAACACCAGGCGAGCAAAGCCGTGCGGGGTGTGCAGATGCTGTCGATGACGGTGTCGAAATTCTCTGAGCGAATCGTGCGAATAAAATCTATTTCAGTGCGAGCGTGTTTGCACCAGTCACGCACATGGGCGAGTGGCGCGCGGAGAATAGATTTCCAATCTCTGCTCTTCCAGACCGGGTGAAAATGAACATGGTCAAGCGCCGGATGTCCGGTGAGCAGTTGGCGCCCCATGGGATGGGAAAGCCAGGCAATCTTCGCCTGCGGAAAATGCTCGCGCAGAGCAAATGCTAGAGAAGAACCCAGCAGAATATCACCGAGCTGGCGCGGGAGAATGATCAGAATTTTTTTCGGACTATTGCCGTTCGAGGAATGGTTTTGAAAATTCATTCAACGTGCCTTCAGGTGGTTGGGCTGGTCGGAGCAGTTGGCCGGCGCGACCACTTTTTGTAGTCCCAGCACCATTGCCAAGGAGATTTAAGCACAACGAGTTCGAGCCAGCGTGCATAGGCTTTAAGAAGTGCATCCAAAGGTTGCTGTGCGCGAATGTGTTCACGCAGCCAGCATCCCTCGAATGTGTAGCAGCCCGGCCACAGGCGGCGCGAGGCGAGACACACGAACTCCGCATTTGTGCGCAGGGCGACCTCCAGCCCACCTTCAGGAAAAGCCGCGGGCGTTCCAAAAAAGTCGACAAAATATCCCGCATGTGCGGGCTTTTGATCCACCAGCAGTGCCAACACTCGCCCTTGTTTGAGAGAGTGCATCATGGCTCGCACGAGATCTTTACGGTTGGTGAGGATGACCTCAATTTTTCGCTGCGCCCTGTACCAGTTGAGAATTTTGGTCGCGTATGCGAACCGGCTCGGCTTCGCCAAGGCGATGATGGGGCGATCCTCATCGATTTGGGCTACAAGGGTCAGTGCTGCAGAGTCTGCGCAGACTTCAATGTTGCCAAAGTGCGCGCTGAGAAGAGCTATGCCTCGACCGCTTTGTTGCGCATGCAGTGAGGCATCGGTGAGTTCATTGCGCACCTTCGGATTGTCGCGGACGATAAGCCCGCCGAGTGGCCAGAAAACGAAGTCTTCCAAGACAACCAGCACATAGTGAAATAGCACCGCACTTGTGCCTAAAAACGAAAGCATTCGACCAGCCTGCGTCCGTTGACGCAAATTTGCTCGGGCAATTCGTGCCGGAAAGAGCGGCGTCAGGGCAAGAATCGTGGTGAGAACAAAAAACGCGACGTAAACAGGAGAAAGCAAAACGTTCAGCAGCAAATTTACAGTGAGTTTGGAAAAATTTGTTGCCTGCATTTTCAAGGTTCAGCCTTCAAAGCGAGGTTTTAACGCTTGTCCTGTCGACCCACCCGAGCGCGCTCCGGAAAGAGATGTGCGGCTTTGTAGCTGCTGCGCACCAGTGGCCCCGAGGCGACTCCCTTGAATCCAAGCTCCTCGGCAACGCGTTGCCAGTGTTTGAACTCGTCGGGGTGCACGAAACGCTTGATGCTCAGATGTTTGTTGCTTGGCTGCAGATACTGACCAATTGTCACGATCTCAACCCCCGCAGCACGCATGTCGCGCAGGCTCTGCTCAATTTCGTTGGCCTCTTCGCCGAGTCCGAGCATCAGAGCGCTCTTTGTGAACGTCTGTGGGCGCATCTTTTTCGCATTTTCTAGAACTTTCAGACTCTGGTCGTATTTAGCGCGTGCATCACGAACGCGTGGGCTCAAGCGGCGCACGGTTTCGAGGTTGTGCGCGAACACGTCGACTCCTTGTCCGGCGAAAAGCACCTCGTGGAGCGGTTCTTCGCGGCCTTGGAAGTCGCCAGCGAGAATTTCAAGAATCAACCCAGGGTTCTCTGCCTGAATGGTTTTGACTGTGTGTGCGATGTGGGCAGCTCCACCATCGGGAAGATCGTCGCGATCCACCATCGTGATCACCGCATAGTCGAGATTCATTTTCTTTATATTTAAAGCTGTATTCATGGGTTCATTGGGATCGAGCAGGCCGGCTGGGTTGCCAGTTTTCACTGCGCAAAAGCGACAGCCGCGCGTGCATGTGTCGCCGAGAATCATGAAGGTCGCAGTGCCGCTGTTCCAGCATTCGGAGATGTTGGGGCAGCGTGCCTCTTCGCAGACAGTGAAGAGTTTTCCTTCACGCAAAGTGCGTTTAATTTCGTAAAGGCGTTCGCCTTTGACCTGCTCCGACTTGAGCCACTTCGGTTTCAGCGGTTTGCCCGTGCGAGGATTGATTTCAGGTATAACGCTCAACTCCAGCAGTTGCTCGGGAGTCAGTTTTTCATCAGAGGATTTTTCATCGGTCTGCTGGTTGTTTTCTAGGCTCATGTTATGCATCTCCTGATCGCAAAAGCTGTCTAACAGCCCCTGTGTTCACCCGCAAGACAAGGTTGTACCGCATGGCCCGTATTCCCACTCTGGAACAGCAAATATCTAATATGAAGAGACTTTTGCGGCTAATGTGTGACCGGGTGCACGCGAGCTTGCTGGTGGTCGAACAGCATCTTCATGTTCCCGACTCCGAGGCGCTGGTGAAGGTGGTGGCTCTCGACAGCGAAGTCGACCGCATGGAAACCGAGCTCGACGAAACAGTTTTGCAGATTTTTGCGACTCAGCAGCCGCGTGCTCAAGAGCTCCGCCTGGTCTATGCAACCGCCAAGATCGCGCACCACATTGAGCGCATGGGCGACGCGGTCGAGAGCCTGGCGCGTCAGCTCGCAGGAGCGGATCTCACCGAGAGTCGCCCGCTTCTTGTTGAAATGATGTCCCACGTTAAAGATTTGTTCTCTCGCGCTTACGTGGCGATGTTCGAGCAGGATCTGAGCCGCATCCAAGAGATTTTCGAACTCGATGATGCAGTGGACGAATGCCAGAGTGCAGTGGTGGCCATCGCAAAAGAGATCTTCCTCAGCGCACACGAAGATCCGTTGGCGGTTGAAAGGGGTCTCAAGCTGATCAGCATTGCATCTAAACTCGAGAAAGTGGCCGACCTCTGCTGTAATTGGGCTGAGCAAACCGACTTTGCTGCGCATGGATTGGCCCGTCGGGTTTTGAAGAAACGCCGTTTGCGACTTGTGTTGCTCGACGAGGTAGGTGGGGGCCTTTCGGCTAAGGGTGCAGCGTGGTTGACCCAAGATCTTTCCGACGCAGTTGATGTCACGGTAGCTACAAAACGTCTCAATTCCGGCGATTCGTCCTTGGCTTCGCAGCCCTTTCCTGTGGTCAGATTTGAGCAAGTGTCTTGGTCGCGCTGCTTTTTGCTCGTGAATTTGGGACGTCCGCTCACGCCCGAGGAGCGCGAGAGCATTCCCAGCAAAACCATGGTTGTGGAATGGGATTTCTCCTCCGAACCCGAGGGCCAGGCCGAGCTCAAGGTCAGACAGCGTTTGTCAGGGCTGCTCAGCATTCTGGCGCGCACGGATGTCTCCCAGTGAAAACCTGCGGTATCGTGTCATGTGGGCTTTTGGCGCCAGCGTTCGCGCCGTTTTTATCAAGGTGTCCAATGACTCTCAGAACTTTCTTCGGCAGAGCATTCGAGATGAAATCTCTGATTCTTGCATCCACTGTGCTGAGCTTCTGTGCGGCTATTCCGCTTGCACACGCAGCAACTCCCATGAGCGCCGACCTTTGGAGACCCCTCGGGGTGACCTCAGCGCTGCAAGGCGGGGGGCGTGCACACGTCTCTGATTTCTCCTCATCCGACAACAACCCCGCGGGAATCGACCTTCAGAAAAGCTTTTCCTACAATGGTGAGTTGGGTTGGACCGCTCAGAAGGCGAGGCAGGCAGAGGGCGCAATCTGTGATTCAGTGCTCTCTGAAGTTTCCGCTTGCATTAAATATAGGCAAACTACCAGAGTCACGGGGGCGAAGGACTTGCGTGCAACGCTCGCTCTCGCCGACTCCTTCGAGCAGTTCGGTGGCATGCTCCTTGGAGTTGCGGTCGACTACGTTAAGTTTGCAAAAATTCGTACCTTCGACGCGATCTCAGCACCTACCCCTGGCACGGGGCAACGAGCGCGTGTTGGGGCGATTTATCCGATCGCTGAAGGGGTGTTTTTTGGAGCGAGCAGTGACGGGCTCTACGATTCCACTGGCACCGAGGCTGTCCATGGCATGGGCCTGAGCCTGCAGGGAGGTAAACACTTTTTGTTCAGTGGCGACCTAAACTTTGTTTCGGATACACCGCGCGATGTTGTTATTGGCGCAACTGTTTTTCCCCGTGACTTTCTTGACCTTGCAGTCAGTTACAGCTACGACCCGCGCCATTCGAAGCACAAGACCGCCGCCGGAATTGTTGTGAAGTCGCAGCAGGCTCGGCTACTGTATTCGGTGGCGCAAGCCGAAGGCAAGACCTACAAATGGGTGCATCGGATTGGTATCGGCATTTTCACGACCGGTGAAACCGGAGCGAGGTAGTTTTTCGTGAGTTTTTCTTCTCAAGGTAACTCATTTTTGGCCGGCACCAAGAAGAGTAATTCTGTGGTGGGTCGTGATGTTGTCTGCTTTTGTGGGCGCTGCAAGTTAAATCTGAGCCATACGGTCGTGACCGCAACATCTAATGCACAACCCGATCGAGTGATGTGTAATACGTGCAAATCCGAGCACGCTTTTCGTGGATCAAAATCAACCAGAGAACTGAAAAGTCTTTCCAAGGGAGTTGACGCAATGGCAGAACGCGATGAAGAAATTGATCTCGATTTGGATCAGGGTGGCAAAGTTTTGCTGGGCGATGCTGCAACCAAAAAGCGCAGCAAAGCTAAGCCCAAAGCGAAGAAGGCGAAGGATGAATCTGAGAGCAAGTCAAGCTCTAAATCAACCATCGCTTTGCCTTTGAGTATGTTGAGTGCAAGCTCTGAAGACAAACAGCTTTTCAGCGATAAAAAGGCTGCTCTTAAGGCTTCGAAGCTGACCCCGAAAGACTACAACATCAAAACTCATCTCGCTGTAGGTGATGTGGTCAACCACAAGACTTTCGGTCTTGGTTTCGTGATGGCTGACGGCGGTCTCAATAAAGTCGAAATTCTGTTCGAAGTGGGTCGTAAACTCTTGATTACAGCTCCGAAGAGCTAATTGCTTCGGAGTTGTGTGCTTCAGTCTTTGACTCAGACGAGGCGCTGAGTTGCGGGTCTGAGCTCTGAGGATGATTGGTTGGGTAGAAGTAATCCATGACCCGCCAAATTGACGCGACCTCTTCCTGCGACAATCCGAAACGCTTTGCGTTTCGGATTTCGTGCATATAGGCATCGCGTTCAGCCTTCCATGTGCCATCATTTTCAAAAAGTTCAGCGGCAGTGGGTGCGACCGCAGGAAAGACCTTAGCGAGACGCCGCCGTGCCTCGATCTGCAAGCGACTGAAGTGGTCGCGTGCAACCACCAAGAAAAACGACTGCTCGACATGTACTTCAATTTCGTGGGCTAGTGTTGAACCAAGCACAGCCCAACTTGAAAACGCTGCAGGGCCGACCGTCACTTTTTTCTGCGGCAGAATCAGACCGCCCGTCGTGAGGCCACGGTCACTCAACGTTGCATCGTAGGAAGGGCCTTCGACGGAAACTGGGATGTTGATGGAGTAAAGCACTTTTGCAATCTCAACGGACTCCTGGTCCTGAGCTGGGAATCCGGCTGGAGGAATGACCTCTACTTCGCTCATGGCCCGTTCGTAGGCCCGCAGCGCAGCGTTCTCTTGCCATGCCTGGACTGCGACCCACAGCCCGGCGACGCCGAACAGGGCTGCGGCAGCGGCTGGCAAATTGCGCAGAAGTCTCAACAACATGGCGTCATCTCCAGGGTTTGCGCGAAAAGCTGGATGCCGACCAGCACTCGCGATCCGGGCCTAGAAAGAACTGTGCCACCCGGATATTCACGTGACATAGTGCGATTACTCTGAATTTTCTAGTCTTTTTGAAGTGCGCAGCGCGCCTCAGCGTTGATTTCCTTGTCAACTGTTGAAACCTTGGTCATCAGCTCAAATTAGACTTGTGTTTTTGCAGTGGTCGTTGGACACCCGTGACGATGGAGGAACAATGGCTGAAGCATTCAATCTAAAAAACGAGCGGGTTGTGCTGGCTGTCACAGGCGCCAGCGGATCCATTTACGCGGAATTGCTGCTGCGGCAGTTGCTTCAGGCTAAGGTGCGAACCTATCTGGTCGCCACCGACACCGCACGTAAAGTGATCTCAACCGAGTTGGGTGAGCAGTCTTTGATCGGTACTGTTCTCAACTGCGGACTGCAAATGCGACTTGAAAGTGATGCGCAGGTTGTCAAAGTGGCGCGCCAGTGTGATCTGGACATTGCAGAGCTGCAGGAACTGCGGGTTTTTTCCAACGACGATTTCTATGCACCCATTGCGAGTGGATCAGAGGGAGCCACGCATATGGTTGTCGCACCCTGCAGCATGGGTACTCTTGCACGCATGGCGCATGGTATGAGCACCTGTCTGATTGAGCGCTGCGCAGACGTCATGCTCAAGGAACGTCGTTCTTTGGTTATATGTCCCCGTGAGACACCACTGAGTGCCATTCATCTTCAAAATATGCTGACATTGGTGCATGCGGGCGCTGCCTTGGTTCCTGCGATGCCAGCCTATTACAACCGTCCCGAAACGGTAGAGCAGGTCGCGCAGTTCGTGGTCGAGCGTCTTATAGACCAGCTTCGCCTCGAAACAATCCGCGACTTTAAAACCGTGCGCTGGAACATTCGCCGACTTTAAATTTCTTATTGTGCGCTATTCTTTGTGATGAGAACTTTGTCGACTCGATTACCGTCCATGTCGACGACCTCGTAGCGAATCCCATCGCGTTCGAAAGTATCCGTGGGCTTGGGAATTTTGCCGAGTTCGCTGAGAATGAAGCCAGCGACTGTGTGGAAGTTGCCGCTGTCCTCGCCATGGAGTTTGTTGAGACCGAGTTTTTGGCGCAGCTCATCGACTGTCACGAGTCCGTCAACCAGCCAAGACCCATCCTTGCGCTGCGCTATGCTGTTCGATTTGTCATCAAGAGTGTCGGCAAAATCGCCAACAATTGCGCGAAGAATGTCGGTCAGTGTCACCACTCCCTGAATGTTCCCATATTCATCGACGACGAAAGCAAAATGTGTGGCTGAGTTGCGGAAAAGCTCAACGCTGCGCGAGGCGTCAGCATTTTTAGGCACAAATAACGCTTGCTCTAAAGAGAGAGTCAGGTCGAAAGGTTGTCCGAGCAGCTGTCGGCTTAGAATGTCTTTCACGTGAATCACGCCTACGACGTTTTCCAAAGAACCTTTGACGACAGGAAAATGTGAGTGGCGAGCTTCCACGATTTTGCGGCGATTGCGTTCCGCAGGATCGTCGATGTCGAGCCAGACAAGTTCAGGGCGTGGGGTCATGAATGCACTGACACGCGCTGAGCTAAAGTTGAGAACTCCTTCAACCATACGTTTTTCTGTTTCGTCGAACGCTCCAGTTTGGGCACTCTGTTCCACCAGTGATTTAATTTCTTCGCCGAGCATTTCATTCGATGGCTTGTAATTCTTTATGCCGAGCAGGTGGCAGGCCAGTTCAGTGGCACTCGAGAGGATTTTTACCAGCGGCGATGTCATTTTTGACAAAAACAAAATGGGCCGGGCAACGACCCTGGCCACCTTTTCGGGGGCATGAAGCGCAAAGCGTTTCGGGATGAGCTCTCCAAACACGACAGTCACAAACGTGATGGACAGAACCACTGTTGCCGCGGCCAAGCTGCGTGCCAGGGTCTCGGATAAATCAAAGCTCAGGAGGGCAGGGGTCAGGCGTGACACCAGAGTGGCTCCGGAAAAAATTCCGGAAACGAAGCCAATCAGGGTGATTCCGATTTGAACCGTCGAGAGGAGCTCCGACGGCCGCAGTGAGAGCTGTAGGGCTGCACGAGCGCCCTCATCGCCACCGTCTGCAAGCTTTTGCAAATAGGATTTCTTGGCCGAGACGATGGCTATCTCTGACATTGCGAAGAGCCCGTTTAGGGCAATCATGGCGGCAAGCAGCGTTAGCTCTAGTCCAAGTAAACTTTCGGGGGGCATTGTGTCTCCAGGCTTGACTTCCCAGTGGGGCTATCATACCAAAGCATCGCCGTGCGCAGATGGCGAAATTGGTAGACGCACTCGTTTCAGGTGCGAGCGCCGCAAGGCATGAGAGTTCGAGTCTCTCTCTGCGCACCACCTCTCTCCTGCACTCCTTTAGTTTTTGCTGAACATTAAATCAAGTTTACAGCAATAAGTTCTGGTCTTTCTGGCAGTTTGTGCTTGGTCGGCAAAGAAAAACTCGTCATCGGTTCTTTTCTGCAGTGTCGGTCAATTGACCATCGCTCTGCTGCAGCTCCCTAATTTTTCACTCTATGCTCAAAAATGCCCCCCACACGCGTGCATGGAGACTCACACCATGGCTCAATTGCAAAAAATGTTTTCCAAGATTTTTCTGTTACTTCTGCTCACTCCGGTTGTGGCTCAGGCTGAAACTTCAAATGACAGCACGCATGAGATTGTTGGTGGAGATGTGGTCAGCGACCTTTCGAGCTTTGAGTACAAGCATACAGTGCGTTTGCTTGTGAAGGGAGTCCTTAACGGACAAAGAGTCCCCGACAACATCAAAGGGCTGAAAATGAGCTGGCGTTGTTCGGGAGCTTTATTGAGCAAAACTGTTGTGGTTTCGGCCGCGCACTGTTTTCCCTCCACCATCGGGATAAACGACCCAGAGACCGGTGAAGTGATTCGCGCAGAAATGACTCAGCTGAACGCGGAGGTTTTCTTCAAAACTGACACCCGTGCGGATCGGCCTTGGGGTACCAAAAGTAAAAAAATCGTTGTTCACGAAGGATTTCGTGAAGACTGGTACTCAAAAGTTAAGAACGTTTGGAATCCAACTGAAGCGGTGCATGACATAGCTCTCGTGCAACTCGCCGAGGAGGCACCTTCGGACAAGGCGCCCATTTCTCTGGTTGAAGACAACGAAGCGCAAATGACTGCCGGTGACGATCTTGTTTTGGCTGGATATGGACGCGACATTACCGACGATCAGATCGCCATCCCGAGGCTGCGTCGCGTTATGGTTCCCTGGAGGGAAACCCTGAACAACGGTTCTGAATGGTACGTGGGGCATGGAGATTTGGTGCGGGCCGGGAGAGTCGACAGACCTGCGGGAGGATGTGTCGGTGATTCGGGTGGCCCGGTTTACCTTAAGCGTTCGAATCGCGTTCGTTTGGCCGGAGTCATTGTGCGCGGGCCTGATGAGGCAAATGGTGGTTGCCGTGCGGCTGTCACCATCGTCACGGCGCTCCCTGCTTACACAAAATGGTTGCGTGAAAAGTTGAACGAACTTTCGCGCCCTTGAGAATCAGCGCGCCCCGGCGGCTTTGAGACAGCCTTGAAGTGATTCAGACGGCGTCCAACCGCACTGACCGTTCGACTGTTTTTCGCACTTTGCAGTCTTGTAGCATGCGTACTCTTCTCGCCATTCGCAGGTCGAAATGAGAGGGCCATTGCTGGCATCGGTGCAAACGTGTCCGCTGCACCCGGTTCTGATGCAGCCCGACCCGGTCAAGGTGTCGGCTGCCAGAGTATCGCCTCCTGTTGCGGAAGTCCCTGAGATATCCGCTTTTTTGTCGCCAGAGCAGGCGCAAGAAACAGCATTGATCGCTGCTACTGCAATCAAAAATAGAGAATACTTGCTTTTTCTGGGTCCAATCACTGAAAACCTCATTGAGTTGTAGTCCAACGTAGAGATTTGATAGTACTTGCTCCTTGGTCGGCTTTCAAAGCCACAAATTTTAGGTTCCGGTGAGGTTTCAAATGTTGGCGTTGGCGCGTCGGGTCTATTTGGGGGGCTTTCTTCTCCGTGTTTTTGGACTCTTATGTGCCTATGCGTTGACCCGCACCCTGTTTTTTCAGTTTAATAAGAGCACCCTCGAAATCCAGTCGTCGCTTGAATTGTTGAAAGCCTTCATGCTGGGCTTTCGGTTTGATGCCTGGATTGTTTCCGCTTCAATGTTGCCGCTGTTCTTTATGGAGGTCGCCAACCTCAAAACGAAATCTGCTTTGTTGCTGAAGATGAAACACGGCTATGCTTGGTTTGTATTGATGCTGCACGCCGTATTTCTGTTCTTTGAAGTATCCGATATCGAGTATTTTCGTTTTACCGGGCGTCGTACCACGCTGGGAATTTTGAGTTTGTCGTCCGACGCTCTCCAGCAGAGCACCCAGCTCCTCACCAACTATTGGCATGTTCCTGCAATCACGTTGCTCATGGTGATTGTGCTCGCTCTGCTTTGGACGAAAACCAAAGAGGTTGCACAGACAGCGCTTCAACCCATCAGCAATGCACGGCTTGCTTTATTGACCATCGCAGGAATTTGTATTGGAGTGCTCGGGCTGCGTGGTGGCCTTCAAACAAAACCCATTGCTCCCGCACATGCCATGCAGCTTGGCAATTCCAAACTAGCAGCATTGGCTCTGAGCACATCGTTTCAATTGACCCACAGCTTTGAAAATCGCGCACTGAATAAGGTTAACTATTTTTCGAACAACGAGGATGCTCGTAAACTCCTTGAACTCCCGCAGGGCGATTTTGCTCCTGTGTCGCTCAAGGGAAATAATGTTGTTGTTCTGATCGTTGAGAGTCTGAGCCAGGAGTATATGGGATACCTCAACCCTGAGGCTAATTTCACTCCA
>JBILKQ010000052.1:0-19005 GCA_044376655.1 Silvanigrellaceae bacterium
TATCGGTGTGAAGAATGAGTTGTCCGATCCATCTCAGCACGTGATGGGGCCACTTTGCAGCCAGACCTCATGGGACCGCTTTCTTCGCTTTCAGGGAATCGCCGCGCGCGAATCAAGAGAGACACTCCGCTGGGGCAAGGCCATCGATAATCCCGGTGGTGGCTACTTTGTGTCACCAGGGGTGCACTTGATCGATTGTGAGAAAGTAAAAAACAGCGTGTATGCATCGAACGCGTTCTTTGCTCCTGATGTTGCAATTGTCCCGGTTGACAGCATAGACGAGGCCGTTGCGTCTATAAATGAACTCGCGAGCGCAAGAGCAGTTTCCGTTTTCTCGCAGAACGAAGGTGCGGCTATGAATGTTCGCCGTCACTGCGTGGCTCCTTTAGTGCTCAATTCGCAACCGACCACCCAATTGCATCCTCTGATGCCCACCATGGGGCGTGGAAAAGCTGGAAACTCATGTGTTATGGGACTGCGTTTTCTCAAGCACACGGTTTACCCGCAAACTTTGAACATGAATCCGCCACCGCTTTCTGCACCAACCGTGAATTCAGGTGCGTCGGGCAAAAGGGGAGTGGGCGTTGGTAAATTACTTTCACTGCTTTTCGCTGTGCTCCTGCCGCTGGCGACCGTTGTATCGCAGCAAGCAAACGCCGCAGACTACCGAAAGTCCGTTGAAGGCAACGAGGTAGTCAAAGGCAAATTCTACCCAAAAACAGGTAGATTCCAGATCAACGCAGCGGGCGGAGGACTGCTCAATCAATCATTCATCAACACTTTACTTTTTGGGGGTTCGCTCACCTACCACTTCCAAGAATGGCATGCGATGAATTTCGAGGTCTTTGCGGGGTTGTCCTCCGATAAAGCAGACCGCACCTGTATCGAGAACTTTTATCTCGATGAAGATTACGCCAAGGCCAGTGGCTCGAGTATCAAAGGTCCCTGTCCACTGAAGGAGCCTGCACCCAAGAATGCCGCAGACATTGCAGCAGGTGAGGGTACCCCACCCGAAAATACAGACAAAGACGCTGCTTATTATGCGAGCCGTGCGCCATTCGCAAAAAATGCAGCCTTTATGCCTATACGCGAGTTGTCGTTCTTGGGTGCTGCGAATTACCAGTGGACTCCGGTTTATGGAAAGTCACTGTTCTTTCTCTCGCAGGTGCTGTATCTCGACTTTTATCTTAATGCAGGCTTGGGCTTGGCCATGTCCAATTATTATCCTCTGAAAGATAAGATCGAAGATGAAAACGGTGCCTTGAAGCCGATTAAAGAGGTTGGCACCACCGACGACAAAAAGTACGGAAAAGAAGGACGCCCTCAAGTGCAGAGTCAAACGAGCCCGATGGGTGTGTTTGCAATTGGCAGCCGCTTCTACATGGCGCGCAAATTTATTCTAGATGTTCAACTCAAAAACTACTCTATTATCGGTGAAAATGGCCAAGGCGGAACTGACTTCAGCGCTCCGTTTGCGCTTCTTGGTGGTGTCGGAATTCTTCTCTGATGCCTGTTCTCTTTGTTCCACCTACCCAGATTATTCCATTCGATGCCGAACGGCTTGTCGAACAACGCTCGGCTATGGATGAGTTTCGTGCCCAGGCAGTGGCTCTCTGGCAGACAAAACCTCAAGATGAAATAACAACAGGGGGATTTCGACGTGCCCGCTCGTACGAGTGGAATGAGCCCTTCAATGCTATATTGCAAACATTCTATATATATCCGACTGGATTCCCGCAGCGCGCCGGTCAAGTCGCTCAAGTTGCCGCACTCTTCAAAAAGGATTCCTGCCAGTTTCTCGGTGGTGTGGTGGTTTGGGGTAGCGAATGGGCAAAGTCGTTGCCCACGGGTGAGATTCAAAACCAGTTGAGCAAACTGAAGGAAGCGTCGTCGCGAAAGTTTGCAAATGCAAAATCGCCCGTGCGTTTAAGCACCGAAGGGTTCGGCTATTGGGATACACCTTTGGCTTGGATCACGGAGGCTTATGTTGGCGAAAAGTTGGCAGCAGAGGGACTCACCGTGCACTCTGATCTCTCGGGCGTCGCCTGTGCAAGGAGCAGTGAACCGGTCTTGAAAAGAGGGCACAGGCAGGTTCGTTTGGTACTGACAGGTACAAAACCGAAGGAGCCCGAGAGGTGGCCCCTGGTGCAGGGCAAAGCTTCGATTATCGCACTTCCTCTCAACTCAGCCATCGATGCGGTTAAGCCTCTGGAAGTGCAACAGGGAGCATTTGCTCCTCAGAGTCTCGCAGCTAGAATCTCGAGTCACCTTCAACCCGCACTGCACGATCTTAGCGAAAAGAATATCAAGGTCACGAAGAGAGCAGGCCGATTCGTAACGGTTGAGCGCGGGCTTGCATATGGATTGCGCATCGGTATGCACTTGGTTGGTCCCGATGGAGCGCAGATGCATGTGATTCGCTTTGAAAACAAAAATGGAGCTGCGGATGCAGCGATACTTCTGATCCGCAAAGAATCAAAAGAAAAGCCCCTTGCTGAAGGGGCGATATTGCAAATCGACGAGACCCAGTTCCCGCAAAAGTGAATCAATCGAGTTTGCCCGGACGCACTCGAATATTTGTGGCTGTCGAATTTGCTTTCGATTCAGCTTCAATTGCTGCAGCCGGTTTTTTGCTGCCGGCAATATTCAACGGCAACCCCAACTGGACCAGCCGTGATTCGAATTCTTTATCGAGCCGCAGGTTTTCCAAATCTGAATCTGATACAGCCTGCGTGCGTAATTCTTCATTCATGAAGAGCGCCGTTTTAAGGCTTTCGTAGGCTTCGGATTTGCGTCCTAGTAGGCTGAGCAGGCAAGCCTTATTGTAATGGTAAGGTGCGTGATCAGGCTTCTGTCGAATTGCAGCCTCGTAGTCTTCAAGTGCAACCTCATAACGAGTTGCAAGATAGGATGCATGCCCGCGTGCAGAATACAGGTCATCGCGATCAGGAGCCAGCGCAATCGCCGAGGACAAGTGCTCGATGGTTTTGAGATAGTTTTTTGATTCGGTTGCAACAATCGCTAGCGCCAGATGCACATCCTCAAGCAGCGGGTTGTTCGACACAGTTTTGAGGAGTGAATCGGCAATCAGCGGGAGCTGTTTTTCTGTCTTAAAGGTCTCAATGATCTGGCTGACGCGTGCTTCATTGTTCACGCTCAATGCCAAAGCCCTGTCAGCGTGAATCTTGGCCATCTTCTTATCTTTTAAGTTCAGGTAAGCAAACGCTGTGTGCGTCTCCACCAGAGCCTGCGAGTCGATTCCAAGTGATTTGGATTGTTGAACGAGACGCCCCAGATGTTCCAAACGCTGACTCGCTTCCTTGGCCATGCCGAGGTCACGGTACTCGATAATCGCCAGTTGAAGCTGACTCTCGAGATTGTTCCCCAATTCAATCGCACGCTGGAAGGCGGCACGTGCTTCTTTCCATTTTTTCGAAGCGGCAAAAGACATGGCGGCGCGGTGCCAGAGCCATCTGTCGGGGTAGACAGATGCAAATTTTGCAATCGCTGCAGCACTCTCTTCCTCACCCACAGACTTGACAATCGCGTTGCCAATCCAGGGCGACAATTCCTGAAGCGAATAGCCTTTCGAAATTGCGTCTTGAGCTGCGCTTAAAGCACGTTCTGGATCCACTTCCGCCCAGAGTCGCGCCTCAAATGCGAGGGTCTCGATGTGAAGCGGGAATTCTTTCTTCGCACCTGCGTAAAGTTTGAATGCTTCGTTTTGGCGTCCAATGGTGAGCAAAACTTCCACGCCAAGATAGTCACCCAAGGGACTGTTGGGTTCGAGCTCTTTCACGAGTTCGGCCATAGCAGCAGATTTTTGTAATGCTGAGATGCCCGCCCGACCCAGGGAATATTCTGTAAGCCAAAGGCGACCTAGTTCAGCGTAAGCATCAACGCAGTCACGGCACTGCCGGGTGGCCTCAATCAGCGTTTGCTCGGCAATAACTCTCTCTTCAGGAATGGCATTGGCAATCAATTCACGCGCGCGCTGAACGAGTTTGCGAGCAGAGTGTTGGGCAGCGCTGGTGGCACTTGGAGGTGTTCGAACCTGCTGCTCTGCACGAGCCGCTGCCGGTTTTGCAGCCATCGAGACCAGAAGCCCCAATGAGCAGAGTTGGATTGTCCTCCGAATAGCTCCCACAGACACCTCGTAGCTCTCGGAACTGAAAGCCCAGGAAAACCTTCCCTCTTGGGCCCAATTTCACCTGTCCGAGCTATCGTCACAATCGCCAATTTGCTAAAGGCAGTTTCATCGGAGCTTGTTAAAAACCGCCAAAGGTGAGTCGATGAATCTCGTGGTCATCCTCGTTTTAGAAATTTATTGGTTTTTCCTGAGGTTGACGATAAGGCCGTTAATTCAGGGACTTGAAGTAATTGATAGTGAGCTAAGCGAGGGAAAGGTTCCAGTTTTTGCAGTGCCACACCACACAATTTTGCTGAGTGCATTGGCTTACCGGGGGCGTTCGGCAACGCTTTTGGCGAGTTTGAGCAAAGACGGTGAGCTCGCGGCTGGTTTTCTCAAGAGACGAGGATTTCAACTCGTTCGGGGGTCTTCCAGTCGGGGGGGCAAAGAGGCTCTTGAAAATCTTCTTGCAAACATAGAACGGGGCAATCCTATTGCCATTACCTTCGATGGACCGCGCGGGCCGAGGCTCAAACCCAAGGCGGGAGTTGGTGTGTGTGGTTGGCACAGCAGCGGTTCGGTCTTCTTGTTGAAACACACCTTTGAGCCTGGAGGGTTGTTTCGTCGCAGACTTTTTTTGCGGTTGAATTCTTGGGACAAGTTTATTGTGCCGCTGCCGGGGGCACGCTGGCGTGCCGAGTTTGTGAAGCTTGAGCTCCCGCAAAAAACAACCCACTCACGAGAGGAGTGGGTTGGGTCCGCACTTCAAATTATCGAAGCGCAGGCGCGTTCCGTTTATACAGATTGAACCCTAAAACTCAGTGTCCGAAGCCCGCTGATCCAAGATCAGGGCGTCCACCGAGCCCTTCGGGAGTCACCCGTGTTTCGCAATCACCAAAATGGCAGTACACGACGTTGCGCCCGTTTGCTTTGGCTGCATAAAGGCATTTGTCTGCGCGTGCGACTGCATTGTCACGCGTATCGTTGAGGTCTGTAATAATTGTGACGCCCACTGATGTGCTTACGGGAATGCGTTTTCCTTCAAAAATATATTCGTGTTGTTCAATAGCTATGCGGAATTTCTCAGCCACAATGCAGCAACCTTCAGGAGTGCTGCCAAACACCGCGGCAAGAATCTCTTCCCCACCATATCGCCCAACGATATCCGTTTTGCGCGACACTGAAATCAAAAGCTTTGCCGTTTCCACCAGAACAAAGTCACCCGCCTGGTGACCGTAGGTGTCGTTGATGCTCTTGAACTTGTCGAGGTCGAACATCAAAATCCCGACCGCTGGAGGTTGATTGAGCTCCTTGGCTTTGGCGAGAGCTTCGTCGATTTTTGCTTCGAAAAATCTGCGCACGTACAGACCGGTGAGTGGGTCAGTGCTGCGCTCGTGATCGGCCTTGTTGTATTTGTGTGTGATGCCCACCTCTGCGGTGACGTTGCGCATCAGCAGACACACGCCCAGGAATTCTCCCTGTTGGTTGAAGTAAGGATAGCTTCCCAGGATCACTTGGTACACCTGTCCGTTTTCTTTTTTGGTGAGCAATAGCTCGTCGATTCTGGTTGAGTCAGTGCTGGTCATAATAACATCAAGCACTGTCTGGTTCTCATCGACCATAGGCCAGTCGAAAACGTCTTCCGCGCTTGGATTTTTCTTCAGGACGATGGCCTTCACATCGAAGTTCACCGCGGCGCAAAAGGCCTGGTTGAACTTGAGGATCTTCCTCTCCGAATTGAGCAGTAGGTAGCCGTCGAAGAATATTTTCGAAAAATCTCTGTGGATTTCGAACTTCGCGAGAAGTTCTGCGTCTTTTCGGTCTTGGTCAGACATTTTTCGGATGGGAATCGGAATCGCCGACATGCGCCATGCCTCCCTTCAACTTGCGTGCAAGTGTTCGGAGGTTCCCGGCAGGAACTTTAGCCGCATTCTCGACAAGCAGGGCGCTCTGCGGGGAGGGGAGTGAGGAGGAAGTTCAACGCAGCAAGAATGCAAAGTATTCTTCTTCAAGCTCCTCTGTTTCCATGGGAGTCCCCGTGTCAGGACAGTTCGGTGCACTCGGAATGGCTTTGGGCTCAAGGTCTTTGGTATCAATCAAAACCCTATGGGTTTTGTTGGTCGCAGGAGACACATAATTCACATAGAAACTGGCAATTGATGCTTTGCCAAGGAAGCTTGGAATCATGTTAATTTGCATGATGATGTCAGGGATGCATTCATAAAAATACACGCGCCGCCCCGGGATGCCGTCGACAGCACGAAGGAAAGTCACCCAAGCGCGGACACCCAGCGAGTTCACGGATTTAACGTCGCGAAAGTTGAAGCAAACCGTTGTGGCCCCTTGGAGCCCTTCGGTGAGCCTCTTCAGAGGACCCTCGGCATCTTCGTTGATAACGCCGGACAGTGTAACCCAATGTACGCCGTTGTGTTCTTCAATGTTCGTATCCAAACCTGAACCCTCCCCAAAACCCCGCAAGCTTTCGCATTCTCGAACTGGCCTGGCATCACTTGACAATATCGGGGGCTCAATCGTACACCCGAAGCGGTCAAGGTGATCCGACTCTGAGTCTACCCCGTTTCAATCGGGCTACAACTCCCTGAAAGTCCATCCCTGACATACTTTTGGCCCAGATGGCGGAATCGGTAGACGCAGTGGATTCAAAATCCACCGATCGCAAGGTCGTGAGAGTTCGAGTCTCTCTCTGGGCACCACCATCCTTTCAAAATCTCACTTATTGTTCCTCAGCCCGTTTGTTCTTTGTTTGTTCTTTAGATGATGCTCGCTATCACGACCGTCACGTTGTCCCGGCCACCATTCGCAAGCGCCATGGAAATCAAGTCTTGGACACAGGATTGTGGACCGTTTTTTTTAATTTCCGACAAAACATTTGTAATCTCTTCGTTTTCGACCTCTCGGGTCAAACCGTCGGAGCAAAGCAGCCATGTATCACCCTGGCGGATTTCGACTTCAAAAACGTCTGGCTCGCAGATGCGGTGGGCGAGCACGCAACGTGAGAGGTAGCCAGAGCCAGGACTGCGCGCGGCCTGGTTCCGGCTTGCTCCGCGCCTACGCAGTTCTGTTTCAATGGTCTGGTCGAAGGTCAATTGAAACAGAGCCTCTTCCCGAAAAAGATATACGCGACTGTCGCCAAGGCTGAAGAGAACGATTTTGTCTTTGGTGCGCACCCAGACAACCAAAGTGGTGCCGAGATCCTGATGTTCAATGTTATGTTGAACCCACTCTGTGAGCGACTCTGCGGCTTTATTGATGCAAGTTTGAGCGATGCTTTGCGGCGGGGGAGGGGAGTCCCAGTTCATGGATTCCAAATAGGCTTTGACAGCCTCTACAGTTCGTTCGCTGGCAATTTCTCCACCGGAATGCCCACCCATACCGTCAGCCAGAATCAAAAAGCGCCCGGCGGGATCGGTGTAAAAATTGTCCTGGTTCTGATTGCGAACCTTGCCC
This sequence comes from Silvanigrellaceae bacterium, assembly GCA_044376655.1. Taxonomy (GTDB): domain Bacteria; phylum Bdellovibrionota_B; class Oligoflexia; order Silvanigrellales; family Silvanigrellaceae; genus RFOM01. Next base: position 7,598 of record JBILKQ010000052.1, read on the forward strand.
TTGTCGGTGGCCCCGGCCCAAGACAGGTTCCAGGTCGTTGCTGTCATCGTTTCACCCATTCCTGTCGATTGTCGCGCTGTTGACACAATGGTACACACTCTCGTCACAAAACCAAAAGTACGTGGGGGATGCTGTGGCCCGTCGTGAAGCCTTCGAAAAGCCTTTTGAACCTGGACAAATTGAGAGTCATTTGCGTGACTATTGGGATAAGAACAAATTCTATAAGGCCAAGCGCGAGAGCGGCAAAACCCCCTACACGATTGTGATGCCACCGCCCAATGTGACGGGCGATCTGACGATGGGTCATGTTCTCAACAACACCTTGCAAGACATTCTCATTCGTTGGAACCGAGCCAACGGCAAGGCAGCGTGCTGGATCCCAGGAACTGACCACGCCAGCATTGCCACGGAATCTAAAGTCACAAAAATGCTCGCCGAGCAAGGCATCAACAAGCGCGATATTGGTCGCGAAGAATTCTTGAAACATGCTTGGGCATGGAAAGAAAAATATGGCGGTCGCATTGTTTCGCTGCTCAAAACTTTAGGTGTGAGTTGCGACTGGGATCGTGAAGTTTTCACCATGGGCAGCGAATATTCGAACGCTGTCATCAAAGCGATTGTCAAGCTTTACAAAGATGGGCTCATCTATCGCGGATTTCGTTTGGTGAACTGGTGTCCGGTGAGCCAGTCGGTGATTTCCGACGAAGAGGTGAATCCCGAAGAACGCAATGGGCACTTGTGGCATATCCGTTATCCCGTAGAGGGTGCACAAGGGCAGTATCTTGTGGTGGCCACCACTCGCCCTGAAACCTTGTTCGGTGACCTCGCGGTTGCGGTGCATCCGAGCGATGAACGTTACTCATCTCTGATTGGCAAAAAAGTCATCGTGCCTGTGTGCAATCGTGCAATTCCGGTGATTGCTGACACCTACGTTGAGCGTGAGTTTGGGACCGGGGTTGTAAAAATTACCCCCGCACACGACATGAACGACTTCGCTGTGGGCGAGCGCCATAAGCTCGGATTGTTGAATGTTATGAACCCCGATGCCACCATGAACGACAAAGTGCCATCAGCTTATCAGGGGCTAGATCGTTTTGTTGCGCGTAAAAAGCTCGTTTCCGAGCTCGAGGCAAGTGGTCTGCTCGAGAAAACCGCTCCACATAAAATGGTGGTGGGTATCTCCGAGCGCGGAGGAGTTCCCATTGAGTATTATTTGAGCGAGCAGTGGTACATCAAAATGGACAGGCTCGCTGAGATTGCGCTTGGTGCAACACGCAGTGGTCAGCTCAAATTGCATCCGCCGCACATGGAAAAAATTTGGGACTACTGGCTCACCAATATCAAGGATTGGTGTATTTCGCGCCAGCTGTGGTGGGGGCACCAGATGCCCATGTACACCTGCCAATCCTGCGGACATGTGAATTGCGAAGAAAGCAAACCTCTGGCCTGTGAAAAATGTGGACACACGCATTTGGTGCAAGACTCCGATTGTTTGGATACATGGGCCAGCAGTTGGTTGTGGCCTTTTGGAGTGCACAATTGGGCCAACCCCAGCGAAGAGCAAAAGAAGGATCTGGAGTACTTTTATCCAACCGATATTATTGTTACCGGTCCGGACATTATCTTTTTCTGGATCGCACGCATGATCATGGCCGGTGGCTATTTCACCGACAAAACGGCATTCAAAGATGTCTATTTCACACCCATTATTCGCGACGCCAAAGGGCGCAAGATGAGCAAGTCGCTCGGCAATAGTCCGGATGTCAACCAGCTTATTGCTAAATTTGGAACTGATGCGTTGCGTTTCAGCGTGGTGAATCAAGTTGTTTTGGGTCAGGATATCCTTTGGGCCGATGACGCCTGCGACCTCGGCAAAACCTTCGCCAACAAAATTTGGAATGCCACACGCTTTCTGCTCATGAACGCCGACAAATACGCAGTGGAGCCTGCAGAGTGCAATTTCGACGATCTTGCTACGCAGCCCGCTGACACCTTGTTGGGGTGGATCACATCTGAGTTCTTTGCCACGGTCCAAAAGACTCACGATGCCATCGAGAAACTCGAATTCTCTAATTACACGTCGTCGCTCTACGAATTTGTATGGATGGTTTATTGCGACTGGTTTGTTGAGCTGTGCAAACCCCGTTTTCTGGATCCGGCTGCAGCAACCCCCGAACAGAAGCTGCTCGCACAGCAAACGGTGCGCACTGCCTTCCAACTTCTCGACGGCGTTCTGCGTCTGTTGCATCCAGTGATGCCGTTTGTGACTGAGCAAATCTGGCAAAATCTCGGCGAACGGAGCGGCAAGACCATCGGTCAAGCTCCGCTGCCCCGTCCGCAATCTAACGTCATCGACGTAAAGGCTATTGCGGCTATGCGAGAAGTGCAGTCTGTCGTTTCGGCCATCCGTGCTGTGCGCGGACAGTTCTCGATCCATCCCGGAGCCGACTTGAAGGTGACTCTCAACGCTGCTTCAGACCGATTCGGTCTTATGGTAGCGCAGATGGAATTCTTGGCACGTTCAGCTTTCACTTTCTCAGCACAGCGCCCTGCTTTGTGTGGTACTGCGCTGGCGGGTGATATTGAAGTTTTTGTTGATTTGACAGGGTTTGTCGATCCTGCTGCTGAGCGTGATCGTCTCTTGAAAAAAATCCAGAAGGTCGAGCAGACCCTTGAAGGCATTCGCAAACGTTTGTCCAACGAAGAGTTCGTGAAGTCCGCTCCCGAGAAAATTGTCCTGGGTGCGCGCGAGCAACTCGCTATCAATGAACGTGAACTGTCCGTATTGCAGGCGAGTCTAGAGTCACTCAAGTGATGAGCCAGGGAGAGCGAAATGAAACACCTGTTTTGGCTGGATATGGAGATGACCGGATTGGAGGTCGAGACGCACCGCATCCTCGAGGTGGCTGTTATTGTAACCGACTGGTCCCTCAATCCGCTCAAGACCTTCTCCACCGCAGTGCGCCAGTCTGAAGAGGAGTTGCGCAAAATGGATGAATGGTGTGTGAAGACACACACAAGCAGTGGTCTTCTCAAGCGCGTGCCCGGGGGGATGAGCGAGACTGCTCTTGACACAGCCTTGAATGAATTGCTCAACGGATTTTTTTCGACCGACGAGCGAGTTGTCTTATGCGGCAATTCAATCGGTCAGGATAGAAAGTTTGTTGATAAATATCTGCCACAATTCGCTGCTCGGTTGCACTACCGCATGCTCGATGTGTCGTCCTTCAAGATAGTTTTTGAGAATGCCTTTAATCAAAAGTTCAAAAAGCAAAATAAGCATGAGGCTCTCGGAGATATTGAAGAATCGATTGCTGAGTTTCGTTATTACATGAGCTTCTTCGACCGCACCAAGTTAGGATTGCCCGAATGAATACGGAAAAGTCAGCCGAGTTGTGTGCTTTGTGGACGAGTTGCACGGAAGACGATCTTCGAGTCAAGACAGCGAAATTGGTGCGCAAACTTGTGCGAGCGGGGAGTGATGACGAAGCTCTCGCTAAGCTTGTTCAGTTGGATGTGCTCGATCTGAGCGTTGATCCCTGGATGAAGCGCAACTGGGCACTGGATTTGAGTGTGTTGAAACTTCTGCCACATGTGCGTGGTCTCAAGCTCAATGGCAGTCAGTTGGTGAGCCTAGCCCCCGTGAGTCAGCTGACGACGCTGAGAGCCCTACATCTCGATGAGCTGGAGCTCGAGGATATTGGTTGGTTGTCAGAACTAAGGGAACTTGAAGTTTTTTCAGCTCGGCGCAACAAACTTCGCAACGTGGAAGTTTTGGCAGGTTTGCCAGCTTTGCGCGAAATTCACCTGGCGGAGAATAGCTTAACCACGCTGAAACCCTTCTCAGCACTCGAAAAGTTGCGCCTTTTAGATGTCTCTCAGAATATGATTGCCGAGCTTCTTCCCATCAGCAAACGCAGGTCTTTGCGCATTCTGCGACTGCGCCGCAATGCGCTCAGCTCTCTTGAAGGTCTAGAAGATCTTCGCGATCTCGATGAGCTTGATGTGCGCGACAATCGCATTCTGTCGCTCAAGCCTATTAAGGAACTCGGCCTGCTCAACACCCTGGGAATAGGCGGAAATCCACTGACAGACGATGACCTCGAAACCATTCGCCGGTCAATAAAGTTGTTGTCATGAACTGAGGCAATTGAATTGGGATGTGCTAATAGAAAGCGTTGGGAGGTTTTTAATGAAATTGTCGATTTTCTTTGCATTGTCTGCTCTGAGTTTAGCATTTGCGGCGCAAGCTTTGGCAGCAGAAACAAACAGGATGAGCGAGAAGGCGACTGCTGCAGAAGATGTGGCGGTTTCGCACACCATATCTACAGAAGAACTCAAACAGGCGATTGCGCAGAATGAGGGCTTTGTTATTGTTGATGTGCGCTCTCCTGAAGAGTTTGCGACTGGCCGCGTTCCCGGAGCCATTAACATCCCCCTCGACTCTATTGAAAAGCGCTCTGCGGAAATTCCAAAAGACAAATCTGTAGTTCTCACCTGCCGTTCCGGACGCAGGAGCGGGCTCGCGCAAGAAACTCTACAACAGCTCGGATACACAAACATCCGCAACCACATTGGTGGCATTTTACAGTGGACAGGACCTATTGAGAAGTAATGCAATGTAGTCTTGCTTCCAAAAACCATTGAGTTTCCAGACAAAACCGCTTTGTTCAATTCCCGCGATACATTCTTGGCCATTGTCCCTTTCTATTGCTTGGAAGGAGACACTTTAAACCCAGGGAACTGACATAACAGCTTGGGGGATAACCCCCCACATTTTCAGTTGGTAATTACAACCCGCTCAAAACCTTCATCATTATTTCCGATACGTTCGGTGAGGGTGCGAATGAAGAATATAGCCTATACTTCGATTGCGGGATTCTGTATCGGTGTTGCGACGTCCTGTTCGCAATTGCCGGAAGCTGCTGTGCCAAAATCGGAAAGTCTATCAACTTCCGCGGCCACCAAAAGCTCTGACTCGATGAGTCGAAACGATAGCGCGTCCGAGAAGAGCGGAGCAGAAGGCTCGGTGCAACAGCCTGCTCCCGAAGCTTCACCAACAGCTCAACCTTCGCAGCAACCGACCATCACAGCAGGTGATTGCAACAACTTGTCGTCGGTTAAAACTGACACGATCAGCATTACCATTCGAAAGAATAATCCAAGCTCTGGTGGGATGCAGTGTCCGTTCGGTATGGGCGATAATGCGCCAAAAAACGATGGAAAATACGCTGCTCGCCTCGAGTTCAACCAGGGTTTAAATCTACCCGCTGACCGCAAGTTGTGTGGGATCAATCCTTCGGCTGCAACTCAGAGCATCAATTATGACGACCATCTGTTTGTAAACCTCAACGGTTTCGTGCTCCTCGCGAGTCGAGGAATTCCTAGCGAATTCGCTCCTGATGCAAGCGGGTTTAGAAAATACGACTGGGCGAAACTTGTGAATACAGAGCGAGGCTCGAATGTGAAGTGCGGAGAGGGTGTCACATGCCAGATCCCCGCGACCGAGACCACCGGTAATTTCGCTTTCTCGCTCAGTGAAGATGCGCGAAAGAAGTTGTTTACTGCCATTGGTGATAAGCCATTGCAGTATTCAGTCGTGGTCACGGGAGACAATAATTCATCTACCGACTGCAAGCTCCAAAATGACCTGACACTGACCCTCAATTACAGCTACGTCGCAAAGTGAAGTTCAAACGACATGCTTGTGCGGCTGTATTCAAACGATACGCTTGCGTGGCTGCAGTTTGTGTACCTCTCCGTGAGTGTCGAGCTCACATAAAAACATCACTTCACTGCAACTCACGATGATTTTTTCAAGCTGCCCGGGTGAGAACGAAGGCTTAATTTCGCTTGCCCAGCAAAGCACCTCCCTAGCGAGTTCGATGCTGTTGCCCGAGACAAACTTTTCCTTAAATTGAGGCGCGAGCTCTGCCCGACGTAGTTTCGGTGCCACACTCCAAGGTGGGCAACTTGCTGCCCGTAATACAGATGCATCTGGTGGCGCTACGCGGCCAGTAGCATCGAGCGAGACTTTGAGTGCTGTGTCCACATGCCAAGGTTCGACCCATTCTCTGCGCAATTGCACACAAGTTCCAACGGTGCCAAGAGCCTTGGCAATGTCACGCGCCAGCGAGCGGACGTAGGTCCCCTTCGAACAAACGACGCGCAAAGCGATTGTCTCAGAAGAGAAGTCTACAACCTTGATGGAATGGATCGTGACTGTGCGGCGCTTGCTTTCAATGTCGACCGGAAGTTTTCCTGAGGCACGCATGTGTTCATAGAGGGGCATGCCGTTCATTTTCAGTGCAGAATATACGGGAGGAACTTGCTCAATCTGACCCGTAAACAGCTGCAAAGTTTTATCGATGAGCTGTTGAGAGAGGTCCGCGGGCAGGGGAGCTTCAGCAACAACACGCCCAGTCGGATCGAGAGTATCAGTTTCTCTCCCAAGCCCAATAGTAAATAAATAGCCCTTCTCGCCATCCATCGCCTCGTCTGCCAGACGGGCAGTGTTGCCAATGAGCACAGGAAGCAGACCTGATGCAAACGGGTCGAGTGTTCCCAAGTGACCAACCTTATCGACGGCCAGAGATCTCTTGATTGCAGACACAACGGCGTGGCTCGTGGGGCCTTCGGGTTTGTCGATGAGAATAAGTGACATGTGCTTGTAGAATCCGTCGGAGAAAAGGGGGCCAAACGGTGAATAAGGAGGCGAACTGCTCACCGCACAGTTCAAAGGCTTCAGTCTTTTTCTGAACCTTCAGCTTTCACTTCGGCAGAGGTCGTGGGCTGTGCATCTTCCCTCTTCACCGTTTCAATGATTTCCGTAATGCGAGCGGCACGCTCAATGGACTCATCGAAAAAGAAATTGATGACCGGCGTGTATCGCATTTTCAGAGTGTCGCCGAGCGAACGGCGAATGAAGCCACTGGCTTGCTTCAGGCCTTTGTCGACGGCTTCGCGTTCAGCAGCTGAGCCCATGACGCTATAGTACACTCTTGCCAACTGTAGATCAGGTGAAACACGAACTGCATTGATGGTGATGCTTTTCAGGCGGGGATCCGAGAGCTCGCCACGAATAAGCATCATGGCGATGTGTTCACGAATTTGTTCGCCGACTTGAAGAACTCTTTTTGAAGCCACGAAAAAAAACTCCGCGTAAGACTTCAACACCGGGCTCGTGGCCCGGTGTTGTGTTGAGATTCTCAGTGGAGGGTTGCTGCTGTCTCTTCGATAATGAAGGACTCGAGCACATCACCCACCTTGAGGTCGTTGTAGTTTTCAACCCCGATACCGCATTCGAATCCTTGGAGGACTTCCTTGGCATCGTCTTTGAAGCGCTTCAGCGACCCGATGCGGCCCGTGTAGATCACGATGCCGTCACGCACAACACGAATGTGCGAGTTGCGGGTAACTTTTCCATCGGTGATGGCCGTACCGGCAATAACGCCAATCTTTGGCACTGAGAACAGGTTGCGTACTTCGGCGTGTCCGAGAACTTTCTCGGTTTTCACCGGAGCAAGCTGGCCTGCCATGAGCTTTTCAACAGTCTCGAGCAGCTCATAAATGATACTGAAGCACTGGATTTGAACGCCACGTGATTCAGCTGCAGTGGACGAGAGTTTGTCCGGACGCACGTTGAAACCAATGACGGTTGCACCAGATGCCTCGGCCAACGTGACGTCAGTTTCCGTGATTCCACCCACGGCAGCGTGAATAATGCGATTCTTAACCTTGACTGTATCGAGCTTCTGCAAGCTGGCGCGGATGGCTTCAACCGAGCCCTGAGTGTCGGCCTTAAGAATAATCGGGAGTTCCTTCGGCTTGTTGGGATCATCTCCCAGCTTAGCAAGGAAATCTTCGAGCGTAGCTTTTGGCTTGCCCGCGAGTTCTTTCTGGCGATGTTTCTCGATGCGGTATGCAACAGCTTCCTTAGCGATGCTTTCGTTGACAACGCAGTTGAACTGGTCGCCTGCCGCAGGAACTTCTGAGAGACCGATAATCTCAACAGGAGTTGCTGGAAGGGCTTCGGTCATGCGCTGGCCTTTATCGTCGAACATCGCGCGCACGCGGCCGTAGGCAATACCGGCAACAATGCAGTCGCCCTGGCGGAGAATACCGCTCGTGACAATGATTGTAGAAACTGGGCCACGAGCCTTGTCGAGCTTGGCTTCGATGACAACGCCCGCTGCGAGACCTTCCTTTGGAGCTCTGAGGTCGAGGACTTCAGATTGAAGCAAAATCGCTTCGAGGAGTTCAGGGATACCTTGTTTGGTTTTCGCGGACACAGGCACGAACATAGAATCACCACCCCAGTCTTCGGGGGTGACATTGTGTTGCGAGAGTTCGCGTTGGATGCGATCGACGTTCGCACCGGGTTTGTCCATTTTATTCATGGCGACAATGATGGGCACACCCGCTGCCTTCGCGTGAGCGATCGCTTCAACAGTTTGTGGCATCACGCCGTCATCAGCGGCAACCACGAGAACCACAACGTCGGTGACCTGAGCACCACGAGCGCGCATCTGCGTGAAGGCTTCGTGACCCGGTGTGTCGAGGAAGGTGATCTTACGGTCTTTGTGTAGCACTTGGTATGCACCGATGTGCTGGGTGATACCACCCGCTTCTCCTGCTGCCACATCGGCGGAGCGGATGGCATCGAGAAGCGAGGTTTTACCGTGGTCAACGTGGCCCATGATGGTAACGATAGGCGCACGGGTGACAACCTCAGCTTGGGCTGAGTCGGTTTTTGAAGTTTTCTTGGTATTGAGAATGTCGCTGATACTCACCGACGCATTCTGAACTTCAAACTCAAATTCGTTCGCAACGAGAGTTGCGGTTTCCATGTCGAGCTGTTGGTTCACGCTCGCCATCATGCCGAGTTTCATAAGCACTTTGATGATCGCAGAAGATTTCACGCTCATTTCAGCGGCCAGGTCAGACACGGAAATGGATTCATCAACGCGCACAACACGCTTGGAAGCCTTCATGGGGTTGGCAGCTTCAGCTCGTTTGTCATCGCGCTTACGCGATGGTGCAGAACCACGGCGTCTGTTGGGCAAAATAACTGTTCGCACCTGTGCGACTTGTTCGCCCTCTGGACCTGCTGCCTCTTCATTTCCGAAGTAGAGATCTTCGTCGAGGAATTCTTCATCCTCTCCGCCACGTGTGCCTTTGGCACGCGCCTTGCGGCTTTCTTCTTCATCTTGCATACGGCGGCGACGCAATTCGTGTTCTTTTTCTTTGTCGCGGCCGCGGGTTGCGCCCTCTTTGCCCGGAGTAGCTTCGGGGGTCACAGCAAATGGTGAGCGTGGTCCGCCGAATCCACCACCTGGGGCTCCTGCTGGACGTGGGCCACCGAAACCACCAGATGCGCCACCAGCTGCACCGTATGCAGGACGTGGACCGCGATCGTAGCCACCTGGGCCGCCTGGGCCACGAGGTTGCCAGCCGCCGCGGCTTTCGCCTTCACCAACGGGTCTGGGACCGCCCGTGTAAACTCCCTGCCCACCGCGTGCACCGCCGGGTGCCGGCTCGCTGCGGTGATATCCGCCCTGTTCGCCACGCTGGTACGAACCTCTGTCGGAGCGTGGTTGTGGGCCACCGTAGCTGTCACGTGGCGTTGGACGTCCACCTGCTGGGACCGGACCACTTCCATAAGGACGCGGGCCCCCATTGGCAGGGGTAGGACCTGGGCCGGGCTCGGCGCGTCTGATAATAGTTGCGCTTGTTGCTGGAGCTGCCGGACGCACAATCGTTGCACCGGTGCTTACGGGTGCAGCTGGTGCAGTGCTTGTGGGTTTGGTTTCAACTTTTGCCGCAAGCGGTGTTTCGAGCGATTTCGTTGGTGCGGTTTCGGCGGGTGTCGGCTCTTTCGATGCTTCGACCACGGTTTCGCGCGCATGTACTTTTTCAACATCCAATTTTGAAGGAGCAGCTGTTTCGATCGGTGTTGCGGCTACTGCGGGCGTTCTAACTTCCGCAGCGGGAATTGCCACGGAAGGAGCTGGCGCTGCGGTAGTTGGCTGTTCCTCAAAGAATTCAGGAGCAGCCGATGGTGCGGGCGCTTCGAATGCTGTCGATGATGCTTCGGATGCAGTCGGTTCTGAGCCTGGTGAGGCGTCGGTGCGACGGCGAATCACTACTTTGCTCGCTGGTTTTGCAGCGGCTTCTTTGTCAGGATTACGGCCAGAACGCACATAGACACGGAGTTTGTCCGCTTCAATGTCTGAAATGGCATTGAAGTGGTTTTTGACTTGGATACCCAAGTCATTCAACTTCGTGATTACAGTTTTTGTATCGAGCTTAAGCTCTTTGGCTATATCCAAGACCCTCAAACGGCTCATCCAACTCCGCTCCCAAAATAGCCCCTGTTGATCGGCGGGGCGCCGATTTATCTGATGACAACTCGTCCTTAACAGCTTTCTTAAGAATCAGCTAGAGATTCGAGAGCTCTGATCACGAAATCTTTGTGACTCACGAGGAGCACTTTGACCTGCGCATCTTTGCCAAAGAATTTTTGTCCTAAAACCTGGCTCTGCGCGTTGAGACGGATTCCGGTGAGTCGATCTGCATGACCAGAAAGCAAGCTCTCACAGTGTCGGTAGAATCGTTCTGATCCGTCAGAACTCATGAGCAGCAGCCGGCTGATACGGCCACTGTCGTGGGCAAGTTGTCTCTTTTTCAAAGCGTCGAGCCCCTGCTGTTCGCGGCGCAGGCACGACTCGATGTTTTCTAGTCCACCGCGCAATTGACCTGCGCGACGTGCAATGGAGAGAGATTTCTCGAGAGCCAAATGGAGCTCGAGGGTCGGCACTTTAAGCCGACCCTCGCTCCAAAGAGGCTTCAAATTGCGTGAGAGTTCTTCCTGGATTCTGACAGCTCGTGCGTCAGCCTCCAACGATTTTGGCAGTTTCAGCATGAATCTTTCCTGAGAACTTGAAGGGCAGGCCTGTGCGTACAGCGATGTCCTCGGGTGTGGCCTGCGCCAAAGCCGAGTAGTCGTTGAATCCGGCTGTGTGCAGGATGGCGGCGGTGTGTTCGCCGACGCCACGCAATTTCATCCAGTAGTGCAAAATCTCGCTGGGCACCTGGCGTGGATCAACCTTGTCGGGATCCATCTGTGCCACAGGACGTGATTTGGCGACGAGGTCTTCGAGTGCAGACGCTTCCGCTTCTGCGTCGAACTGTCCACCGCCCAGTGAGCTGGTGATGTCGAGCGCATCAATTTCGCTGTCGACATCGATGTCAGTTGCTTTGTTGGCAGAAATTTTTTCGGCCAGTTCTTTGGCTCCGGCAACGACAACTTCAGCCTCTTCGCTCGTCAGACGCAAAAGCTTGCTGAGTGTTTTTGCTTCCATGCGGGCGACATCGGTAGGATCTTTGTAGCCTTCATTCACAAGAAT
>JBILKQ010000002.1:0-52662 GCA_044376655.1 Silvanigrellaceae bacterium
CGCATTGCATAATTGATATCAAAAGCCGCATGAACCTGATCGCTGATAAAATAGACGGGCTGAATACCAACTGAAATGCGGGTGTTCTTTTTGGTGAAGTTACCTTCATCGAGAATAATTGTACCGCCTTTAAGCTTCCACAGCTGGCGCCGGGCATTGTAAATGTCGTGCTCAATCCAGAGCCCTGTGAGCAAAGACCAGCGCGGAAAATCGATGTTGGCCGTGTCGTTGAAAATGAATGTGGTATCGAAGAACTTGCTGTCGCCACGCAAGGCGGCGTTGCGTTCTGTTGCATTTTCGATGTTGGTTTGCTTAGCGAGAGCTTTGCTCGCATCATCGCCAATACTTTCGTTTTGGTCGGTGCGTCCAATCAGCCCCGCCGGAGTCTCCCGGATTGCAATAACCGTGTTACCCCAGTACCCGGGTCGTCCTGAGCGTGAAATCACTGCTCCCAAGGTGGCCTCAGCTGAGCCTTTGATTTTTTTGCGCTGGATAACGCTGACGGTATCGGCAGGAGCACCTGAGTAGTTGGTGATCTTGGCCATGGGTTTTATCTGCAGCGATCGCCATGGGGCCATCTCATAGCGTCCAATCAACGTAATTTCCTTGGTGTTCACCGCTGAGTTCTGTTGCGTGTTGTTCAGCGGCTGGCCGTTGGCTCCGGTCACCACTGCTGTTCGTGTCGCCTTTCGGTAGCTGAGAACAGCCTCGTAACGCGGCCCCTCGATGCCAACGCCGTAAGCGTTATGGTCGAACGGGTTGCCACCATCAAAAAGACGCAAATCCTCATATTCCAGATAGCGCGAACCGGCCCAAACACGAGTGTTCTCGACACTCAAAGGAACGCTCAAATACAGGTCACGTGCTCTTAAGTTGACCGTGCTTTTAGCTGAAGCATCAGCAGAAGTGTCGGCAAGTTCATGGAAAAATGGGCCAAAGCTGTCGAGCTTTAGCTTGGCGTCGACGCCGTTGGAGAATCTTTGGCCGAGCCGCAACTGAAAGTACGTAGGGCTCCTGGAATGGCGCGTGGTTTTCAGTCCTGGCAAATCCTGGGTGTCGCTGGCCTCTCCGGTCAGCCCCTGGAGCGTGTCGACAAAGTCACGCCAAGTGATTTTTCGGGTGACGAGTTCTTGGGCCGTGACAGCCGAGGCGGTGTTGTAACCGACCCGCCAATACCCTCCGTACTCAAACCCTTCATTTGCTGTTGCGGAGCCGGGTACTAGCGAAAAGCCTAGGAAAAACAAGATGCCGAAGGGAAATGGTGCGTTTTTGTGGACCAAGACGGTCATAGTCTCTCCGAGTGGCACAAGTCCGGGCATTTCAGGCCGTTGATGCGATCAGGTTAACATGTGGGATTCTGGGCACAAAGAATCTGGGCCCCGAAAAAACATCGTCTTGACGCATGGTTTCTGACGATTATGTTGTTTGAGGGTTTTGCAGCGGGCGGTGCCCGGCATCGTACCAAAACAGGGGATTCATCTATGATCGCCAAAATTCAGGAAATTATCGAAAACAAAGTGCGCCCGGTTCTTCAGGCCGATGGAGGAGATATCGAGCTCATCGACGTTGAAGACGGCATCGTGAAGGTTCGTCTGGTGGGCGCCTGCGCTCACTGTCCCTCAAGTGCGCTGACTTTGTACGAAGGCGTTGAGAAAATGTTGATGGATCTCGTTCCCGAGGTCAAAGGCATCGAGCAGGTGTTTTGAAATGACAAACGAAATTTTGAATTCTTTGCGTGGTCTTCAGGCCGATTTGCCCGAAACTTTGCGCACACGTCTTGCGGATTTTTCTTGGGCTGATCGTTTGCACACGGTTGAGCCTGCCGACAAGCAAATCACTGTGCGCTTTTACAGCGATGGTCTTGACCTGCAGGGAAAGATTGCCGTTGAAAATTTTCTGCGGCAGACCTCGGCTCCGTTCTTTCCTGCTGGTGTCGAACTCAAGGTTTTTATGGAGCGTCGCGACAAAACCGCAGCTCCACAGAAGCCAGTCGGCGAGCGTCCAGCGGCGGCGGGTCATGCGCATGCTCACACGCATGCTCACACGCATGGCCACTCACACAGTCACGAGAATAAAGATGCGAATAAAACGGCCTCGGGTAAGCGTGCTATCCCAGGTGTTCGCAGAGTGATTGCAGTCGCCAGTGGCAAAGGTGGCGTTGGTAAAAGCACGGTGAGCGTTAACCTCGCACTCGCGCTGCACAACCAAGGCTATAAGGTAGGTATTCTCGACGCTGATATCTACGGTCCGAGTTTGCCGATGATGCTAGGTGTTAGCCAGGATCCCCAGGTCAACGAGTCCAATAAAATCGTTCCACCAGAAAAATTCGGTCTTAAAGTCATGTCATTCGGTTTCTTCGCACCCGAAGAAAGCGCTGTGATTTGGCGTGGCCCAATGGTGATGAAAGCGTTGCAGCAGTTTTTCTATGACGTGGAATGGGGCGAGCTTGATTTTCTCGTCATCGACCTTCCGCCTGGAACGGGTGATGCACAACTGACGCTGGTTCAGAGTTTGCCAATTGCTGGATCAGTGATCGTGACGACCCCGCAGAACGTTGCGCTGCTGGATGCTGTTAAGGGCATCGTGATGTTCCAAAAAACGCAGGTTCCGATCCTGGGTGTGGTGGAAAATATGGCCTCATACCACTGTCCGGCTTGTGGAGTGGAGTCGCATATTTTTGGCACCGGTGGAGCTGAAAAAGTCTCCGACAAATTCGCTGTTCCATTGCTGGGGCACGTGCCGTTGATGCCCGAGTTGCGGCAAGCAGGCGATGCTGGTGAACCTCTGACTGCGGTGAATGGCCACCCTGTCAGGATGCGTTTTGCAGAAATAGCTGAAAAAGCGGTGAAGAGGCTCGTCGAACTCGAAAAAGGAGTTTGATAACTGATGCGCCAGGTGTCTAGACCTCTGCGGCGAGCGCGAGTGTGTGAGGTTGTTTTTGCAGCCTCGCTCTTGCTTGTGTCTGCATTGGTGCCTGGCAAAGCCCTTCCTCAGGGTAATGTTGTCGTTGGAGGAGAGCTGCAGGCAAAAGCCGACTCCGGTGACACTAAAGCCGCTTACACGCTGGGGATGCGTTATTTCATGGGTGAAAATATCACCCGCAATCGAGACATGGCTCGGCATTATTTGTTGCGCGCAGCAGAGGGAGGCGACCTGCGCGCCATGAATATGCTCGGACTGATGTCAGATCCGTTGTGGTCTGACGATACCAAAGCGAAAGACCTTCCCACGGCCGTGGGTTGGTACCGGCGCGCTGCTCTCCAGGGGTATGAGCCCGCGTTGTCGAATCTCTCCGAGCTACGTCGTCGTGGTTATATCAAGTCTGAAATGGAAAATGGTTTGGTTTCTGCGGCTGTTCCTGCGCAGGCTCAAAGTGTTGCTCCGGTGATTGCACCAGCTCCAGTGGCCACTCCAGTGAATAGCCCTGCTGTCGCTGCCGCCGCGCCAGTTTCAGCTCCTGTCACAACTTCCGATGCAGCAACTGTCGCAGCACCTGTTACTGCACCACTGTCGGCTCCCGTCTCAGCACCTGTTACTGCACCACTGTCGGCTCCCGTTGGAGCAACCGCAGCAGCTCCAGTGGCACAGCCTACTTCCGAGGGCGCGGTTGCTCAGCAAGCTCCAATTGCCAACACGGCGCTCAATTTTCCACTACCAAATGTTCCAAACTCTCCTGCCCCAGAGCGTGTGGTTGCACCGCAATCGCTTCCTCCTGCCATGGATGGGCGTGAGATGTTCAAGGCGCGCAGCTCGTCGCTTGTCGAAATCCTGGGTGATGGCCAGTATGGTTCTGGTGTGATCCTTGGGACGTTGTGGATGCGGGCAGAAGACGCAACACTGCGCACCGCACTTCAGGATCTCATGGTGAGCTATCCGTTCATGAGCTCATCGCAGGCATATGGCGAGTCGACCATGTTGCCCCCGGGCTCGTACTTGGTTGTGGTCTCCAACGCTCATGTGATGGAGGGCACGCGCAAAATGGAAATTGGCTACGGTGTCGATCCGCGCGGCCAGACGGTATTCAAAAAGACCGTTGCGGGTGTTTGTTTTCCGAGCGAAGCCAACGTCGATCTCGCGATTTTTTTCGTCCCTGTTGATGCTAATGAACTTGGACTCAACGGTGTGATCAGTGCGGCTCCATTGCCCCCTGCTACCGTTGTGCCTGAACCTGGCAGCCGCGTATACGCCATTGCAAATCCCGAACGCATGGCGCGTAGTATTGCACAAGGTCTGTTGAGCGGGTTGCGTCCTGATCTCCTTCAATTTGATGCGCCTATTTCAAAAGGCAGCAGCGGTGGCGCTATTTTCGATGAGCGCGGTCAACTATTAGGTGTGATTTTGGGCTATCTGAATGAGGCGGGCGCTCAAAATATCAACTTTGCTATTCCCACGGATCGCATTCGTCCGCTGATGATGGGCTCAGGAGCATTGTGCTACCGTACGGGTTCAGTCCAGGAGCAGGGAACACGGTAGTGCGTTGCGGCCGTCCAGCTTTGAAGTTTCTGAAAAGCAATTGAGCCTTCCTGCTGTGTCAGGAGTTGTGCAAGTGGCTCTGAGATATCGCTACGCCATTCTGGGCGCAGCATCAGGCAAAAAGTGACAAACACATGCAAAGCTGCTGAAGGCAGAAGGCTGGTGGACGTATTCTTTGTGAGAGTGAGTTCAGCGGAGCGAAGTGCGCGCTGCCACTGTCCGTGCACTTTTTCGAGGTTCTTGCCCTGAGCACCATCATACAGAGCGTACATGATGCGCGAGAACTGACCTTCAATCATGCGGTAGTGGTCGCCTTCTGAAGAGAGAAACCATCTGTAAAAATCAGTTTGCAGAAGGTGAGCGATAATGCGCAGGCTGTCGCTGATGTTCTGTCCGGAAGGCAGGGTCAGGCAGGGCACCGTGGCAGCTGTTCCGAGTTGTCCTCCCGCCGAGATGCTGCGCAGCTCATCCCATGTCAGATGTTTCAGGTTGAAGTCTGCGTCACGGTTCAAAATGGCCATTGCCCAGAGAGTGATGCGGCAGAAGGGAGAGTCGGCTGTCCAGAACAGGGTGGCCATGTTTCAAAGCTCCAAAAAAATCGCTGTCGTGCCCGAGTCTCAGGGGGGAGGGACGGCCAGCATTTTGTGACGAGCAAGAGCTGTGTCAGCATGTGTTGTATGGTATCGCAGATGCGGTGTCCACGATCGAGTTGGGGAGGAGCTTCTCATGTCATACGCTTCCAACAGCGAACAATCAGCACAACGCAAAAAGCGCCGGGTCACTGATCTTCTCCAGCGTAAAGGCGGCGCACCCCTGACAGCACTCACCTGTTACGATGCAACCTTTGCCCGCCTACTTGAAAAGACCGATCTCGATCTTGTGCTTGTGGGCGACAGCTTGGGGCACGTGGTTCAGGGTGGCGACTCAACCCTGAATGTCACCGTAGATGACATCGCCTACCATACTCGCTGTGTTGCCCGCAGTTTGAAAACCCCATTGCTCGTTGCCGATGTGCCCTTCGGCAGTGCGGGTTTCTCCGACGAACGTCTGTTTGTCGATGCTGAAAAGTTGATGCGCGCTGGCGCTGAAGCTGTTAAAATCGAGGGAGCTTCTCAGGATATCTGTAGGCAAATTTCTCGGTTGACCACTCATGGCATTCCGGTCGTTGGCCACATAGGCCTCGTTCCGCAGAGCGTGCATGCGCTGGGTGGGTATCGCATTCAAGGCCGAGGCGAGCAGGCGCAGCTGCGCTTGATTTCAGAAGCCCAGAGGCTTGTGGAAGCAGGATGCTTCTGTATTGTTCTTGAATTAGTCGATGAGAAGAGCGCAGCAGAAGTCACGCGGGCTGTGTCTGTTCCAACCATCGGCATTGGGTCTGGCAACGTCTGCGATGGCCAAATTTTGGTGCTGCAGGACATGTTGGGGCTAAATCTCGATTTCAAACCGAAGTTTCTCAAGCATTTTGCAGAGCTCGAAAATACGGTTGTCAATGCAGTTTCAACCTATTGTCGCGAAGTAACTGCGCGCGAATTTCCAGCGGGAAAGTGAATGACAGACGACAAGAAACTCACTTTGGAAGAAATTAAAGCACGTGTTCGCGTGGTGTGCATTTGCAAGGGCATCAAGATGTCGCGCATTTGCGATGCGATCGCCAAGGGAGCAAGCACAGTCGAGGAAGTAAACAAGGCAACCGGCAGCGGCAATGGAGGCTGCGGTGCAACCCGCTGTCGTCCGGTGATTGAACAGATTTTGAAAAACGGTGGTCGACCAATCGCAGCCACCGTGTCGCAGTCGACTACGGACGATGACGAGGCGGATGACTCTTTCTAGTTTGTCCTTTGTGTTGGCTCTCAGGATGATAGCCAGCCCGGTATGAGCCGCGTCCTTCAGCATGCGAGCTTGGGCTGACATGCTCGCCCTGTGCAAATTCGTTTGCACGTGCAGTGTTCACTTTATCGCCAAATGCTGAGTCGTTCACTTTATCGCCAACTGCTGAGTCGTTGGCTTTTCTGACTCGGATAGAAATATCGAGCCTGTGGTCGCGCACAGCCGCAAACATTTTTTCGACAGCAAGTGATACGAGATTCTGGGCAAAGTCGCGCGAAAGGCCCTTCATCATCTCTTCACGGCTTTTGTTGATAATCTGCGAAGCATCTTTTGGGAGCGTGTCGGTTACATCTTTGATGACATCGAGGCTCGAGGAGACTGTTCGCTTGAGGATATCTCCACCGATTTTGGCGATATCCTGTAGGTCTTCACGCGAAATCCAGGATTGTTCTGGGTTGGATTTGTTGTCGCGCGGCATGGCTGTTCCTCAGAAAGTTTGAGCTGAACAAATGAAAGAGCTTCGGGAGCGGTTATCCCACGCGGGGCAATGGAGTTTTTATGTTTTCCACTGCCTTCTTCCCTGAAATCTCTTCCAACAGAGTCTTAAACTCTCCGTTTTCGGGGAGCAGCGCAAGGGCCTGCTGGCAAATCGATTTGGCTTTACCCATCTGCCCCAGTTTTTTGTAAGACAGAGCGAGGTAGTAAAGCGCCTTCTGATGGTTTGATTCCGCAAAAATAGCGCGTTCAAAGTAAATCGCGGCCTGTGCAAAGTCGCTCGAATGATAGTTTACAAGGCCGACCTGGGTCATGTTGTTTGCACTTGGATCGATGCGGGTGAGCGTTGCCCAAACCATCCGGGCTGGCATCTCTTGGCCAGCCTTTTTCAGGAGTCGACCTTTGGTGGTCAGTGGATCGGTTTGATCAGGTTCAAGCAAAAGCGAAGCCTCGATGTCCGCGATGGCTTCATCCATCATCTCCATTTTCTCGTGCACCTGTGCCCGGGCATGCAGCACATCAGCCTGTTGTGATTTTTGTTTAAGAAAGTCGGTGAAGATCTGCAGCGCCTTCTTTCCATTGTTCATCTTGAAGCAGACGTCCATGATGCCCTTCAGAGCGAGACTCGAGCGGGGTACATTACGGCGAGTTTTCAAGTAATAGTGGAGAGATTTCTCCAGGTCACCCGATTCCTGCTGCAGAGCAGCCATTTTCAGAAGCAAGGCTTCGTCGTTCGGGAAATCAATCAGGGCAAGGCGCACTTGTTCGAGACCGGCACGGTAATCGTGAAGGTCGAAGTAGAGCTCAGCGAGCTGAACTCTGCGTCCAGTACGTTTGCCGTTGAGGCTTAACTCGCGGAGTAGAAATTCCACTGCCTCGTGTTTTTTACCTTCACCAATCAAGATGTCAGCCATCAGGGCATAGGCGGGAAAGCACATATCAGTGACCCGGATCGCGTCCTCTATGAGACCCTTCGCACTTTGGCCCTTGCCTAATTTCCACTCCGCGTGCGCCAATCCAACAAGCACGCGTGGATGGTATGGGTCTTCAGCGCGGAGGTTAAGGAACTCCTGATGAGCCTCACGCAATCGACCCTCGAGCAGCATTTTTTCTGCTGCGCGCAGACGCTTCAAATGTGGTGGCGGATCAAGATAGCGTCCCATCACATGCCGGATCTTGAAAAGAAGATCGTGGGGCTCGAAGGGTTTGATGATGTAATCGTTCACACCTAGCTCAATGGCATGAACAATGTCATCTCGCGATGCTTCGCCGGTCACGAATATCACGGGAATGTCATTGGCGATCGGTCGGGAGCGAATGTAATTAAGAATTTCTAAACCATTTCCCTTGTTCAAGTATAGGTCGAGTATCACCAGGTCGATCGCGTGGTTTCTCAGGTACTGAATCGCGTCTTTGGGGTTTTGCGCTTCCTGAATGGAAAACATGTGTGTTGGTTCAAGGATTCTCTTAAACGCTTTCCGCATGAGCGCCTGGTCTTCAACAATCAAGATGGGAATGTTCTGATAACGTCCCTTGTCCTCCATGAACACGGACGTGTTTTGGTTCGAGAGCGCGCGGTCGAGCCCAGCCTTGATGCTCTGAGCATCGGGATTTTTCTCCCGCGGCAGAACTCGCGGCGGTTTTTTCTGTCCACTGCTCATTGTCTTCTCCCAAGGTGTCAAAGTCTTTTCAGGGGGTTCGACCTGTCACAGGGGTTATCGGCCTCTTGTGTGCAAATATGAGGGGAGGGAGGCCGAGGTGGCAGGTACGGCGCGGATATTAAAAGAGGGTGAAGTTCTTTTTCGGACAGGCGAAAAAGCCGATTCGATGTACATTGTCCGCAAGGGTTCTTTGAAAGTTTACTTCCTCAAGGGAAATGAGGAGGTTCAGCTGGCGTTGCTGACCGACGGCGCGATTGTGGGCGAAATGGCCTTCTTCGATCAGAAGCCCCGGAGCGCGCACGTCAAGGCGTTGACGCAGACCGAGATCATGGAAATCAGCCGGGCTGATTTCGACAAACTACTCACCCAAATTCCAAAATGGTTGGTGACCATGTTGCAGAGCCTCAGTGGCAGGCTACGCAGCACCAATGAACGGCTTGCCATTCTTGAAAAGGCACAGCAGGGGAAAACCAGACTCAATGATTTTCCTTTCGCGCCAATCCTGCGCACCCTGCGCATTCTGCAGCTTCTGACCCTTCAACTGGGGCAGAAAGATGGAACAACCATCTATCTCGACTATCAGACCACTTTGGACTGGTGGATGCAGCTCACAGGCTGGTCGCGCGATTACTTTTCAAAGTTCATCGATGCGCTTCAGAAACATGGGATGGTACAAAAAAAGGGCGAAGGTGCTGCACGTATCTACCTGAGCGGCCGCGCGCGCATGCATGCTCTTACGGAATTTCTCGCCGAGATCCAGCCACGCGTGACGCACGAGAGCCTGGCGCAATTTTCTCCTGTGTGGATTGAGATGCTCGAGGCAGCCATTACCGAGGCGACAGAGTCGGGCTATGAGACCTACAACGTTTCGGTTCTGAAATTGACGCGTGCTCCTGCATTTGCAGCTCTCGAATCAGCACGTCGGTTAAAGGTGGCTGAGAATTTGGCACAGTGGCTGATGCTCAAACAGACCAAATCAAATGTAGAATTGCTTCTCAAAATTAATCCCAAAGAGACCAAAAATCACGTTGCCCTCCTTAAGCTTCTGCAGCTGCTCATTGCCGACGGCCTAGACCATCTCGAGTGACAGAAAACGAACCGGATGCTCACCAGAACTGATCGAAGCGAATCTGGGTGAACAGTTCCCACAGTGGCTTGTCGATCGCCTTTCCATAAAGAATGGCCGGATAAAACTGATAACCTTTAACGTCGATGTTCAGGCGCATCGAACCTGTGAGCGTGGTGATGCTTTCTGTACGACGGAGGTTGTAGTTGTCCGAGATTCCGCCTCGGCTCAGAACCAGTTCTCCTTCAAGGCGTTCAAGAAATGCTGGTCCGAAGCGTGTGTCTAGAGAACGGACGATGGGAAAGGTGTAATTGACACTGTTGCGGTACTGCACGCGACCAAAATCGATGTACGAGAGCAGATTCGCACCGGCAATAGAAGTGCTGATGTCTTGCAGGCCGTCGTTGGCACCAATCAGATAAGTTTTGAAAGGTTTGAATAATTCGCGCATGTTGAGAGGTGTGCCGCCGCCCGTGGAGGCATAGAAATTGCGTAAGCCAAACGAGTGCCCGCGGTAACTGAGGTTGTGTGAAAGTTCGAGCGAGTAGTTTTGGTAGTTCACCCGATTCGTGGGGTCACCAGAACCAGTTTTGGCTTGGTTCAGTCCATGTGTTGTATCAATTGTTGTTCGCACAGAACCGCGTGCGTAAATGTCTCGTTTGTTCAGGTCGGTGATAGGAGCATCGAAGAAGACCTTTTGCCACAGGGTGTTTTCAAAACTTGCACCAACCGCGCCAAGCACCGCGTCTTGAGCACCCAAGGGGGCATCTGGAACCTGGACGTTTGAAGCCGAAGGCGAAATCTTGAAGAAACGAGCACGATAGCGCAGCGCAGCATCTTCAATTGAATCGATTCTACGGTTCAACTCGAAGTCGGCTCCATACTCGCGTAGGTAAGTAAATCGTGCGGTAGATGAAGGACGGTTATCAGGGCAAACAGTGACCGGAGAGGTTCGGGATTGTCGGCAATAATAGGCGATGCCGTTGAGGCGTGGACGCAGGAACAGATTCGATTTCCACCCATCAAATTGACGATTACCAACAATGTTGGCTTCAAGCCCCCAGCGCTCGTCGGACACGAGAGAGTCATCCCAAACATAGGAACCAAACAGTTGGACGTAGAAGCGTTCCATTTCATCAACAAAAGGCCGCGAAAATAAGCCGAGTGAGGTGACTCCCGCCAGGAACGAGGGCGTATAATTGGGATAGGTCATCCAGTGCTTGAAGCGGTAGGGTGCGGGAATGGTTGCGGTGGTTGCGGTTGTGGTGGCTGTTGTGGTGGCTGTTGTTTTGGGTTCCGTATTCTTTTGTGCTGTCTCAGACTCTGGTCTCCCGCCCGGGGGCACTTCGTTCATACTTGCGTACAAGGTTGCCTGTTTTTCCTTCGGTGCCAAGTCTTCTCTGGAGAGCTCGATATCCAATTTCTTATGCAGCGCATTGCGCCTCTGTGCGGCATAGCGTGCGAATGGAGGCATATATGGCTCGTATTTGGGCTGCGACAACCATTTTGAGTTTTCCGTTAGCTTTGCACTCCACTCGCGATGACTCGAACGAAGATTTTCAAGAGATACCGACAACAACTCGTTGTTGCCGCCCGTATAAAGACTCAAAAGAACTCGGTCTTTCTCTGCACCCGAGTGGATTTCATTGATCCACTCTGGCACACCTCCCAAAAGTTCTACTTCGCCCTGTGTCCAGCGCACCAGTGCCTGAATGTTGTGCCACCCAACGAGAAGTAAGAAATCGTCGGGAGCCATTATAAGAGCGTCCTGAATGACGAATTTTCCCGAGGGGATGATGGTCTTTGGGGATGATTTTTCGCAGACCTGTTGCAGGGATGTTTTCTCAAAATCACTGTTCACGATCACGAACGGACACGAACGCTCTTCCGTTTGTGGAAAAGTATCGTGAATCTTTACCAATTGCACCAAATCAGGAGTGAACCATTGGTTCATAAAAGTTGCACGTTTGTTTTTGGCATCAACAACATGCAGCTGTGTTGCTGTGTTGTTGGTTGAAAGCACCGCAGCAGCGCGCGGTGCCAGTGGAAGGATACTGCGGACAAGTGGTGCGCGCCCCTTCCCACCGAGTGTGATGTCGATTCGTTTTTTGAGCGTGTCATCGCTGACTGCGCTGAGTGGGCCTTCAACGTGTTGGTAACTCACCACGTGGCCCACCGTGCGGTTTGGGTTTTTGATCAAGGAGGTTGTCCAAAATCCACCATTTTCAATCTCTTTTGCATGAGCGTAGATTCTGTCTTGAGCTTTCAAGGACAGAGGGCGGAGTTGTGTTTGTGAGATTTCAGAAAATTGGTTGTTCTTGAACTTGAAAATCTGAAGCCCACCAGGGCGACTTTCTGTTGAGAAGTCGGGTATCAGAATGGATTCATTCTGCACCACAAAGCTCCCGTTTCCGAAAGAATCAAATACACGAATACTTCCTGAAAGCTTGCGCACCCGTGGCATGTCCCCCAGGTCGCTCAGCACACTCTTGCGCGTGTCCTCTTTGAAGGATTCGTAAAGTTCGCCTGGCCACTGACCCGTGAGTGATTTGATCAAAAGGTATGCGCCACTGAAGAAGGGGGGAATGAGTTGTCGGTATTTGAGGCCCTGATGAAGCGAAAAGAGGTCTTTTTCTGGGGTACGCTCGAGGAAATATTTGAAAAAACGCCCCGACAGTGCGTATCCGCGCGCAGACACATCGCCCGTGCTTTTGTAAAGTGCATGCAGGCGATCCCAGCTCAAGAACGAATCATTGAGAACCATGGCGCGGATGTAGCCCTCGGTCTCAAGCCGGCCGAGAGATTCGGTCAAGTATTCGGGTAAGCCTTCGGTCCACCAGGTGGGCAGCATGGCCAACATGAACGTCCGGCCCGCGGGTCCAACCTTCAGATCGATGTGCTCATACATCATGCGATGTGCAAGCTCGTGTTGAAACAATGCAGCGGGTGGCCTGAGGGTGGATTGAATTTCGAGTGTTTGGGGAACGAAATTGGCGAATGACGCTCCATCGGAGCGGGAGCTCACTATAATCGGGATTTTCTCGAAGCGAGATTCGATAGCCTGGTCCAGAGGAAGACCGGTCAAGTTTGGTTGTCCTGAGAGATGTGTCCCAAGCAGCAAACTGAATTCGGGATAGGCCATTTCCGCCGATTTCAGGGCGTGCTCCGCGAGTTTTGGTTGTGAAGCATCGTAGTAAACGATGAAACGTTCATTCTCGAGGCGCGCCCATTTTACATCGGCCTGTTGAGCAGAAGGTTGTTGTAGGAAACTCGCTGGAACTGCATTCGCGTGTCGTTGATGCAAGCTTGTACCGCAGATGACACTGAGCAAGAAGAGCCCTCTAGCGATGTTTGCGCGACAATCCTTCATCGTGGTTTTCCTACTTCAGCAAGATGTTTTTCTGCACGTTGCAGATCATCGGAGGTATCGATGCCAAAAGGTGCGTCCTGGGCATCTTCAACGATAATCTTCCAGCCAGCCTCGAGTGCTCGGAGTTGCTCCAGGCCCTCGTAGAGTTCGAGGCGACTTGGTGGCATCTTTGTGAATTTTTTCAAAGCTGCGCGCCGGTAGGCATACACGCCGACGTGTTGGAGAAATTCGATTTCTTTCGTCGCAGACATTTTCTCCACCAGGGAGGGAATGGATTCGCTTGCACCCCAGATTTGGCGCGGCCACGGGAAAGGTGCACGAGAGAAGCAGAGCGCGTGACGGTTGCGATCGCGGGTTACTTTGACAACCGACGAGCGTAAGAAGTGTTCTGTTGAGTTCTGCGCGTAGCAAAGTGTCCCCATGGGGATGTCTGCAGACATCTGCATCGCTTGAACCAGTCGGGTGATATCGTCGATGCAGAAAAAGGGTTCATCGCCTTGCAAATTGATGACCAAGGTTGAGTCGGGGAAAACATCTCCCTGGGCTTCAAGATGCTCGACAGCCGCTTCGATACGGTCAGTTCCCGAGGGCAGCTCGGAGTTGGTCATGACCGTTTGCACTCCGCTTCCCTCAAGGGCGTTTTGGATTTCTGCACTGTCCGTGGCCACAAGGGTTATGAGGGATTGAGCTGTGAGATTGAGTTCCCTGCCGATTCGGGCGGCGCATTCGGTCACTCTGCGGGCAACATGCACAACCAGCGGCTGACCTGCGAGCAGAGCTAATGGTTTGCGTGGGAGGCGCGTCGAACCCAAACGAGCCGGTACCGCTATGATGACTTTGAGTCCGGCGGAACCTTTCGTGAAATTTTCAGAGTGGGGTAGAGTCATGCGTTGGAGTTCCTTGTACTTTGTCGTAAGAGTGTAGCAGTTCAAGTGTTCAGTCCCAACTCGGTCGATCCGAGAGCAGTTTGATGCGGAGGAGTTCAAGCAGTGCCACGTCCGGTCTCAGATTCCATCGCCGACGGACTACCGCTCTGGGATACCTATGAGGCACTGTTTTTTCTTTTGACTGGAATTTCTCTGGGTATTGTGTTGGGCTTCTTGTTCCCTTCGGTTTGGCGGTCGTTTCGCAGGCGTTTCCGCAAACTTGAAAGATACAAACCTGACAAAGTCGTTGCTGCGGCATGGGTCGGTTCCACGGGCCTGCGGATTCTGGCTACAGATTCCTTGGGCGCCGAGAATGAAGAAGCCCAGACCGACATCGACCTGGTCACACTTTTTGTATCTGCGCGTTACGCAGTTCAAGAAAAATCAATGCGTGAGGCTGCTGCGCTTTATTTGCAGATTTTGGGCTCTGAAAAAGTCACCCGAGTTCAAACCAACAAGGCCATGTTCGAATTGGTTCAGGTCTATGCGGCAAGTGGATTGACTGCCAAAGCACTTGAAACTGGGCTCGAACTTCTCCACCGCAAGCCCACGCACACAGATGTATTCAAATTGTTGTTGGAAATGGCTTCCGCCAAAGGCGAAGAAAGTCATCTGGAAAACCTGGTAAAAATTTATTCCGGTGCGGTGTCGGGCGAGCTTGCCCGAGAAGTCGCGCATCTGCTTTCGGGAAGCTCATTACGACTGATGCGCCAGAACGACGTTGAGTCGCACAACACCGCTGTGAGGCTTGCTAAGCTTGCGGTGCGCTGGTGTCCGAATGCCATTGAACCGAAATTAACGCTGGTGGAGGCCACCAGTGTTTTATGGAGAGTCTCAGAAGACCGTCCTGTTGATCAGTGGTTCATGGGCTTCTGTGTTGACCTCCTCGAGGCAGCGCGTTTGCGCAGAGCCAATCCGAATCTCTCGCCGTTTGCATACGCCCCTCTGCTGAAAGCTTGGAGTGCGAAATTGCAGTCCCAAGGGCAGGAGCTCGACACCGCAGTTCAGAGAATGCGTGCTGAGATTCAGGCGCAAATGCAGCTTGAGCATTCCGCCGAGCCAGGCCTAGCAACGGCTGACTATGATTTTGCCTGGACGGTGTTCGATGCTTTGCGCCGCGAGGCTTCACCTCAGAATCCAATAGCAATGCCATCCTGGGAGGCGCGGCTGAGAACTCTTCTCAAGGCAAGTGAGCGTCCCAAAACCCTCAACTTCCTGCATGCTTGCACATCCTGTGCACAGTTGCAGCGGGATTTTTCATGGCGCTGCAGTGGATGCAAGCGTTGGGAAACACTGCAGCCTTGGGCGCTACACGAATCCTGAAGAACGCATGGACAGCCGGCCAGTCCGCGCAATCTTTGGATTTTTTGTTTGAATCCCTTTCAGCTTTGACGTACGAGCCCTGCAGGTCAGGGAGGAATCTGTCCATGTCCACCCGTATCGGGACTCTTTCACGCGCCATTGCCATCGACGCCTTGAACCATGTCATCACCCGGCGTCAGCACGCCGATGCGGTGCTCGAGCGTCTTTTCAAACACCACGGTGATGAGTTGCGGGCACTCGACCGAGCGTTCATTTTTGAAATTGTCTACGGCTCGTTGCGTTGGCTGTCGAAGATGGACTGGATTATGTCGCACATGGTCGATAGGCCATTTACGAGTCTTGATCCGCGGGTGGCATGCGCGCTGCGTGTCGGAGCTTACCAGATTTTTTACATGGACAGGGTTCCCGATCGCGCCGCAGTCTCGGAAACGGTTGAGGCCATTAAGAAAGTTGGAGCCGGCAACGCTTCGTCGTTTGTGAATGCGATTTTGCGACGGGTTGCCCGTAAGGCGGAGTATTATCCCAAACCGGATCGAGAGACCCAGCTCGCCGAATACTTTGCCGTGCAGTTTGCACACCCCCAATGGATGATTGAGCGTTGGTTGAGACACATCACACCCGACCGCCTCGAGCACTTTTTAGCAGGCAGCAATAAGGCTCCCCCCATCGTGCTGCGTCGGCTGAGCTCAAAGCCGCTCCCTGAGGGTGAGGATCTCGCTACGTACCTTTTGAGAACGCACGGTATCGAAAGCGAATGGTTGCCATTCAAGTCGGCTCTGAAGGTTCAACGTCTCCCGGATTTTGCGAACTGTCCGGCTTTTGCCGCAGGACACTATATAGTTCAGGATGCTGCCGCACAGCTTGCCGTGCAGCTCGTCAAACCTGCTTTGGGTTGCAAGGTACTCGATGCTTGTGCTGCGCCCGGCGGCAAGTCGATTGCCCTTTGGGATATGGGTGTTGCCGCACAAGATCTCACTGTTGCCGACACCAACCAGAAACGAGCAGGTGTGCTCTCTGAAAACTTCAAGCGGGTTGGTCTTGAGCCAGCAGAAATTTTGCTGGGCGATGTTCTTGAGAAAGTGGATGGGCGTACATTTGACAGCGTGGTTCTTGATGCTCCGTGTACAGCCATGGGTGTCATTCGTCGCCATCCCGAAATCAAATGGCACCGTGTTCCTTCGGATATTGAGCACTGCGCTTCGGAACAACGTCGATTGCTTGACGGGCTAGCGTCTGCAGTGCGGCCTGGTGGTGAGCTCACTTATATTGTTTGTAGTGCTGAGCTTGAAGAGACAACCCTGCAGATGCGAGGGTTTCTGGAGCGTCATCCAAATTTCGAAATCGTACCTTTGGAGCACCGGGTACATGACTACTATAAGCGCTACATTACAAGGGATAATGAACTGCTTATTCTTCCGGGCAATTCGGACGACCTTGATGGCTTCTATGCTGTGGTTTTCCGCAAGCGCGCTGGCTGATGCGGATACTAAAAAGCCTTCGCCTGTCGTCAATAATTTGCGATTTGCGCTTACCGGCTCGCATTTTCCCAGCTACGAAGTTTTCAGGGACGTTCTAATTTCAGAGATGTTTCATGCTAAAAAGCAGATTTGCATTCTGGCGAAACGTTTTGAAGATCGCGAACTTGCTTTTGTTCTGCTCAATGCATCGCGTCGCTCGTTGAGCACGCGCGTGCGTGTGGAGCCGCAGAGGTCTGGCACAGGGTTAGCATCCGGACGGCTCGGACGAGTTCTCGATGATTTGCGGTCGTTGGGTGTGACTGTCTCCGAACAGCCTTTGTCAAAACTCAATCTTCCGGCGCCCGCGGTTGTCGCTTTGGACAACCGTGCGTGGACTATTTCGGAAGACCTGAGTGAAGTGGTTGCTCGTCCCGTCGACGTTGAGGCAGCTCCGTTCACATCCGCCGAAGTGTGTGGCTGGGCAGAAGCTGCTGCCGGTGCCAAACCCGCGACACGGCGTTGAACCCGAGTCTGTGCGCCGTTTGCTAAACTCCAGGGTATGAGCTGCTCTCTGGAGAAAAATTCATGTCCACATATTCAAAATTGCGTCGATTCTGCGGTCGACTTGCACTGATTGCCTCTTTTGTGTTGCTGGGTGCCTGCGGGCCGACGCTTTGTAGCAAGCGGAGCGACATTCCTCCTGAGAATCAACTACACCGCTACATTGAGCTTGCAGTAAACATCACTCGAATGGAGCAGCGCGAAGAGCTCGAAAGTCTCACCACGGGTGAGTTTCGTGATCAATTGAGTTCTGCCTCGCCAGAGGCCTTTAAACGTTCATATCTCGATCGTCGTTATGACTTTGAAGACTTTGAAGTCACCGACAAGAGGGTCGTTCGCCCCGACAAAGAAGTTCACCTAGAGTACCGAGTCAAGTTCCGAAGCTGGTACAGCGGCGAAGAGAAAACCCGAGCGCCGCAACAAGATATCAAGAGCCTTGCTGTTATGAACTACACCAACGGTCAGTGGGCTATTGCCTCCATTCGGCCACTCGATAGCACTTTCAATTTTGAGTTTGGATTGCCCCTTGAGGGTGTCTCCACTCAAGGTGTGACCGAGGATTCTCCGGTTGTCGATCCTTATGCGGAGAATGCCTCTCAGAATCAAGGCGAAGAAGCTGTGTCACCACAGGCGGGTCAGCCGGTGGGGGCCCCAGCCGGATCCGAAGCGCCTGCACAAGCGAAATGAATTTAAATAATGGCAACGTGTCTTGGACGACCATAGCGGGAGAAGGGTGATGAAGCGCATTTTGATTGCTGACGCCAGTAAGGCCAGTCTTGTAATGACGAGTGAAGTGTTCAAAGACCATTTTCCCGGTGTGCAGGTTGTTGTTGCGCGCACCTCGGCGGATGCCATTGAGCTGGCTAAGACTTCGGGCGAGCTCGATGCATTCATCATCGACTACGATCTCCCCGACCGCGACGGCGCTTACACAGCGGCGCGACTGAAGAAAATGTTTACTCAGCCCATTCTCATCACAGCCTTTGATAGGCCTGACGTCCAGGAGAGTATCGATCGCGAGCTTGCTGCCTTCGACGACTGCTTGAGCTGGCTGAAGAAGCCTGTGAAGCCGGAACTAGTGGTTTCCTTGGCACAACGCTTTATCGAGGGACAACACAGGTGTCAGCGGCGGTTGAACTGTGTTCTGCCTGCATTCATTGAGGTCGAATTTGCACCTCCGGCGCATCTCATGGCTGCTGCGGCGCAGACAGCTTCTGGTGTGCGAACGATGCAAGTTGCGCGCGCAAAGGTTGTTGCAAAGGTTAAGCCAAAGCAAAGCGGCAAGAGCAATGCCTCATCCTCCAAACCCACCGCGTCCAAGGCGACGGTAACCAAGGCGGCTGCAACCAAGTCAGCTACGAGTAAGGCAGCTACGAGCAAGGCAGCTACGAGCAAGGCAACGGCAACCAAGACAACCGTGGGCAAGCCAGGCGTTGTGACAGGCACGAATGGCACAAAGGCAAAGTCTGGGTTGGTTGCGAAACCAAGCAACAAAGCTGCTCCGGCCAAAACAAACACAAAGACGTTGGTTGCCCAGCACTCCGAAAAAAACAGCAAGAAGACTCAGAAGTCTGCTCCAGTTGATACTAAGAACAGCGCACCCGTTATTCCACTCAAGCCGGTGCGTAAGTTTATTCCTGTGGTCATCGATGATGTGAGTTTGGGTGGTGCGAAGATCCGTGTGAACAACCAAGAAATGGTGCTTTCGACGGGCGGCAAAGGAAAAGCAGCGCAGATGTTCTGCGATTTTCGTGAAGGCCAAATCCTCAATCTCTTTGTCCCCCCAAGCCACGTCATCGAAGCGGGCGCGGAATCTCTTGAAAAATGGCAGAGGTCTCAGTCGAAGATATTCGCTGAAATGGCGCAAAAGGGCGGCAGCGATGCATCTGGAAAAACCATTGAGGCGAACGTGAAGTCTTCGACTCTGACGTCGACGGCACGCAGAGCTCACAAGCCGGCAGAGGCAGAAGCCAAGCAGGAGGTGGCTCAGGCACCTACTCATGTGTTACGCGGTGAGGTTCGTTGGACTGCCAGCAGCGAGACCTTTACCTTCTGCGGCCTGCGTTCGGAAACCATTAATGTATCGAAAAAACTGTTTGAATCCATGATTGAAATCGAGTCGCGA
The DNA here is from genome assembly GCA_044376655.1 of Silvanigrellaceae bacterium. Taxonomy (GTDB): domain Bacteria; phylum Bdellovibrionota_B; class Oligoflexia; order Silvanigrellales; family Silvanigrellaceae; genus RFOM01. Next base: position 19,285 of record JBILKQ010000002.1, read on the forward strand.
GCGCGTGCCCAATTGAGCCCGATTGTGTCTCCCAACGTATCTAGGGCACCTAAGCTCAACGCCTGATTTGACAGTTTTCGAGATGGTCGCTAATCTTCTGTGTAAATCGCATCTGCAAGCGGTTAATCACAAGGAGCGTGTTATGAAAAAGTCGACCGTCTCGACCTCCCAATTGATCTCTACTGTTGCGGCAAATCACACTGAACTCCCTAAGAAAGTCACCAAGGAAGTTCTCCAAGAATTCCTTTCGATGATCGAAGAAGAAGTTGTCAGCAACCACTCCAAGGTTCGTATCGACAAAGTCGGTATTCTTCAGGTTAAAGAGCGCGCTGCTCGTATGGGTCGCAACCCACAGACAGGTGAAGAAATCCGCATTCCTGCTTCCAAGAAGGTTACTTTCCGCGCTGCCAAGTCCCTCAAGGACGCAGTCGGCGTGAAACGTGCGACCAAGAAGAAGAAATAAGTCCACTCGGATTGGCAGAAATCTCTTGCAGATGTGACCTCCCCTTAGGGGAGGTTTTTTTTGTTGTAATTAGGCCTTTTTGCAGAAATCAGCCTTTTTGGATGTTCTCGATTGCAAAGATCTCCTGCTGACCCTTGCCCTTGAGTTCGACAATTCCCAAGCTTTGGCCTTTGACATGCTTGCCCAAGGACTCAAAAGTCTTCTTGGAGCAGGTCAGTGTTTGGGGTTTGCCGACACCCTCGACGCGTGAGGCCATGTTCACTGTGTCCCCCCAAATATCGAAGAGGAACTGCCTCGAGCCGACAAGCCCACCGGTCACGCTCCCGGAGTGGATACCCACCCTAACTTTCCAGCCGGAGGGATGAGAGGCTGCGGTAGTAATCATGTCGAGACCGGCTCGGACGCACTGCAGTTCGGCAGTGAGAACGCTTCCACCTCTCAGGCCCGAAACGGCCATAAAGCTATCGCCAATAGTCTTTATTTTCTGGATACCATGTAATTCCGCGATAGCTTCGAATGAGGAAAAAAGACTCTGCAAGTGATTGATGATGGTCACGTGGTCTTGTGAGTCACAGCTCTTGGTGAAGTCTACAATGTCGCAGAAAAGCACACATACGTTCTCGTAGCGCTTGGGTTGAACCTCACCGGATTGGTTGAGCTCATCGATGATGTCCTTGGGGAGGATGGCTGCAAGAAATTCTTCGGCCCTGTTCTTTTGATAGTTGAGTTCGCTCAGGTACTGCCGCTCGCGTTTCTTGATGCTCTGTAGCTCCAAGCTTGTTTGTACGCGTGCCTTTAGAAATGAGGTGTGAAAGGGCTTGGCGAGCGAGTCGATAGCTCCGGCTTCGATACATTCGGTCAATTCGTCGGCGTCGTCGGAGGCTGTCACCACAAGCACCGGAATGTCCTTGTAACGCTCATCAGCCTTGATTGTTTTCAAAAACTCCAGACCACTCATGGCTGGCATGTGGAGATCCAGAAGGATCAAGTTACATGGTTCGGTTTCCAGAGAGCGCAAAGCGTTGTGGCCTGAAGTAAACGTGACAACCGACAAACCCAAGCGCCCCAGGAAAGTGCCGATGAGGTGAAGGTTGTGTGGTTCATCGTCGATCACCATGACCCTCGGCCCTTTGTTGTCAGCGGTATCGGTCCTGTTGGCTGCTGCCTGGGCAACAATGTGGGAGTTGAGTTCAATGCGTCGTTCAAAAGGTGAATGGCAGCGCAGAGTGAGCTGGCGCACTGCCTCAAGGATGTTTGTAACGAGTTCCTGCTCTCCAAGAAGCTCCTCGAGCTGGGTGAGCCTCTCATTGAGGGAACGCAGTTCGGGAAGAGTTTTCCGGCGTAGCCCGTTTTTGACTTCCGTCTGGAACACCGCAATTGATGACAAGCTGCAGTGATTAATCATCTGAATGGTGTCGTCGAGAAGCAGCCGTGCTTTTGCGAGCGCCGTGTCGAACTCTTCGAGGTGAGGGTTCTTCGCCTGAGCGAGGTCTTCGCGCAGAACTTCTCCGAAACCAATCAGAACAGAAAAATTTGAACGAAGGTCATGTCGGAAATTGGATCTGAACTTCTCGGGAGTGGGGGGCGAGTTTTCAGTTTCAATCGGACTCATGAGAATCGCCTTTATGCTTGATTGGAGCGAAAAAGATTCCATCACAAAATGGTAACGAATGTTGTTCTGTGAGTGCGAGTCGGAGTGTTGACGTGTTTCGAGATCGAAAAGAATCGCTCGACGTCTTTACAGATGAATAAGACAAAGTTACATTTTGTAAAAATGGAGGTCACAAATATGGTTACGAAGAAAAGTACGAAGAAGTCAGCAACGAAAACTGCAGCCAAGAAGGCTCCTGCTAAGAAAGCTGGTGCTAAGAAAGTTGCAGCGAAGAAGAAACCTGCAGCTAAGAAGAAAGCTGTTGCTAAGAAAACTGCTGTGAAGAAAACAGCAGCCAAGAAGCCAGCTGCGAAGAAGGCTGCCGCTAAGAAGCCAGCAGCTAAGAAGGCTGTTGCTAAGAAGACTGCTGCTAAGAAGCCAGCAGCTAAGAAGGCTGTTGCTAAGAAGGCAGCTCCCAAGAAAACAGCAGCCAAGAAAACTGCTCGCAAGCCTGCAGCTCGTCGTGCGAAGGCCGCTCCTGCTGCAACTCCTGCAGCAAGCGAAGGTGGCGAGCCCTCCGAGCCCGACGGCGAATCCGGGTTACTTTCCACCCCGTTTGCTGCACCACGGATCGTGGGGCAGTTGAATGGGGAAAGCTTCAATCCCGCGCTCACCAAGGGCAAATGGACTGTCTTGTACTTCTATCCGAAGGACATGACCCCCGGATGCACAGTTGAGGCTCGCGATTTTGAAGCGCTCAGCCAAGAGTACCAACAGCAGGATGCGGTGGTTATTGGTGTGAGCAAAGACTCCTGTCAGAGTCATCGAAAGTTTGCGCAGAAAGAAGGTCTTTCTTTCGTGCTGCTCTCCGATGAGAGCACCGACCTGTGTGAACGATTCGGTGTCTGGAAGGAGAAAAGCATGTACGGTCGCACGTACATGGGAATTGAGCGCTCAACGTTCATCATCAGCCCCGAAGGTCAGGTGGTGGCGCGTTGGCCCAAGGTTAAAGTTGACGGCCACGCTCGCGAGGTTTTCTCAACTTTGAAACAACTCCGACGCTGAAGGTTTAGCCTGTCGGAATTGAATAAAAAAAAACCACGGACGCTGTCCGTGGTTTTTTTATGCGTAGCTCACGGGAGAGATTTAATCTTCCGCGCTTTGTTTCCGGTCGCGACCAAAAATCATGGCCCGAGCATACTCACGGTTTATGCGTGCGATGTTCTCTACCTTGATTTCCTTAGGACACGCCGCTGCGCAAGAGCCCATGTTGGTACAGCTTCCGAAGTCTTCTTCATCCATCTGCCAGACCATACGGGAAACGCGTCTTTCACGCTCTGCCTGGCCCTGAGGGAGCAGGGCGAGCTGCGAGACCTTGGCCGAAACAAAAAGCATCGCAGAGCCGTTGCGACATGCAGCCACGCAAGCTCCACACTGAATGCAGGCTGCAGCGTCCATCGCCATGTCAGCAATTTCTTTTGCAATCGGAATAGCGTTACCATCGGGTGCATTGCCTGTGGCAACGCTCACATAACCGCCTGCAGATTGGATGCGGTCGAGTGCGGTGCGGTTAGTGACGAGATCTTTGACCACAGGGAACGCCTTGGCACGAAAGGGCTCAACCACAATCGTATCGCCGTCGCTAAAGGTACGCATGTGCAACTGGCAAGTCGTGGTGCCTGTCTGGGGGCCGTGGGGTTCACCATCAATCACCATAGCGCAGGAACCACAGATTCCCTCGCGGCAGTCGTGGGCAAATGCCACGGGCTCTTCATTTTGTGAAACGAGTTTTTCATTCAGAACGTCGAACATCTCGAGGAACGACATATCCGGGCTGACATTGTCGAGCGCGTAGTCGACCAGTCGTCCCTCTGTATTTTTGTCTTTTTGGCGCCACACCTTGAGATTGATACGCATGGTGCGTGAGTTGTTGTTTCCAGCCATGAGAATCTCTCCTTGGTTACTTGTAGCTGCGTGTTGCAAGCTTCACATATTCAAACGCGAGCGGCTCAGTGTGACGTTTTGGCGCCTTGCCTTGGCCCTGATGTTCCCAGACGGCCACATGACAGAAGTTCTCGTCATCGCGCTGTGCCTCGTTGTCAGGGGTTTGGTATTCACTGCGGAAGTGACCACCACACGACTCCCGACGCTCAAGCGCATCGCGTGCCATGAGTTCGCCAAGTTCGATGAAATCGGAGACGCGGCCGGCCTTTTCAAGCTCTTGGTTGAGCGTTGCAGAATCGCCCGGGATGCGCAGGTCATTCCAGAACTCTTCGCGGACTTTCGGAATTTCCTCGAGCAGCTTTTTGAGACTTTCTTCGCTGCGCTGCATTCCGCAGTTGTCCCACATCAGCTTGCCCAGCTTTCTGTGCAGCTCATCGGCGGTTTTGCCGCCTTTGATGTTCATGAGACGCGAGATGTCAGACTCAACCTCTGCCTTGGCAGTTTTGAATGCCTCGTGGTTGGTGTCGACTTTCTCGAGTTTGGTCGCGCCCAAGTAATGAGCCAGCGTGGTTGGGATAACGAAGTAACCATCAGCCAGACCTTGCATCAGTGCTGAAGCGCCAAGGCGGTTGGCGCCATGGTCTGAGAAGTTTGCTTCTCCCAAGACATGCAGGCCGGGGATGGTCGTTTGTAGGTTGTAGTCAACCCACAGACCGCCCATGGTGTAATGCACTGCAGGGAAGATTCTCATGGGCACTTTGTAAGGATCGTCGCCCGCGATCTTTTCATACATCTGGAAAAGGTTTCCGTATTTGCCCTCAATCACAGCGCGACCATCGCGTTTGATGGCAGCAGCGAAGTCGAGGTAGACGGCGAGTTTGGTTGAACCCACACCGCGTCCTTCATCGCAGACAAATTTTGCCTGACGCGAAGCAATGTCGCGGGGTGCCAGGTTTCCGAAGCTTGGGTAAACACGTTCCAAATAGTAGTCGCGATCTTCCTCGGGGATTTGATCGGGCGAGCGTGTGTCGTTCGCGTTTTTTGGAACCCACACTCGTCCGTCGTTTCGGAGTGACTCGGACATCAAGGTGAGCTTGCTCTGGTAGTCGCCCGACACCGGAATGCAGGTGGGGTGGATCTGCGTGAAGCAAGGATTTCCGAATGCAGCGCCGCGTTTGTGTGCACGCCAGATCGCGGTTGCATTTGACCATTTAGCGTTGGTCGAAAGGTAGAACACGTTGCCGTATCCGCCTGTTGCCAGAATCACAGCATCTGCCGCATGCGATTCTATTTCTCCAGTGAGCACATTGCGGCAAATAACACCGCGCGCTTTACCGTCGATCAAAACCAGGTCCAACATTTCGCGGAAGTTGAGCAGCTCGATTTTTTTGTTGTCGACCTGTCGCATCATCGCCGAGTAGGCGCCGAGAAGAAGCTGCTGTCCGGTCTGGCCACGAGCATAGAACGTGCGTGAAACCTGTGCGCCACCAAAACTGCGGTTTGCGAGCAGGCCACCGTATTCACGAGCAAAAGGAACACCCAACGCAACGCAGTGGTCGATGATTTTCACCGAGTTCTGCGCAAGGCGGTAAACGTTTGCTTCACGTGCACGGAAGTCTCCGCCTTTGATGGTGTCATAGAAAAGGCGATAGATGGAGTCGCCATCATTTTGGTAGTTCTTCGCGGCGTTGATTCCACCTTGAGCTGCAATCGAGTGAGCACGCCGCGGTGAATCGTGAATGCACAACGTCTTGACGTTGTAGCCGAGCTCAGCCAATGAGGCCGAAGCAGACGCACCTGCCAGACCAGAGCCCACAACAATAACGTTGAATTTGCGCCGATTTGCTGGGTTCACCAGCTTTGATTCGAACTGATGTTGAGTCCATTTTTCAGAAATATGACCACTTGGGATCTTGGAATCGAGATTCATGCGATCACCCCTTCACGAAAAAGACGTAAAAAGGAACGGCCAGAAAGCCCAGAGCAACCACGATTGAGTATGCCCAGCCAAATCCTTTGATGGCATTATTGAACTTGGGATGGTTGATGCCGAGCGTCTGAAAGCTCGAAGCAACACCGTGGTAGAGGTGCATTCCCACAAGAACAAGACACACCGTGTACCAAACCACGTATCCTGGTTGCGAGAAGCACTCGACCACGAGCTTGTAGATGTCGCGCATCAAGATGCCGTCGACAGTCGTTTCATAGTAGGCACCGAACTTGAAAGTGATGAGATGCAGAATCAGGAACACAAGAGTTATGCTTCCGGACCAAATCATGCTTTTGGAGGAGAGAGTGGCCCCCTTGGCGCTCTTAGGAGTCACGGCATAGAGAGTTGGTTTGGTGCGGGAGTTGCGCATTTTCAAACCGATGCCCGTGGCTGCGTGCATGCCAATAAAGATCACGAGCGCTGCTTCGGCCACGTAAATGAGTGGGTTGCTCGTGAGTTTGTAGGCGTAAAAGTTGTAAGCATCCGCGCCAACAAAGAGCAGCAAGTTGCCAAGCATGTGGGTGAGAACAAACAGCGTCCACACCAGGCCACTGATGGCCATGATGTACTTGCGGCCAATAGTGCTGCCCAAGTACCGCAAAATCCCCTGACTCATATGGGAATTCTCCTCAAGGTGAATCGATCAAATCCAACGACCATCTTCTGAGGATGCTGGTCCAGCACTCTCAGAGCAAGTCAATCATCTACGTTTTCAGAGCATTGTCATATTTGGCTGACACCAAAGGGCATCAGTTTCCGGGTATCGCAAGGAGGCGGTTGATTGAAATCAACTCGCAGAGAGTTGCAAGTCAATATTTAGAGCGAGCACTGCGCTCCCTCGCGCTCCATGACGCGAGCCAACCGCGCCGTGATGTCTGCCTTGAGGGGGCGATGGGTGAGTGCAACTTTTTCACTGATCAAGGATGCCTTGAAGCCAGGACCATTGGGGTCGATTTTATACCTGAGTTCGGTCGTGCCCAGCTTCGAGAACATCACCAAAAGTTCTGTGCCTTGGAGTTTGAACTTGGCTATTTCTCCAAGGTCTCGGCCTTCCAAGGCGGCCTCCACTTTCTTCACGAAGTCTTGAATCGAAACGTTTTTGTTTTCGAAGGCTTTCATTTGGGTCCCCCGCTGACAAGTTCTTTGACGAGATCTTCGAAATTCACTTCCTTCGTGATTTCAACGCCTGGAATGGCGCGGAGCTCTTTGACCGCAGCTTCGCTCGGATTACCCATCATGACGAGAACCGGCACACTGCCGGCTTTGACCTGTGAGAACAGAAGCGTGTTAATGGTTGCAAGGTCTTTTTCCTGCTCCAGACGAACCAGCGCGCTTTCGAGTCCGAGAGGATTGGGCAGCACTTTGGCCTGAAGGTCGTCAATGAAATCTTCCACCTTGTCGAAAACGGTCTGTTCGGTGGCCAACGTGGTGTTGATACGGGAAATGCGCGCATTGTCGAGCTCGTCTTGGGTGATTCCTCTGCTGGCAAAGGTTTCCCACGTTTTGGTCGCAAGCTTGACCGCTTCAACGATCCGCTCATTAGGGCTTTGGAAGTTCATTCTCCACACACCCGTGTTGGTGTTGGGCTCAATTGCCTCTGGATCGAAGGATGCATATGGGCCGTATGACAATCCAGAGTCAGACCGCATAGCCTTGGAGAAGCGATCGTTTCCAATCACTCCGCCCGATGCACTGAACACCTCTCGCAAGATGGTCATGCGCGTTCTTTCAATACGATTTAGTTTACCAATGGCGGGCAAATAATAGCGCAGTGTGAGTGTTGCCTGACTGAGGTCAGGTTTGCGGATGATGGTCATGCGCAGTTTGTTGGAGTCAGCACTGCGCACGCGCTCTGGAAGCCAGCTATAGGAGACAGGCTGTAGACGTGGAATTTTGCGCATCAGCTGCAGCACCGATTGCTCTTGTTTTGTATTGATATTGCCAGAGAAAACCACGTTTAGTCCGGCACGGTTCACGAGCAGCCCAGCAATCTGACGCATTTTTTCGGCTGTGACTTTTTCGAGTTCAGGCTTTGATGTACGGGCCAATGCCTGCGAAAAATAGTGGTCGGAACCAAAGGCCAGGCGCATAGTCTCCTGTTCAATAAAGCGTCCTTGCTTGCGCGAGTTTCCGCCGTCGAGCAGAGCCTGGAAGGCATCGTTCTGTTCCATCTTCCAGATTTCTAGAGCATCGCGATCGAAGCGCGGACGCAACAGCATGTCTTCCAACGCGGACATGGCCAATGCAAAATCAGGTCCGAGCATTTCAATGGCGATGTGGAACTGACCTACGGGAGAGATCGAGGTTGTGACCTGGATGCCATTGTCGGCAAGAAATTTCTGAAGCTCCTCGTAGTTTCTCGTTCCGGCGCCGCCTTGCAGAAACATGTCGACCGTGGCGCTCAGATTTGTGCGCATGTTGCGAGGCAGAGAGTAGACGCCAGTTTCAAAGAGTAGGTCTAGACGGATCTTTTTGCCCGTCTCGCCGAAAATAGAATAGAGTGCAGCGCCGCCGTCCACTGCTGTTCTATTGAAGTTAAGCGAAGGCCAATTGATGCTGCGCCAGTTGAGTGGCACGGGCTTGCTCTGAACGGCCGGACGCTCGTTGGTCAGTGCACCGCCGCCGCCCGACTGAGCATGTGAGATTGATGCGGAAAGAGCCAAAGCGATTGCGCAGAGGCTTGTGGTGATAGTGCGATGCAGGGATTTGTTCTGCAATTTGGAAAAAACAAAGATTTTGCCTTGAGACATGGTTTTGTTTCTCATTTTTGCGCCGCGGTTTTTTCAAATTCAGAGCAGGGAGTTGCCTTGCCTGGAGCTGTCACACCCATGTGAAACGCATTTTGCTGTGCAAATGCCTCGCGGCCCCAGGCTTGAAATTCCTTGGTTGTAAGTGAGTCGATGATTTTTTTTGTCTGCGCTGAGATCTTGAAGTCGCCGTAGAAAAATTCATTCCACTCGTAAAACTCAACCAGACTTGTCATCTTCTGTGCGTATTCAGCTTCCTCGACTTCTTGTTGCTTGAGGAAAACTTTCTTGAGCTCTGGAGTAACAGGGCGGTTCAGCGCTGTGCGGAGTTCCTGGCTGAAGTATTCTCGAGCGGCAGCAAAGTCCTGCTGGCGATTGAGCCGGAACCAAGCGGTATAGGGTTGTGACTGCTTTTGCCAGCTGGTTTTGAAGAGTGTGAAACTGGTTGCCAGCTTCTGTTTGGTCATGCGGCGCTGCATGGTGCCGTCTGGATTGTCGTTGAGAATCTGGAGTAGAAGCTGGGTCAGGACAGCCGAGCGGAAAGAGTTATCCTTTGAAGGGAAAACCAGCATGTGTTGTTCTTCAAACACACTTTCACTGCACACAAATTTCTTGCCTGCCGTTTCCTGCTCTGGGCGCTCTGCTCGGCGCGCTGGCTGCGACTTCACTCTGCCATTCCATTCCGAGAATGCATCGTTGATTTTCTTCAGGGCCGTTTCAACATTGAAAGGCCCACCCAAAAACACTTGGGCGTTGTCGGGTGTATAGAAATCTCTGTAGAAGGAGCGTGCGTCTTCCATTGACATTTGTTCAACGTCTTGTTTGGTGCCGATGGTCAACCATTCATAAGGGGTGCCTTTGTAGGCAGCACGTCGAACAATCTCGAGTCCACGTTGGAGAGGGTCGTTTTCATATCGGAGACGCCTCTCTGAAATGACCGCTCCTTTCTCGGTGGTGTAATAGGGGTCCTGGAGATCCAAGAACTTGAAGCGTTGAGATTCGAGCTCAAGCATTTTCTCGAGCCCTGGCCCAGGAAAACTCGCCTCGTAGACAACGTAATCAGTACTCGTTGCAGCGTTGCCGCGTCCACCAATACCTGCGAGGACGCGGTCGTAGTGGCCTTCGGGGGTCACCTGAGTTTTTCGAAACATCATATGTTCGAAGAAGTGGGCTAGCCCTGTGGTTCCGAGGCGCTCTCGGTTGCTACCTGCATCGAGTTTGATGCGGAGTGTCGCCAGCGGATTACGATTGTCTGCCAGAATCAGCACCTTCAAACCGTTGCTCAGTTTGAATTTATAAACAGGCGGTGTGCCTTCAATGGCTTGTCCGCTGCCGAGGAAGACTGCACCCGCCGGGAGTTTCATTCCCGGAGCCGAAGCAAATGCCTGAAGGGTCAGCAATGAGGCTGTTCCGAGCACACTGAGGCGCAGCATGATGCTGCTGTTCATGTTTTTATCTCCATCAGCAAGGAGTGAACGTGATTATCTGTTTTGCGTCAGTCCCAGACTCCGCAGCCGTTGCCCGCGTTCGAGTCGTGTCCGGATTTGCACAGACTGCTCCGCCATGTCTGGTTTCCCGAGCAATGCGAACATATTGAGCTTGTATGCCTCGACCCCTGGTTGGTCGAACGGATTCACTCCGCGCGCAAGGCCACCCGCACCGCAGGCAAACATGTTGATGTAGAGCCAATAGCCCAACCAGAATGCTGAAAGCTCTGGAATGTCCCAGACCATGGTTGGAACTCCGCCATCAGCGTGTGCAAGGCTTGTACCCAGAAGAGCTTCACTTTGAACACTCTCGAGGTTTTGCCCCGTGAGGTAGTCAAAGCCATCCGACAAACCAGCCTGTGGAATACGGATTTTGCGTTTCTGTGCTCCACGGCAGAGCGAGGATTCATCGAGGATACGCAGGTGCGTGGCAAACAAATGACGTTCGCCCTCCTGAAAATATTGGCCCATCGAGTGAAGGTCAGTGGTGAACTGAACGCTTGCTGGGAAAAGTCCTGTGTTGCCTTTGGCATCACTCTCTCCGAAGAGTTGTTTCCACCATTCGGCAACACCGCGCAGTTTCGGTGTCCAGTGACACAAAGATTCAACCTTGTAACCTTCTTTATAGAGTGAGTTACGCAGCGCTGCGTAGCAAAGAGCGGGGTTGGTTTCGAGTGACTCGTTTTTGTCGTTGATGGTGTCTGCTCGTGCTTGGCGAGCTCCCTCAACGAACTCGTTGACGTCGATCCCGGCAACAGCAAGCGGGAGGAGGCCGACAGCAGTAAAGATGGAATAGCGTCCGCCAACGTTTCTCGGGATGCTCAACGCTGGGTAGCCGTTGGTTTGCGAAAGCTTCAGCAAAGTTCCGGATTCAGGGTCGGTGATGCTGTAAATTCTGGATGCGGCCTCGCGCCCGCCAAAACGGTCGTCGAGGTATTGTTTGAGCACACGGAAAGCAAGCGCGGGCTCCGTGGTGGTTCCTGATTTTGAAACCACCAGAAGGCTGGGTGAGAATTGGTCGAGCAAGTCGAGCAATTCGCTGAGTTCGTCAGTGGCTACATGGTGCCCCGCCCACAGCAACACCGGACGGCGCTGGAACTGGCTGGGATTTGCAAGCGCAAACGAGTGCGTGAGGGCCTCGTAAACCGCCTTGGTTCCCAAAAGACTGCCACCGATTCCAATCACAACGAGCGCGTCGGAGTGTGATGAAATTCGCTGCGCCAGATTACGGACGTCATCGAGGAGGCGAGGGGCGTGATCTTCCACGAAGTGAACCCAGCCCATGAAATCCGAGCCCTTGCCGGTTCCGTTGACCAGAGCTTTCTTGGCAGCCACAAGTTGGGGCATGGAGTCGTGAAGATGTCGTTCCAGGGGAACAACATCGTGGGCTTTGGTCCAGTCAAGTGCAATACGTTTGCTGTCTGCGGCGGGCATCTTATAGACCTCGTGCTGGAAATGAGGTTGGGAAACAGTTAGAAGTTTTAACAGCCCCTCGACCGGGAGGCAATTGAAGGGAGATGCGATGAGCGTGCCTGGGTCACGACGCTTTAGAAATGTTCTTGTTGCCGGACTGCCTGGAGTCGGCAAGTCGACCTTTGCGCGAGCTTATGCACAGATGTCGCGCACTGAATTTGTCGAACTGGACAGGTACGTTGAGCGCCTCGCTGGAAAATCCATTCCCGAAATTTTCGCACAGGATGGTGAAGCGGCTTTCCGTGAACTCGAAGCACAGTGCCTAGACCGACTGATGAAACGTCAACGGTGCACCATCGCTCTCGGGGGTGGAACACTCACCCATCTGCCCTCTTTGAAAATGGCTCAGGAGCTCGGATGCATCGTTCTCCTGACAGCACCAGTAGATGTAATTGCCCGCCGCTTGTGGCCCATGAAAGAAGCTCGTCCTCTTCTTGCTTCATGTCAGACCATCGAAGAACTAACCAACACTCTTAAAGATTTATGGCAGCAGCGGGAAGAGAGTTATCTGCTTGCAGACTTGAGCCTCGATACAAGCCATAGTTCTGTTGACACTCTCAAAATCGAATTGTCTTGGCTGGAGCAGAACTTGCTTTCAGCCCCCGATACGTTAGCGATCATGGACACGAGCTCCTTCGTCAAGCGAGATGTTCCACTCGCTGATGCCGACTATCGCTCACCGCGCGAGCAGCGCAGCGGACGCGAAATCACCGACAGAATGGAGCGTTTCCTGAAAGCGCAGCGGCAAAAGGAGCGCGGAGACAAACGCGACAAGCGTGACCGCAAAAATCAACAAGGCCATAGAGGCGACGCTCAAGGCCCACAGCAAACACAGAATCAGCAAAAGCGACGCCCCGAGGACGCGGCAGTAAATCAGGCGGGGCAGCGCGAAGCTGTACGACCACCGCGTGAGAGGGAAAGACCTCAGCGCGATAGTCGTGGTGTAACAGGTGAGGCGAGGCCAACGCCACGCGAGGGTGGCTCTACCCCTCGCAATCAAAATGCAACCGCGCGTGAACGAGGCTCATCACCACGCGAAGGCGGTCCAACTCCACGCGAAGGCAGTCCAACTCCACGCGAAGGCAGTCCAACTCCACGCGAAGGCGCTCCAACTCCACGCGAAGGCGGTCCAACTCCACGCGAAGGCGGTCCAACTCCACGCGAAGGCGGTCCAACTCCACGCGAAGGCGGTCCAACTCCACGCGAAGGCGGTCCAACTCCACGCGAAGGCGGTCCAACTCCACGTGGAGGCGGTCCAAATTCAAGAAGCGATCGTGGCATAAAAAACCGTGAGTCAGGTCCGAGGCCACCGCGCGATGCTGGCCCAACTCCACGCGAGAAGAACTGATTTTCGTTTCAGTTCTGAGCGAAGCGCGACCAGCTGCGCAGATATGTGTATCCCATTTTTAACTGGTAATCGCTTTTCAGGTTTGCGGGCCATTTCTCAATGTCACTCGCGAATCCTAGGTTTGCGGGGGTACTGCTCAGGTCATTGGCCTCGATGTGGCCCTCGAGATCAATTTCTTTTCGACCGCCTTTCGTTCCTGCACTGGAGTTTTCGTCATCCTTAATGATGTCTGAACCCGTCGACGTCTTGGAAGAGTTATTGGCTCGATTATTCGGAGTTGCCGCAAGAATCACATCAGGAGTGATGCCCTTGGCCTGAATACTCCTGCCGTTTGGAGTGTAGTAACGGGCCACGGTCATTTTCAAACCTGCACCGTTGGGGAGAGGGATAATCGATTGGACACTGCCTTTCCCAAACGTCGGCATGCCTACAATCAGGGCTCTATTGTGATCTTGCAAAGCCCCTGCAACGATTTCAGATGCACTGGCTGATGCCTCATTTACGAGAACGACCATCGGCATGTAGGGATGTGTATGGCGTTTGGTCGCATACTCAACTTCCTGACGTGCGCGGTCGCGTCCTACAGTCGAAACTATGATTCCTGAATCCAAGAAAAGATCCGCAACGCGCACTGCTTGATCGAGAAGCCCCCCGGGATTGCTTCTGAGGTCGAGAATAACGCCGTTGAGTTTGCCGTTGTTCTCAGATTCATAGAGACGAAGAGCTTTATCAACTTGTTCACCCGTGTCCTCCTGGAAAACTCCAACCCGGACGTAGGCGTAGCCTTTGGCTAAAGCTTGATGAACGACGCTCGTGCTCTTGATGATTTCACGCACAAGTTGAATTGAGCGCGTGCGCGGAGAGATGACTTTGCCATCGACGGTCTCTGTGGGGCCCTGAATTTCAATCTTTACGCTGGAACCAGGCAGACCTCGTAGCTTTCCGAGAGCCTCTTCGAGGTTGTTTTTATTGATTTGGATTGAATCGACCGAGATGATCGTATCGCCAGGTTGAATCTTGGCGCGCGCTGCAGGGGAATCGGGGACAACCTCAATAACGGTGAGCTTTCCCTTTTGCTGAGAGAGGACAACTCCAATTCCACCAAATTTTCCTGAGGTGTCATTTGTGAGCTCACGCAGCTGTTGCGCCGGGAGATAGGCCGTATGTGGGTCCAGAGAACCAGCCATGCCACGAAGCGCCTTTTCGATCAGGGCGTCACTTGCAACAGCCTTCTCATCTACGTACATTGACTCGAGCAAATGCAGCACCCTGCTAAATGACTCCAGCGACTCAAACTTTTTGTTTCTTGTTTCCAGAGCTTCTGCGGGAGTTTCTGGTCGAACCGGCGTCTGGGCTTTACCCGTCTCTGGTTTGCTCTGAGCCAGCTTCTGTTCCCCGAATTCAAGTGGTTCGGCCGAGATTAGGCGCACAGGAGAGGCCATGAGAAGGAGGAACAACCACAGGATGGAGCCTCGGGAAGTGAGAAATCGGTGCATTGCTGACTCCACAATTTTTTCCAATTGTGGCCGTGAGTTGTGTTGAGGTCAAGGGGTGTTTTTAATTTGTGTCTTTCAAAAGACTAAACTGATTCTCAAGGGATACCGATACGATGTTAAATGTGGGGGGCGACAAGTGATCAAGCTGGTGGTTGATAGCAACCGTTTGTCGTTATTCATAGTACTAACGTTCGCTTTCGGTGCGACGGCCTTAGTGGCATGTGGTGGGCAAAGCTCACCCGTGCTCCAAACGGTGTCTCCCAAACAAGAGCAGCGAACCGACGTTGAAGTTCTCAATGCCCGAGCAACGAGTTCGATCCGTTCGAGCAGCGCTGAAGACTCGGATATAGGCGGTGGGGCAGCGAGCAAGCGCATCGAAGTTTTCACGTCTCGGCTTGAGGCGCTGACCTTGCAGAAGGGCGGTGTCGCCAAAATAGTCTTGCCTCTGAGCAGTGATGAGAATCTGCGAGCTAGGCTTCGTAGTGTGTCGTTCGTGAGCGAAAGCAGTGGGCTTAAGGAGTCTAGCGTACAGGGCAGAACATTGAATTTGGTGGTTGCCGAGGATGCCGCCGAAGGGCGCCACGATGGAAAAGTGGTCGTTCGCTTTGACAACGGCTCCGAATTCGCACAGCCGATTTCTATTACAGTGCTCCCCTGAGCATTCGGAACATCAACAAAACATTGAGGGGCGAGAGCTCTTCGGGGCGTTGGGTGAGCTCAACGCCTGTTTTGTTGTGTAAGCCTTCAGAGAATTTCGAAAAAGCTTCTTCACTCAAGCCCTGGCCAAAGAGTTGATGCGCAGCCTGTTGTATGGTTTTGCGCAGCATTTTACGCCGCGCACTGAACAACATCGCCGTGAACTTTTCAAAAGGCTCGGTTTCTTCCTGGTTCAGAAGCGGTTCGGTTCGTGGCAATAATTCGACAACGGCCGAGTCGACCTTCGGTGGAGGAACGAATGCTCGCGCTGGTGCGACAAGAACCTGATCAACTTCATAAGCCAGCTGAACCCTAACTGAGAGCCGTCCGTAGTCTTTATGGCCTGGTGCACAAGCCAAACGGTCGCCTACTTCTTTCTGAACCATGAAAATTCCAGCAGAGAATTTTCTCTCGTGCTTCATAAACCAGAACAGAATATCACTGGTGATGTAGTAGGGGATGTTGCCTATGCATAGAGGCGGCGCGGTAAGCGTCGAGAGAAGTTCACTCGAGTCAAAACGCAGGATGTCGGCTTCTACGACCCTAAAACGATCGGGGAACTCAACCCCCAAGCTCTCCTTGAGACCCTGCACAGCGCGCGGGTCTTTTTCAATGGCATAAACACTCCACCCAGCCTCAAGCAGCTTGCGTGTCAATGCGCCTGAACCTGGACCAATCTCAAGACAGACTTGGTTTGCGGCTTTGGCGTGTGTTTGTGCGCGGGCGACAATTTGAGCAAGAATGGTTTGATCCGCAAGAAAATTTTGCCCGAGGTTTTTTCTAGTTTCGAGTTCGAATGAGAAGTGATCACTGCGGGCAATTTTTCTGTTTTTATTCATTGCAAAAATCTCATTAGGAGTATGGATAGCGGGAGAAAGGATGAGGAGAATTCAGTGTCATGCCCGGGAGAAATGCATGCAGTGCAATCATCGTGGCATTGTCTGAGCACAGGCTCATGGGAGCGAATCTCACTTCCAGCTTGGTTTGTTTAGTAAGCTTGGCTCTAAAGGATTTGTTGGCTGCAACGCCTCCGGCCACCACAATCGAGCGAACGTCGCGGTGATCCTCGAGGGCATTTTGAAGGCGGTCAAGCAATTGACCAAGAGCAGCCTCCTGAAACGCATGCGCAATGCTTGCTTTGATGTTCGCAGGAAGACTTCCTCCCTGAATTTTTCCAACAGGGTGTCCAAGTTGTCTGCGCACGGTATCGAGAACCTGGGTTTTCAGGCCGCTATAGCTGAAGCCGTGACGGTTGGATTTATCAGCAAGCGCAGTCCGAAACTTGAATGGCGTGTCATTGGGATCTGCCGACAAAGCAAGATTTTCTAGATGCGGGCCGCCAGGATAGGGGAGGCCGAGCAACTTGGCTACTTTGTCAAATGCTTCGCCACACGCATCGTCAGCCGTGCATCCAAGCAGAGTACGGTCGTGTTCGCTGCGCAAAAGGCTTAAGTGGCAGTGTCCACCGCTCACAGTGAGAGCGAGCGCGGGGAATGTGGGAAGTTGCACGGGCAACCATTGCCCGAGATCGGTTGATGTGTTGAAGCTCTGCAGCAGCAGCGCAGGAGCAAGATGGGCGTCGACGTGATTGATTCCCAGGAGCGGTTTGTTGATGGCCAGCGAGAGACCTTGAGCGAACAATGCTCCAACCATCAGAGCGCCAATCAAGCCTGGTCCAAGTGTCACGGCAATGCCGTCGAGCGCATCGGCAGGCATCCCGGCTTCGGCGATAGCTTGAAGGGCGAGTGGGGTCATTTTCAAAAGGTGATCGCGCGCGGCAACTTCGGGCACGACACCGCCGAAAGCAATGTGTGAGGTTTGGCTCTCAACGACGTGTGAAAGAACCCTAATGCGGCTGGGTGAGATATTTTTCCAGGCCTCTTGTTGAGCGAACTCGGCCTGGACTATTGCGACCGAGGTTTCATCGCAGGATGTTTCAACGGCCAGAAGGGTCTTGGTGGACACTTAGACTCCCAATCGCGCGAGCCGCTCCTTGGATGCTTTGCACTCTTCGCGATCCGGGAACAGACGCACACATTCGCTGTAGAGCGCTTTTGCGGCTCTGAGCTGCTTCAAATACACACAGCTGTCACCCGCAAGCAAGAGAGCTCGTGGTTTTCTCTCAAAGCTTGGATACTTCTCAATGATTTCCATGAGATCGATGGCTGCGCGGTCGTAATTTTGGAGTTGAAAATGTGCTTCAGCCCGGAATTCCATCGCGAGTGTTTTCATGGGCTCGGAATTCGAATTGCCGATCACGGTTGAGGCAACTTTTACGACCTTTGCGTAGTCTTTCTGTGCGTAAGCATTGCTCAAGACCTTGGCCAGTTCAGCTGGAGTTTTGACCGTCAGTTTTTCTTTTGTTTTGCTCCCGCTTTCCTGCGATGCTTTGGCGATCAATTCGGCCTTGGTGAGTCGTTTTTCGACCTTGCTTTGCCAATCTTCAATGTCGCTGAAGCGGTTTGCAGTTGAGTCGTCGTTTAGCGGTTTAGCGTTCAGGCCGCTGCTTGTACTGCCGTCCTGGACGCGGGAAAACTTGACACGGAGCTCGTCGATAGAGCCTTGCGTCATGGCGAGCTGTCGTTTGACTTCATCGAGATCGTTCTTCGCAGTGAGATACTTGCGGCTTGATTCTTCGGAAGAGTTCTTCACCGCATCTACGGTGCGGTCACGTAATTGGATTTGTTTTTCCATTTCAACCATGCGGACTTCAAAACTCTTGATTTGGGCTCGCAATTCTTCTTCGCGTTTGGAGGTCATGCAGCCTGTGTTGAGAAGACCGACTGACACGGTTGCAATGATACTCAGGTCAGAAATCAAGCTTTTCTTGAGTGGAAAGCGAGGGCTGGATTTTCGACTCATAGGCTTATTTTTTCCTCACCAGAATCTGGGCTGTCGTTTCATTATTGTTGCAAAGAGACCTTGAGACATCTCAAGCCTACAAATTACGCTCAATAATCAGCTTCTTCAACTGAGGGCAAGGGATATAAAATGAGTTTTCTTCAAAAAAGCAGATTTCTTGTCGATGCGATGAATGCATTGATGAACGACGTCCGCGAACTCCCTGAGGCTATCCGTGGGAAGGATCCGGCGGCGCGTTCGAACTTTGAAGTTCTTTGTCTCTATCCGGGTGTGAAAGCTGTGATGCTGCATCGCTGTTCACATGCGCTGTGGCAAATGGAGGCAAAATTCTCGGCTCGTATGCTCTCTGAGCTAGGTCGCTTTGTGACCGGCATAGAAATTCATCCAGGAGCAGAATTGGGCCGTCGGGTGGTCATCGATCACGGCATGGGCACGGTGATTGGCGAGACCGCTATTGTTGGAGATGACGTACTCCTCTACCAAAACGTCACTCTGGGAAGCACCCGTTCGCGTCCAGGCCGCAGACACCCCATCGTTGAGCGGGGGGCTGTTATTGGCGCGGGTGCATCGGTTGTGGGTGCAGTGGTGGTGGGGGAAGAAGCTAAGGTTGGAGCGGGCGCAGTTGTGTCGCGCAATGTTGAGCCGAACACGGTTGTCACGGGCATTCCAGCCATGCCACGCAAACCACGTGAGCCCGAGGCGCGTGTTGGAGGCGATGCAGTCCCCATGCGCGGTCGCGCGCCTCGGAGGCCTTAAAAGCGGAGTTTTTCAGGGCTTTGGCTCGGTCGGCTGCTCGGGAGCAGCCTCACCTTCTGCGCTCGGAGGAGTCGGGTCTTCGGCAACATAATCACCCGGCACATCGTAGAGAATTTTAATGTCTACACGGCGGTTCATGCTGCGATCTTCGGCAGTGGTATTCGAGGCGATGGGCTTGGTGTCTGCGAATCCTGCCGCATAAATTGTTTGCGGATCGAATTGGTGTTTGTCGATGAAGTGCCGAACAACCGCCGAAGCACGCGCCGAACTCAACTCCCAGTTGGTCATACCGTTCATGTTGAATGGCAGATTATCCGTGTGTCCCTCAACGCGAATTTGCCGACCAATGCTCTTGATGGCCAGCGCCACGCCGTCGAGGACTGTTTTGGCTTCGGGATTGAGAGTTGCCTGGCTCAAGTTGAAGAACTTGCGAGCGAGTAGGGTGATACGGATGCCATCGTTATCGCGGTTGACAAAAACCACTCTGTCTTCCGGTTTCTGCTTTTGCGCTTCGGGGAAATCCTTCGAGCCATAAAGCCGCTCACTAATCTCGCGTTCGAGCTTCTGGCTGTCGGCAGCAATGATTGCGGCCATCTCACGGCGGGTGCGGGTGGTGACTTGCTCGCGGTTGGTGTTGCCTTTGTTGAACCTGAAGATTCCTTTTTTCATGTCGAAGCCACGTGGCACACCTTCGGGCATGGTCTCATCGTCGAATTCGTTTGCAAACGCTTTCTGAATCGAAACCTCAACCTTTTTCGCTTTCGATTTGTCGAGGTTGGCCATTGCGTAAAGCACCACGAACAGAGCAAACAGAAGCGTCATCATGTCGGCGAACGCCACAAGCCATCGTTCGTGGTTCTCGAATTCCGGACATTTTTGCTTCTTAGCCATTCAAATGCCTCTCAGCGCAATGACGAAACATACAGCAACGGGGCTGTTGAAGCGCACAAACGCGATGTCAGTGGCCACCATGCATTCCGCGCAGACGCTCAGCCAAAACTTTGGGGCTGTGGCTCTGTGCGATACCAAGCACACCAATCATGGCCATTTCGCGCGCAATTTTTTTGTGGTGGCACATGCGTTTGATTTTCTTTCCGCAAGGCAGAGCAAACAGGTTTGCGATCGCCACGCCATAAATCGTCGCAATAAACGCCGTCGCAATTCCAGGGCCGATCGCGTCAGGGTTACTCAAGTTGGCCATCACCACCATGAGTCCCAACACGGCGCCAATGATTCCCACTGTTGGAGAAAACGCACCGCAGTCTTCCCAGAACTTTGCCGCGATTTCTTCTTCTTCATAAAGGAGTGCGATTTCACCCTCGAGAACTTCCTGGATAACGTGCGGCTCGGTGTTGTCCACGAGCATTTGGATGCCCTTGGCAAGGAACGGGTCAGTCAGGTTCGCAACTTCTTTCTCAAGTGCAAGAAAACCATCTTTGCGCGCAAGCTGTGCAAGTCGTTCCACATCGGAAATGAGTTGATCAGTGTTTATCTGCGGGCCCTTGAGGAATAACCCGAGCGACTTAAATGAATGCATCATGTCGGCCATTGGATATGCAACGGTCACTGCAGCAAGTGTCCCGAGCCCCACAATCATGAGTGCAGAACCACCCCAAAGTGCAATAATGGGGAGGCCCTTGAGCATGGCTGTCCCCAGAACCGCCACAATTCCCAAGACGGGTCCCAGAATACTGGTGAGTTCCATGTTTTCATCCCCCGGTCAAACCAAGAGAATCGTATCAGATTCCAGGCATGCCGGGGGTGGCGGTTTTGACACACATGAACGCTGTGGTTCAGTCGCGGAAAAGGTTTTTCAGCACAAAGAAAATGTTCTCTTTGCGTTCAGCGAGTCGGCGGGAATAGTAGGCCTGCCAGTGCTCGCCATAGGGCAAATAGACAGTCATGTTATGCCCTTCATTGGCGATGGCTTCCCAGGTTTTAGCGCGCATACCGTAGAGCATTTGGAATTCGTAGCGTTCTTTGGGAACTGAAGCTGCTTTGATCTCGTTTTTGCAGAAATCAATGATGCTGTCGTCATGGCTTGCAATGCATACGCGGTTGGCCTCGCGCAGCAGTTTTGCAACCAGCTTTTTGTAATTCGACACAATGTCCGGCATTTTTTGCAGCGCATGTGAGGCGGGTTCCTTGTACGCCCCTTTGCACAACCGGAGTCTTCCGTTTGCCTTGAGCACTCTATCGATGTCTGTTTCAGTGCGGTGCAAATAAGCCTGCAGAACGATTTCAGGTGATTTGAATTGCTGCGCTGCGGCTTCGTATATTCTCAATGTGCGCTCTGTGTAGGGAGTGCCTTCCATGTCGAGCGCAACGCGATTCCCATTTTCATCCGCTTTTGCGAGGATGAGTTTTAAATTTTCGAAACAGACGTCTTCGTTGATATCGAGACCAAGCATGGTGAGTTTGACTGACACGTGCGAATTTATTCGCCGTGTTGAAATCTCGTTCAGCATTTGAACGTACTCGTCGGTGCAGGCACGAGCTTGTTCGAGGCTGGTGATGTTCTCACCGAGAAGATCGAGTGTAACTGAAATATTTTTGGAATTGAGCTGTGCTGTTTGCTCGAGCGCCTCAGCCATGGTTGTGCCCGAAACCCAGCGTTTAGCGTAAAAAGGTATTCCTGACATGGTATCCCCAAAAGAGAAAAAGACGCAGCCCAAAAGAACTGCGTCTTGTCATCTTCACCAAATGAGCAGGTAGGTCAAGCCACTAAATTCGACCCTGCATGCCCAAAAAGAAATCATCGAGGCTGTTGCGGCTGGTTCGCATCTTTCAGGTCAGCCATGAGTTGGTTGATCCGTTGGATACTAGACTTGATGCGCTCGAGTCTCGAAGCGAGCTCTTCATCGCGGCGGCCTGTGGGCGATGCAGAAGTTTGTTGGTCCTGAGACAGATTGAAGGTGTCCTGGACTCCGCGTCGTTTCTCACCAATCATCGCCTTTTTCATGCGGAAGGCCTGGAGGTCGACGACCACAGCGCCTTGTTCCTCGTGCTGCGATGGCTGGCTGATTTCGAAGCGTTCAAAGTTGTTGTTCTGCATGGCTCACCCCACCAATCCAGAGAGCAAAAATTGAGCAGCGCTTGATCCGGAGCCGGTTCTCCGGGCGCAACCCGTTACTTAATCCGGTAGCTCTTCAAGACGTTTTTGTTGGCGGTCTCGCGCTCTTTGCGGAGCCGCATCTGATTAGCTCGGTTGCGCTCTGCAACTTCAGAGAAGCCGCTTGCACCCGATGATCCCACAGCCGATTTGTTCGGCTGAGTTGACTCACTTGCTCGCGTCTGAGTCGCTACTTTTGGAGCGTTACGACGTGAGAAGAGGTTGATGACGTTATCCATTTGAATGACTCCTTCAACCAAAGTGCTTCCGGATGCGCCCAGAGGCGGCTGGCTCTCTCTTTCGAGAGCGCTCTGTCGTGGGGTGAAGCAGGTCGCGTGCCAACTTCTCCGAGACACAACCAGAAGCAGTAAAAACGAATGTTTATACCAACAAAACCACTGGGAGACTTGCAAAAGCCTCTGTAAAAAGAGTTGTCAGTGCTCACCAGCGTTGGGGGTACGTAGCGAAAAATATCGACCCCTACAAGCAGTCAAGAAGAGTTTTTTTTTGTTCAGCAAGAGTGCATAAAATTTGGGGATTTTGTGTGAATTACAATCAACTTAGCGTAATTCTGAGGGTTGCTGCGACCACGTCGAGTTGCACAAAAAGAGTCACGAGATTTCCAGGATTTGCAAGCCAGCGGCTAAAATTGGCAACTTTCCGGAGAAAAGAATAGCGGCGCTCGAGCGGCAGAGACGTTAGCGACGAACCAACAAATCCCAGCTTACTGAAATTCCGGCCAAAAAATCCGGCGAAAAGAACCAGAATCGAGCAGCTTATAGATATTTTCTCAATAAATACAGATGCTTGGTATTTCACAAGGGAGTTGAGGCCGTTCCCTGGAATGAGGAAGTGAGAAAGCAAAAGGATGAGCAGTATTGAGCTGGTATAGAGAGCCTCCTTTTTACTAAAAGACGGGCTCTCTGGATGTTGGAATGCTCTGAAAGTTGTGAATGAGGCCAAAAAAACAAGCCATAAACTCAGCTCAGGCCTGAGCCTTGCAAGTGAGACGGGCAGGCTCGTGGCAGCGATATAGAAACAGAGGAGGCCGATCGCCCGCAGCGGAAGATTTTTTAAAACGTGCACTTGCGACAGTTCTGAGCGTGCCAGTTCGCGGCTCAGGGCCCAGAGCCGCTCGCGGTTACCACGACTCTGGGAGTCGCGCAGTTGATCGTTCAAAAAAAGTAACGTGTGGCTCCCTGTGCGCCGCACTACCTCCTGCTCCCAGGCCTGCATTCTGGACCAGTCCATCGCAACGCCAGGCAAAAGGGCCACGCGCAGGAAGACAATCAGAGCAGTGGTCACGGAGAGAAAAAGCATTTCACTCTCGAAGGAGTGAGGCAACGCATCAGCGATAAGGGTAGAGAACAAGGGGAGTGCCGCGGCCAAGCCTATGGCCGCCGCCAGCAAGCGCACTGGGGGCAGGATTGGCGATCCTAGAGATAAAAATAGCATCCAAAACACAGTGCGAAGCTGACGCGCTATGGAGACGATCCACTCAAGAGGCGCGCAGGTCAGGGCAAGCCCCATGAGAATGGTGGCCAGCCAGGGGAGGCTCATTTCAGGAACTGACATTCATTAAGAGTTTTTCTTGAGCCGTCGGGGCTTTTAACGAGATTCTCATCGCGAGAAAGAATTGCGGGCGGGTGGTTTTTGGCTTCAAAAAGTGTCACGCCGCAGTGGGGACATAAAACCTTGGTTTCAGGAACCGGGGTCTGCCCTTCTTCGAAGGCGATGTGGAAGCGCCGACGGCAGATTGAGTTATCTATTTCCACTTTTTTGTACGTTGGACTGGTTTGCGTTCCAGAGTTCATCCTGGCTCCTTCACTCTTGGTGATTGAAGATTGGTAACTCACTTCCGGAGCCCTTTCAATCGGGGTTGGTTGTCGGAACCGATTTGGACAGGTTATATGGTTGCCACTGGTTTCCACTGTCCCGAGGAGGATGAGCTATGACGAAGGGGTTGCTGAGCGGAAAGCGCGGCATTGTTTTTGGCGTCGCGAACAACAAATCATTGGCCTGGGCTTGTGCACAGGCATGTGCAGCTGAGGGGGCATCTCTTGTCTTCAATTACCTTGGAGCGGCGCAGGAAAAGCGGCTCAACGAACTACTGAATGAAATTCCCGGCGCGAAAGCCAAAAACTGCGATCTTGGGAAAGATGAGGACATTGAGGAGTTCTTCAAATGGGTGCGGACTCAGTGGGATTCCCTTGATTTCGTGATTCACTCGGTGGCCTACACCGACAAAGAGTGTCTGAAAGAGCCTTTCATCAATACATCGCGTCAGCAATTCACATCGACAATGGATATCTCTGCCTTCACGCTGGTGGCGGCGTCAAAACATGCTGCACCCATGATGCGCAACGGCGGCAGCATCATTTCCATGTCCTATTACGGTGCTGAGAAAGTTGTCCCCAACTACAACGTCATGGGTGTTGCCAAAGCAGCGCTTGAAGCATGCAACCGTTACCTTGCCGAAGACCTCGGTCCCCAGGGTATCCGGGTCAACTCCATCAGTGCGGGTCCCATCCGCACGCTCTCTTCGAGCGCTATTCCTGGTATGAGAAATATGCTCGACTACAGCCAAAAATTTGCTCCATTGCGCAGAAATATCACCGGTGAGGATGTGGCCCGTTCGGCTCTGTTCTTGTTGTCTGATTTGGGTTCTGGTGTCACGGGCGAGACTTTGCATGTGGATTGTGGCTATCATGTCATGGGCATGTTCAAAGAAGAAGCACAGCCGACCGGAGAGGCGCATTGAATACAAGCGCTGAGAGGGCAATGGATTGTTGACTCGGTTTGATCGTTTGATTTTTTCGGAAATCCTGTCGCTCACTATGGTTATTTTGGCCATTCTGAGCACTGTGATGTTCCTTTTCAGACTCCTCTCTCTCACGGATTATTTGGTTCTGACTCAGGATGGCATCTTCTCGCTCCTGATGTTCATCATTTTTGTGATACCCAATATTTTCAAGCTTACTCTGCCTTTATCCCTGCTGTTCGCGTCGGCGATTGTGGTTGTGCGCATGTCGGGAGATCGTGAGTCAGAGGCTTGGATGGCCTCGGGCGTGAGCATATATCGTTTCTGCCGAGCCCCATTCGTGTTGGGTTTGATGTTTGCTGTCATTGCAGCCGCCAGTGCGCTCATCATGGAACCTTATGCGCGTCAGCAGTGGCGCAAATTTAAATGGATGCATGCCAGAAAAGGCGTTGAGTCTTTGTTGGAGAACCGCCTTCGTGAGAAGACTTTTGTTTCTGACCTGTTCCAAGGCGGCAGCAGCAAAATCGCACTTTATGTCGATCGCATTGAGCGCAACCGTGCGTCCTTCAGGGGGGTGTTCCTGGGGATCAATGGCGAGAAGGGGCAGGGCGATTCGCAAATTCTGACAGCCGAGTCCGGGCAGCTCATCAAGGACACCATGAGCGGCAGTTACGATTATGTTTTCGAACTGCGCAATGGTCG
Source organism: Silvanigrellaceae bacterium (assembly GCA_044376655.1). Classification (GTDB taxonomy): domain Bacteria; phylum Bdellovibrionota_B; class Oligoflexia; order Silvanigrellales; family Silvanigrellaceae; genus RFOM01. The sequence goes on from JBILKQ010000002.1 coordinate 44,713, forward strand.
TTTGCATCAGCCACTTGGTGGCGGCTCCTGGAATGTGATTGCATTCGACACATTCAAGATTTCGCTAGTGAACATGTTTCAGAAACAGTTCGAAATCGGTCAGTTCGATGCCAACGACATGCGTTCTTATTATCCGAGTACGTATTTGGCTGAGCTGCGCAAGCTCAGGGACCGGTCAGATTGGGGTACCAACCAGCGCTCTGTGCGCGACCACACTTTTTTCTACGAACAAATTGTTGTGCCACTCTCTTGTCTTTTCTTTCCGGTTATCGGTGTCTGTCTCGGCCTCCAGGATCCGCGCAGGAAGGCAAGCTTCACTTATCTCGGACTTCTTGTTGTCGTGTTTCTGTTTTACGCGCTGATTATGTTGGGTCAGCAACTGGCAGTTAAATTTGTCCTCGATCCAGAGGTATCCCTCTATTTGCCCCTGGTCTCGCTTTTCCTCTTGATGCTGGGAGTTCTGACTTGGCGATTGCGCCATCCTCCGTCTACGCCATTTCTTGAATTTGTGGCCCAGGAATCCCATGTGCTGTTTCCTTTTCTGAAGGGGAGGAAGGCTTGATTTTCGCAAGATATTTCCTCAAAGAGTTCTTCAGGCTTTATTTTGGGATCTGCGCAACTTTTCTCTTTATCTATTGCGTCATCGATTTTCTTGAAAAAAATACACGTTACTTTCCCAAATACGGTGCTACCTGGCCGGTTATTTTTGAATATTACCTGGTACAAACTCCAAAAATGTTGGTGGACATCAGCCCCTTTTCAGTGATGTTCAGCGCCATCATAACAGCCTGGATTTTCGCCCGCAGCGGAGAAATCTCTGCGCTCAGAGCTGCCGGACAGTCAATCCGGAAAATCTGCTCTCCGATCCTCGTTGTGAGTCTTGCGATCGGCATACTGTGCTTTCTTGTGTCTGAATTTGTAGTTCCCCAGGCTATGCTACGTCTGCAGAAAGTTGAAACAGTTAAAATTGAAAAATCAGCATTGTCGCAAATGTTTCTTGAGAGCCAGTGGGTGCGGGGTGAGGGAAGTATTCTTCACTTTAAGAAACTCAATCAGCTCGAGCGCACTCTCATGGATGCCGAATACATTGTTTTACGCAACCGCAATGAGGTTGAACGTATAGTTTTCGCCCGTAAAGCGGCTTTTGACCAGAAGAAGAATGTCTGGAGTCTGATTGATGCGCGAGTCAGTGCATTCAGTGAGGCAGGTGAGTTGCTCTCCACTGAAAATGTGCCTGCATTTGCGACGAATGTTTCCTCTCAGCCACCAAAGCTCCTGCGAGAAGGAGTCTCTTCCGATCTTGTCAGTTTTCGGGAACTGCGCCGTGTGCTGTCAGAGAGCCGTTCCTCGGGCGGCGCTATGGTCAGTCGTGAGGCTGACCTCTACCAGAAGCTGAGTGCACCCCTCGCTAATCTTCTTTTTGCTTTTTTTGCGTTGCCGTTCGCCTTGCGCCGTGAGCGTCAGGCAGATACATATATCGGCGTTGTCGTCTGTCTGCTGACGGCGGCGATATATTGGGGTGGCTCTGCCTCGCTGCGCACAATGGCTGTGGCAGGAAGCGTTTCACCTTACCTGGCGGCCTGGTTTCCGCCCTTGTTGTTCCTGTGTTTCGGAGTAGTGCTGATGCTCCGCGTTGATCGGAGAAGTTGATGAAAGACCTGCATTCCATTCTGAGAGCAGTTTCCCGTGGTAAAATGGATGTTAATCGTGCGGCTAGCCTGATTCAGGAATTATTTGAGGCATCACAAAGCTTTGAAACTGAACCGGGGCCCGTGTCTGCCAGTGCCGCGGCACAAAAGCGCGGCGCACGCGGCTTTGCCAATATTGCCAGTGCAAAGGGTTCGGTTGATTCGGCGCTTTCCCAGTTAAGTGAGCGGGTAGGCTTCCGGAAACTGCTGAAACGTTCGCGTGAGCTGAGTAGCAAAGTCGAGTTTCGTCCGGAGCATTCTGGGTTCGATGCTCAGCTCTCTATCTTCAGTTCCGTCGAGGTCAGTCCGGACAGCATTGCTGAGGGCAACAGCGTCAGCGGCTCGCAATGGAAGAACGCTGCCTTTCTCGATATGGCTGAAGTCCACCGCAATCAGTTCACAATTTCGCAAATATCCAATTTTAAATGCACACGTTCCAATTTTTCTTCGAATGAGCTTGGGCTTGCACGGTTGTGTGACGTCACGGTCAGTGAATCGCGCTTTGAACACAATCGTCTGTCGCGCAGCCAATGCCTCGATTTCTCACTCACAGAGTCCGACTTTACCAGTAACAGACTCTTAAAGTCGGAGCTCAACGGTGTGGTTCTGAACGCGAGTCGGGTTGCCAATCTGGTCATGAACGGCTCTCGTTTCCAAGAATGTGAGTTTGAGCAATCCGACATTCAGGGCCTGAAACTTGAGAACTGCTCGTTCGAGGAGTGTCGTTTCAGCAATTGCGAGATCGTGGCTGGCGAATCGGCTGTTTTGGAAGGCCTCAAGGTCAAAGGAAAAATATTTGAAGGGCTGCGGAGTCTGGAAGATTGGCTGGCTGCGCTTGAATACAAGCCGGCACAGGAACACAATCCCCCTCGCTCTGCGGAAGGTTCGCAGGGGCGCAGGCAAAATCGCCGCCAACGCCCCCCTCGGGACAAACGCTGAACTAGGAATATCAGTCACCTCTCCACGAAAGGAAATTTTCAATGACTATTCGGGTTGGTATCAATGGCTTTGGTCGTATCGGTCGCTGTGTCACGCGCGCATTGCAGAACAACAAAGATGTTGAGATCGTGCTGATCAACGACCTCACCAATGCGTCCACGCTTGCGCATCTTTTGAAGTACGACTCCGTTCACGGCACTGCTGCAACAACGGTTGAGGCTCGTGAAAATGCCCTGGTCGTGGGTGGCAAAACCATTCAGGTCACGGCCATCAGCAATCCTGCGGAAATTCCCTGGGGCCAAAATAAGGTTGATGTGGTGCTTGAGTGCACAGGCCGATTCACCAAGGGTGAAGAGTGTGCTGCCCACATTCGTGCGGGTGCGCGCAAGGTCATTCTGAGCGCGCCTGGCAAGGCAGTCGATAAGACGATCGTCATTGGTGTGAACGACAACGAGTATAAATTGGCAGAGCACAACATCGTGAGCAATGGCTCATGCACGACCAACTGTCTTGCTCCTGTGGCGCTCACAGTTCATGAAGCCTTCGGTATTCGTAAGGGACTGATGACCACAATCCATTCGTATACCAACGACCAGCGCATTCTCGACCTTCCTCACTCTGACATGCGTCGCGCCCGCGCTGCTGCGCTCAGCATGATCCCAACGAGCACTGGTGCTGCGAAAGCCATTTCTGAAGTGATTCCTTCTCTCAAAGGCAAACTTCATGGATTCGCCGTGCGCGTCCCGACTCCCAACGTTTCGCTTGTGGATGTCACCTTTGAACTCGAGAAGCCCGCGACGGCTGAGCAAATCAACGCAGCTCTCAAGACTGCATCCGAAGGACGCCTCAAGGGTATCCTCGGTTACAGCACAGAGCCGCTGGTGAGCTGTGACTTCAACGGAAGTCCGCTCTCGAGCATCGTTGATGCTGAATATACAACTGTGATTGGCGACAACATGGTCAAGATTCTCTCTTGGTACGATAACGAGATGGGATTCAGCAACCGTATGGTTGACCTGACCCGCCTGGTGGCAACAGGTAAGCGCTGATCGCTGGTCTGTGCGCTGAGCCTCCGTAACAAAAAAGGGTACCCCAACCGGGTACCCTTTTTTGTTTGCACTGTGTTTTTCTGAGAGTTCAAGTTTGTTTTGATTTGGTTGCAGCCACATGGTGTGTACGCCGGATTACAGACCTAACTCGCTGCTCCTTGTGTTTGAAGGCGCGCGCGGCCGTACCAAAAGCGTCTGTCGTTTTTGCGGGCCAATGCTGAGAGTGCAATTTTTTCCAAGAGCTCGGCATAGCTCAGTCCCCCAGCCTCAGCCATTTTTGGCAGCACACTATAATAGTAGGAGAGGCCAGCCAGAGGATTGGCCTCGAGGAGCATTGGCGTTCCGTTTGCATCCAGCTTCCAGTCGAAGCGCACGAAGTCGTCGAGGCCTACATGTTTCCGAAGATTGTCCATCGCATTCACGATTGTGCTGCGCTGAGTTTTGCTCAGGCCAGGAAATGAAACCTTTTCTTCCATGGCTTCTTTGCTCTTGTTTGCGAGTCCGTAGACACCATCAGGAACTTCTATCTCGGCAATGGGAAGCGTGAGTGACGGATTTGAGCCTATGAATGCGGATGTGAGCTCACGCCCAGGAAGATGCTCTTCAATAAGGATGCCCTCCGGAAATTGTTTGAGAAGCGAACGGCATGTTTGGCGGCTCTGCTCAGGGTGAGTGCCGAGCGAGTGCTGTGCATCGATGCCCATGCCCGATCCTTCACAGTCGGGTTTTATGAAATGGGGACGGCTGAGCAGTGCGGCTGGGATGTGGTTGAGATCTTCTTCGCTGCGCGCAGGGTGGAAGTCAGGGGTTGGTATTCCGTGATTCCGGCAGATCAATTTGAACGTACTTTTTCTCATAGCCACGCATTGAGCAAAGGGATCGCTTCCAATGAATGGTACACCGCTCATCTCACAGAGGGCAGGGATCCAAGCCTCGCGCGAGGGAGTTCCCCAACCTTCAACAACCGAATGAACGAGATCGAAGTTTTGGAACTGCTCGCTCCAACGCGACAGGAAAAAATTGTCCAGTGCGAGACGAGTGACCGTGCATCCCAACTGTTCCCATGTTTCAGCGAGCTTCTCGATCGTTTCAGCTGTTTCCCATTCAGCCTCGGCTTCGGCAGGGAAAGGATGTGCGGCGGAGCGTTTCAGTTTTTCTGGTTTGTCGTAAATGAGTGCGAGAGAGATGTTTGCTATTGATGATGATTTTTTGGTGTTCATGAGATCTCCTGTTCTCATGCGAAGGACGCGCTGAGAGGGTGAATAACTTTCTTTGCACGTTGCAATCTTGACATCAAATATCTCGCTGCCTATATCGACGCATGAAAAAATGAATTGAGTAACAGCTCAAAAAAATATAAAAACTGATCACTCGAATGCTACCAATTTTTTTTTTCGTAGTTTATTATCAAAACAGTTTGGAATTTTGATTCAGCCGAGAATTCACTTGAAAGGAGAATCACATGGCAGAAGTTAAGAAGGCAGCAGCGAAGAAACCTGCGAAGAAGGTCGCCAAGAAGCCAGCCAAGAAAGCCGCAGCGAAGAAGCCCGCAGCGAAGAAGCCTGCAGCGAAGAAGCCTGCAGCGAAGATGCCTGCAGCAAAAAAGGCTGCTAAGAAACCTGCTGCGAAGAAGACCGCCAAGAAGACGGTGAAGAAAGTCGTCAAGAAGGCAGTGAAGAAAACTGTGAAGAAGACTGCTGCGAAGAAACCTGCAGCAAAGAAGAAGGTTGCTAAGAAAACCACCCGTAAGGCTGGCAAAAAAGCTGGCGCTGCCAAGAAAGCCGCTGCTCCCAAGAAGCGCGGTCGTCCTAGCAAGCTTGAGAAGCTCCGCCAAACCATCCGCCGCGGACGTCCACGCAAAGGCGCGGCAAAGGCAGAGAACGGCAGCATGGCTGAAGGCGGTCAGCTCTGATTCCCTCGGTCAATTGATCGTTGTATGAAAGCCTGGCACTTATTCACTTTGAATGGGAGCCAGGCTTTATGCTTTTGAGTGATCTCCACCTCCGCAACGATCGCGTATGGGTCGGCCACCTTTTGGATTGGTACGATACCCACAAACGCGACTTCCCTTGGCGTAGAAAAATATCGGTCTACCACACCTGGATCTGCGAGGTGATGAGCCAGCAGACGACGATGGCTGTCGTTGTTCCACGCTTTGAGGCGTTTGTTCAAAGACTGCCGACACTCGAAGACCTGGCTTCAGTCAGTGATGAGGTCCTACGTGAACTCTGGGCTGGTCTTGGTTACTACGCAAGAGCCCGCAATTTGCGCTCAGGTGCAGCCTACATTGCGCGGGAACGCGGTGGTGTGTTTCCCAGCTCCTACGATGAATGGCTCAAGGTCCCTGGGGTAGGACCTTACACGGCGAGCGTTATTGCAAGTATTTGCTTTTTGCAGCCTAAAGCCTGTGTAGATGGCAACGTAGTGCGGGTTGTGGCACGTCTCGCTGCCTGCAGTTCGGTTGAGTTGTGGAGTGAAGATGGGCGCTCTGCGATTCAGACTCTGGTCGACAACGTCATCCCTCAAGCGCGTCCCGGGGACTTCAATCAGGCCATGATGGAACTCGGTGCCACGGTTTGTCAGAAAAAATCACCCGACTGTGAAATGTGTCCAGTGTCGTCGAGTTGTCTTGCTTTCAGCCAGCGCCAAGTTGAGGTCTGTCCGCCGAATAAACCCCGCAAAGAGTTTGTCGACGTTCAGCTCGTTGCACTGCTTTTGTGCCGAGGCTCTTCGATTGATCGCAATCCCAGTGATTTGATGCTGGCAGAGCGGCGGTCCGGTTTTCTATCAGGAACGGTTGGTTTTCCGTTGCTCAGGTGCGAACCAGGCAAATCAGCGCAACATTACATTGATCTTTTTTCGCGCAGCCCATTGCTCAGCAACGTTACATTGGAAAAAGTACAGATTTCTCACACCATCACCCACCATCGACTGAGCCTGAGTGTCGCCACACTCGAGCTGTGCGATAAAGCCTCAGGGCAGGATGTGCTGGAACCCGACTTAACCAAGTTGCTCAGTCAAATGTCTATCTCGCTCGGTCGTCCGCTTTGGGTGTCAAAAACCCAAGCCTCACGGAGCGTAGCATCTTCATTGGATCGCAAAATCTGGGAAAAAATTTCCTGATTGTTCCACAACGAGCCAATTTCATTTCAGAAGTAAACCGTTTAGCATCTCCTATACAAGCTGCGCGTCGTGGCATTTTGAGGGGACAATCGATGGGAACCTCGTCCAATATACTTTCTCCGTACATCAATGGTCGATTCCTGCAGTTGAGCAAGCCGGAGCGAATCTTTCACACCCAGAATCCTGTCAAGCCGAGTGACGTTCTTGCTGTCATGGGTTGGAACAAAGACCTCGTGGGTGAAATTGTCGAAGCAGCAAAGCGTGCGCAAGTGCAATTTGCAGCACAATCACTTTCGTCGCGGATGCAGTTTGTCAATTCCGTGATTGCCAATCTCAGGCAATCTTCGGAAGAGATGAAAAGTCAGATGATGCTCGAACTCGGGCGTTCACGCTGGGCGGTTGAGCGCGAATGGGAACTGTGCGAGGAGCTTTTCAGACATCTTCCGCGCTACTGCTCCGATGAACTTTCACCACAAAAGTCTGAGCTAGGATGGAGCTGGTCATACGCACCAGTGGGTCTTATTCTGGTCAGTAGCAATGTTGCTTTGCCTGTCTACACTGCACTTTACAGTCTCCTGGCATCCATCGCCGCGGGAAATGCAGTGGTGTTTCGTCCGTCGGCGCATTGCCCCTTGTCGGCGTCTCTCATCGCAAGTTGCTTCCATCAGGCGTCACCTGTTGCCGGTCTGTTGCAAGTTGTCTACGGCGATCTTGAAGTCTATCGGCGACTGGTGCTTTCGCATCAATTTGACACAATTTTTTATACAGGTGGTGAAGAGTCTTTGGAGCAGCTGCGTCGCGACATGTCGACCGACCAGAATGTCCGTCTTGTGCTTTGTGGTGGCGGTAAAAATGCAGCCATCGTTGCTGCTGATGCGGATCTGGAAAGCACGGTGAGCCATGTTCTGCTCGGTGCCTGCCTCGATGCTGGTCAACGTCTTGAGTCAACCAGTCTTGCTTTCGTGGACCGCCGAATTGCAGATGCATTTGTTGAGAAGTTTGTGCGTGCCATAAAACAAATGCCAATCGGTGTGAAGAATGAGTTGTCCGATCCATCTCAGCACGTGATGGGGCCACTTTGCAGCCAGACCTCATGGGACCGCTTTCTTCGCTTTCAGGGAATCGCCGCGCGCGAATCAAGAGAGACACTC
>JBILKQ010000153.1:0-6481 GCA_044376655.1 Silvanigrellaceae bacterium
TCTTCCTTGCGCCAAGTTCTAAGCGATCTTCTCGAAAATGCGCGTCAGGCCAACCCAGGTGGCAAAATCACCCTCTCGGCTTCTGCTGTTCCAGGAGCTTCAGTAGCTGAGGTTTGGGTCGAAGATCACGGGGCTGGTGTTCCAAAGCTCATCCGCGATCATCTCGGCGAGCCGTTTTTTACAACCCGAGAAAATGGCAACGGTCTCGGACTTTTCAATGCAGTGACCTACGCAAAGGCCTTGGGCGGCAAACTCGAAGTGAGCGATCGCACCGGGGGCGGTGCCAAAATTTCACTGCAACTGCCATTGCTGCAAACACAAAGCATTTGAATCAGAAACATATGCAAAAACGCCTGCTCATACTCGATGATGACCCCTCCTTTCGAAAGGCCCTAGCGCTTGAATTCAGCGAGCGTGGCTACGAAGTGACTCTGGCTGAAAGTGTGATCTCTGCACGCGCACTTCTCGACAATGGGCAGGTGTTTGATTTCGCTATTCTCGACCTGCGGGTCAAGTCGGAATTGAGCCTGGATTTCCTGAAAGACCTGACTGCAACAAATCGTTGCTGCCGTGCAGTCGTTCTGACGGGATACCCCTCTACGGCTACCACTGTTCAGGCTATAAAAAATGGAGCGGTCAACTACCTGCTCAAGCCCTCTTCTGTTGAACTGATTGAGCAGGCACTGTGGCTAGACGATGTGAACACTGACTTCAATTTCGAAACCTCAGACGCTCACTCTATAACCCTGGCGCGTTACGAGTTTGAGCTGATTGAATTTGTGCTCGCACAATGCAACGGCAACATAACCCACGCGGCGCAAAGGCTTGGGTTGCATAGGCAAAGCTTGCAGAGGAAAATCAAAAAAGGGCCTCCAAAATTCTGAAAGGAAGAAAGCATGTTTAAATCTATCTCACTCCACAACCGACTTGCTCTAGGTGGCTTTGCACTTCTCGCTGTAGTGCTCTCCTGCGGTAAAAAGGGCAGCTCCAGTGCACCGACCAGCGACAAACAGGTGGTTGAAATTCCCTTCCGCGCCACCGTGGGCGATGATGATTTCGACTGCAACAAAAGCTTCACTCTCGGCACCGACAACACTTTGGTTCAACCCAAAGATTTCCGGTACTTCGTGTCGGACATCAAATTTGTTCGTGCTGATGGCAGCAAGGAAAGCCTGGAACTCGAGCAAGATGGCAAGTGGCAAACAGGCAATGTTGCACTGCTCGACTATGCCACTGCCGATGCCAACTGCGCCAAGTCTTCCTCGCCCGACAGCGAAACCCGCAAAGTTGTGCGTGGGGTCATCAAGAGGGGCGAATATACAGGAATTGAATTTGCGCTGGGCCTCGACGACAAAACCAACCACCTCGATTCTGCCACCGCCCAACCACCGCTCAACAATCCTGGCATGTGGTGGTCGTGGAAGGGCGGCTACAAGGAAGTGCGCCTGGAGCTGACAATCAAGTCTGATGGCACTGCCAAAGATAAAGATTATCTGGTTCACCACGGAGCCACCAACTGCTCGGGAAACTCACCCGAAACATACAAGTGCACACATGAAAACAACGCAACGATATCTCTGGCTGGCAACCCGCTTCAATCGGGTGTGCAATTCGACATCGCGAAATATTTTGAAGGCGAGAAGGTTCAAGAAGAGCTCACTCAGAATCTCAGCACCACCAAGCAAATGGGGGTTGTGAGTAACCCGAGCACTTGGGGTTGTATGGCCTTTGGGGGCGACGGCGACTGTGAATATCTCTTTGCCAACCTCGGACTCACCTTCAAAGATGCCGTGGGCGGCCTGACACCCTCTCAGAAGGTTTTCTCCCTTTATACCAACACCAACACTGCGCAAAATGTTGATCCATCGGCTGTCAAAACCGACGCTACCACCTGTACAGAAGCCAAAAAGACCACCGTTGGTGACAACTGCTATGTGCGCAACACGGCACTCAACGTCGATCTCGAAGTAGGCGATGCTAACCACGCCTCAGGAGTCAACGGATTTTTGAGCCACAACGCCGGCCAAGCGTGTATCAGTTGCCACCAGAGCAAGGGGCCAGGCAAAGGTCTGCACACCTTCTCGGGTACGGTCTACAAAGCTGACCTCACGACCCCTGTGGCAGGAGCCAAGGTGAAAGTTTTCAATGATGCTGCGCGCACAACTCTCGTAAAAGAATTCGTGACCGACAAAAGCGGAAACTTTTACACAACCACCGACTACCTGGCGCAGCTGACCAATGCAGACAAACAGTATTGGGTTACGGTCACTGACGCCGATGGGAGTGGTGCTAAAAACATGATGTCGCCAAAAGTGACTGGTCAGTGCAGCCAGTGCCATGTGGGCGGACAACGCATTTGGATCAACAAGTGAAATTTGCCTCCATTCAGAGCCTGAGCTCATGCAGAGTCAGGTATGTTCCGAATAGCCAGAGAGCGCACAAGAGTGTTCTTTGGCTTTCTGTTCTTTTGGCGTTTTTTTTGAGCGCTGAAGATGCACAGGCAACTACTGTTGCAGCTCAACCCATCTCCAAAAAAGCAGAGTGGGGCAGAGCACTTTTTTTTGAGCCTCGGCTTTCTGCCAACGGAAAAATATCATGCGCAACATGCCATGAAACAGCGCGAGCATTCACAGAAAATAAGGCGACCTCGAGCGATATTGAAGGTCGCTCAGTGGGAAGAAACTCACCCACGCTTATCAATTCTGCGCACATGGATGTGCTCACCTGGGCCAATCCTGTTCTGCGCAAACTCGAGAACCAAATTATTGTTCCTCTTTTTCTCGATACGCCCGGAGAAATGGCCTTGATTCGGGTTTGGCCCAAGGTCCGTGCCGAGCTCCTTGAAAAATCGCCCCACATTGAAATGTTTCGTGCCGCCTTTCCAGAGGAAAAAGGCTCGCCAGACACACGTCATTTGTTCTCCGCGCTCGCAGATTTTATTCGCACGCTTGAAGCCTTCGACAGCCCCTACGATCAGTTTCTTGCAGGAAATACAAAGGCACTTAGCCCCAAAGCACAGCGCGGACGCGAATTGTTCTTCTCAAAGCGTACGAACTGCGCAAGCTGTCATTCCGGTGTTCTTCTTAGCAATGCCGCAAAAAAGGAATTTCTCACGAGCAAAGATCCGCTCTCTCTTGCACCCGCCCAAGACGAAAAGGGCAACATTCTTCAGTTCGCTCACAATGGTCTCTACAACTGGGATGGACGAGGGGGAGTGCCGGAGAAACACGAAGGGCTCTATGAATTCAGCTTGAAACTCGAAGACCGTGGGAAATTCCGCATCCCTCCTCTGCGCAATGTGGCTCGCACACCGCCATTCATGCACGATGGCAGCCTTGCCACACTCGAAGAAGTTGTGGGGCACTATAACCGCGGCGGCACCCACCGCTGCGCGAAAAAAAAGAGCTGTGGCCCCGCACCACAAAAGCATGCGCTGATTCGCCCTCTCTCTCTCTCCTCAGATGAACGGGAGGCCTTGGTCGAGTTTCTGAAGTCACTTTCGACCCAAAAATACTGAATCCCTTAGGAATCTTGGCAAACTCCTAAAAAATTTCCCTAAACTTTTCGGGCAAATGATCCGAATCTGCCTTGGAAAAACCGAGGAAATTGGGGAATGCACAAAGAAAAAGTGTCCGAGCTCGGATTTCAGGGGAGGAATCGGCACGCTCGCGTTCGATCGCTGGCATGGGGCAAATCGTTGGCTGTTTCATGTGGCGCCTTCATCATGGCTGTCTCATGCTCCAACGCAACTGAAGTTCTGACGGTTCCAAACAACGCAGCCTCGAAGAAATTAAATAGCACCAAGACAACAGATCAAATTTCGAGCTCATCAGCGATAAGTCTCGAACTGGCGCAAGCGGATGCATCCACTGCGCCAACAGACCTCCTCAGGGGGTTCGCTCATCTTTCCTTCGTTGATAACAATTTGCTCGTAGGCAGCAGTGCCCTCGCCACAGGTTCATTGACCGTTGCAGAGGGCAAAATTAACGCACAAACTCCCCAAACCGTGCCTGCATTTGCCGCAGGGAAAATGTTTCTCCCGTTGCGCGCCGACGGGGCGGAATTTTGGATTGTGGAATCACCTGAGGGCAAGACCAACATCATTCGCTCATCGGAACCAGCAGCTGTTCCCCTGGGCCAGGCACTTCCCAAGAGTGTTAACGTGACACTCGATAGCCCCGCCTCTTTGATTGGGTTCAGCAAACGCGCACTGGTTCTTACAACAAGCAGCTCGCTTTGGATTGTTGAGTTTTCGAACGGTCAGCTGATTGCCTCGTCGGTTGCATTTCCAAGCAAATCCTTCTCACCCATCGCCGCAGGAAATCTGAGTGGCTCTGAGCGCGGCTTCTGGGTTGCCGAAGCCAAAACCCTTTGGTCTTTCATTGGCGATTCAGACAATTGGAGCATCAGAAAGTCCGATTTGAAAGTGAGTATTGATTCACTTGAACTGAAGAAACTGGCAGCGGTAATTGAACTCGCCAATGGCAAACCAAAACTTTCGGGCCCAGCCGTGGCGGTTGGTGATAAGGTTTATTTGGCAGGCATTTCTGCGCCGAAATTGAATCCTACGACCACTCCTGCAACTCCAAACGTAGGCGCGATGACTTTTGCTGAGGCGGCAGCTCGTTGCGATAGATGCCACGCCAGCACATCAACCAATGCGCCTGCCAAGGCAAAACTCACGGGCACTGAAAACATTTCAACTTGGGTCAACAGTAAAGAAGAAATCATCGCTTCCGTGCGAGATGGAATCATGCCTCCGGGCCCTGGATTAATGGAACCCAACAAGACCAGGTTTTTGAACTTCGCTCAAGATCCAAAACCATAAAATTTCAAGTGAAAGACTTTGTATCTGTGCATTTTGGAGGAAGAATGAAGAGATCGATTCACACGATTTACTCCCTCATAGGTATCGTGGTGGCTTGTGGACCCGCACAGCTTTCTTCAGAGAGCAGCACAGAAAATAGCGGCAAGAAAATGAATGCCGACAGCAAGATGGTCGATGTGCGTATCGTGAAATCTGAAAAGACAATCGTCTCAGAAGCGGGAGGGAGCGATCCAACTTCATCCACGGCGGGGGTGACGGTCTCGTTTGCCTCGACCGAATTGAGTTTGAATCAGGGCGAGAGCAAAGAGATTGAAGTGCGCGTAAAGAGTTCCAAACCCAACAGCTCTGTGACCATTGCACCTCCATCGGCTGAGCGCCTGCAATTTGAACTCCTCACTCCGCTGGGAGGAACACTGACAGCTCCCATTGCACTCGATGCCTCAGGCAACGGGACTTTCAAATTGAAGGTCACTTCACCTTTCCAAACATCCGCTGGTGTTGTCACGGCTCCCGGTGCATTCAATGCAAACCTCTCTCTAAGAGGAAGCACCGATGGCGGGTCGTTCTCCGGCTCACTGCCGATCAAGGTTTCCAACGTTGCAGTTTATGTGATGTCGGGTGTCAACAACGTCCGAGAGCTGCCCGCACGCTTTGAATTCCCCGCGGGAACAATTCCTATTTTTGCCAATCCGAGCACACGCATAGTGGTGGGTGTGATGCACTTCCAGGGAGGCAATACCGAGGCCCGATTCAGTCACCAGGCGGTCGACCGTAGTATGCCGATGGGTGCAGGCTATTGCCCATTGAACAACTCAACCAGCACAACCGTGCCCTTAGGAGGCGCCATCAGCCCTGCTTGTTTGCCATGTCCGGCAGAAGCAACAGCCGACATCACGGGTATGTTTTATAACCACGAAACCGAGAACATTGGGCAGTCGCGCACAATCGTCTGCAAAAGAAAACTTTAAGATTCGGGTGTGAGAAATGGGACGCGTCTTTACCCTCACGAGGTTTGCTTCTTCTCTGCTGACATCGCTCACCCTTATGAGCGGTGTTTCAGGTTGCAATGTGCGCGGATCAGACGCAGCCCCAAATTCACACCCGCAGGCACCTATCCGCATAGAAGAGGTCAAATCTTTTGTGGAGCAAAGGCTGCGGATGAAGGCCTCAAATCCCACCAAAATGTTCTCATTCGACGGTTACTGCCTCGACTACGCAGCTCTCTGGCTTCACGAACTCAGCAGCAGCTCATTCAAGGGCTATTTGCAACAAACGGCCGGGGTGCATTTTTTCAAAGTTGATGGCAAACATATTTTGCGTTCACCCACGCATTTCTTTATCGCCTTTAATCCAAGAACCCCAGATGAAATTATCCTCGACCCCACCTACGCGCAGTTTGTCTTTGGGGCTGAAAAACATGGACTCGAACCGATACTGATTGCGAAAACTTCTGATATCCAAAAGGTCTATGCCCAACTCAAGGGCCGCATCAGAACACAACTCGAGGCCGATGACTTCATTGGCCGCTATGATCCTCAGGAAGCTGCAGAACTCATCTACTCAACCGGTGCATTTTCAAAAAATCGCACTTCATTTGAATAATTCTACAAATCAATTTCTTAATCAAACAAACCCTCATCTGATGTAAATCAG
>JBILKQ010000053.1:0-18589 GCA_044376655.1 Silvanigrellaceae bacterium
CGGCAGCACCTTGTCGGCGACATGATGGCAGTAAAAGCTGCCCCACTGCCGGGTCACCGTCTCGCAGCTCTCAACAAGACTTGGCTCGGTGAGGCCTGCGGGCAAACCCATGGGAAACATCAAAAATGGCAGGCCAAACGTGTTGTCGAAACTTTTCGAAACCTGGGCCACGGCCCGCCACACGACTGCAGGTCTGAGAACCTGAGCATCGAAAAGGCGAGAAAGGCCTTTCGCCGAGAATCCAAGCACCAATCGCCCCCGGAATTCTCCGGTCACTTCGCCTCTGTACAATTCAGATAACTTCAAATCCGCTGCAACTGGACCGAGTGTGTTGTACGCCTGCGCGAGGAACCGACCGAGGTCTCCGCCGCCCGGCGAGCGGGCCTCAACCTCTCGACTAAACCAGATTAGAGGCTGTTCACCCGCCTCAGGCGACACATCACTTACGACACCACCGCTTCGGCTCTGACGATCGCTCACGACTCCAAATTTATAGCCTTGCTTGAAAACCCAACGCGTCATCGATCCCGTTTCATCTTCGGCCGCATTTCCGCCTCCGGACAAGCGGTAATTCTCGCGCTGCCAGTTCTCCGATAGACCAAAGTTTGCGCTCTGCCCCATGCGGATTTGAAAGGAGCTGTTGCTCGCTTCACTGCGCGCACTTGCCGAAACGATCGTTCGCACAGGGGAATTGCTCTGAAGCGCAAAATCACGCGCAATACGCTCGGCGATAACAAAATTGTGTATGGGCCTTCCAGGCGAGAACACGCGGGTTGGCTCGCTTTGGGTTGTCAGAAACGTGCTGGCTCCGGAAACAGCGTGGAGAAACGCCTGCTGGGCCATACTGCTACGCAAATCGAATTGAAAGTCTGAAAAGAACTGGACCCGATTTTTTCGACTTTCACTCCAGCTCACCTGCGCATCAAAACGCAGCTCCTGATCGGAGTACTTTTTAATCTCTGCGATAGGCTGATTGATTTTTTGAATAACCTTTTTGTTCAAGGTATCTGCGATGGAATTAATTTTGTCTGTTGTTGCTCTTTGAATATCCTCTGCACTCAGAGTGACGGTGTTGGCGAGATCGACGAGTCCATCGTTGCGCTGTTTGAGCTGTGCATCCAGCTGGCCTTCGTCGACACCCGTAACCAACCCGGGAGCAAGGCTGCCCTGTCTCGAAACCTGCTTGAGCGGATCAGGCAACACCAAGCCGCTGTCGCCATAAAAGTTAATCCGCTTCACCTTTTTTATTTCACTCACCTGATGCAGCTTTGCGAAGGGTATCAGAGAATATTTGATTGCAGCCGAGGCACTGGCACTCGCACCCCCCGATGCGGAATTTTCAGATTGCTGAAATAGCCGAACACGAACCACATCTTTTTCAGTTTTAAAAATATGCATTTCAAATCGCCCGGAGGCGACAAAGTTTGCGCGTAAACCAGACTGAGCATGCCCGACAAAACTGCTGCCCAGAAGCCGGTCGATGGCCACGCCCGAATGGAAGACCGATCGCATGTAGCTGCCATCGACGGACCCCATAATCTGCGCGTCGATCGGAATCACAACCAGATCACCAGGGCGCATGGCCCTCGCATTTTCGACCGTTAATGGCAGTTCAACGAAGGAAAAAGGCGGATACTTTTCTGCTTCTTTGACATCCGCAAAGGTTCGAAAGATCCTTATCTCAGCATTGGCGCCAAGGTTGAGACTGAAAGGCATTGAACGGCCCAAATGCCTAAATACTCCCGGGCTCATGCTTCCACGTAAAGAAAAAGTCTCTGCGCGGAGAATCTCGCCCCCTGAAAGGCTCCGCGAGCCAATTCCATGCTGAGAGAAGATTGAAAACGATGAAAAAACATTTTTGCTCATTGAAAATTGAGTCAATGGAGGTGGTGTGGCAACGACCCCATCTGCCAAGAGCTTGCTGAGATCCACCCCTACCGACTGCGCAGGATTAACCGAACCGAGCAACACGCTGCGAAAGTAATCCCTGCTTTCAGAGTTCGCCTCAGAGACCAAGGCGTCGCGCTCAGAGGATGATTTGGACTTGCAAGATTGCATTGCGACCAAAGCACACCCGGACAATCCCAAGCAAAGCAAACGTTGCACTGGTTTGTTTGGCTTGCGACGTGTGCACGGCAAGAGCTTCATTTCACGTCCTCAGAAGACTGCAACGATGCCACCAAAAGCATACACCGTGAGCACCTTGAAGTTCTGAACTTCCGGTAGACTCTCAAATTTGAAACTGCCTGAGTCGTTGCAAATCTGCGCTCCACCGAGCAGCGTTACCTTGGTGCCGAGGTTCACACCCGCTGCGAATTCACCACCCAATCGAGTGTACTTTACGGGTGCGCTCTCACTGGTTACTGTGCTTTTGGTCGAGATTGTTGACTTGACGGGGAATCCAACAATTCCCCCCGCCTTGCAGAACAAACGCGAACTGAAGCACTGCGGAAAGACGAGTGCGGGCTGAACAACGGCCTCCATGAAATTGGCTTCAACGAGATATTCGTCGCCTCCCACCAAGGAGCTTTTACCTGAGAGTTTCGCGCTGAGAAAAGTGAGACCCAGTTCAAGCCCAATAAACTTCTTGAATGTGTATCGACCCAACACACCTCCAGAGAAAGCCAGACCACTCAGACCGACGATTTCTTGTTTCTTCTGATCCTCAGAGCCGGGCTCAACATCCGGGTCGAAAGGTAAGAAAGGCTGCCTGAAGGTGAAGTGACCGGCATTTGCCAAGACTCCGAGACCGAACTTTTTTGACCTGCCAGCGACGGTGCCAATTGAGAGAGTCTGGCCCGAAACCGAAGAACATTTACCACCGCGAGGTGTCAGGCGCGCCTGCGCATTTCCCCGACCGAGCTTGATGATTCTCAATGTCACTGACCTACCCGAGGCTGTCTGCGCACGAAGGACCTGGCCTTTACTGAGCCCTTCTGATGGCTTTAGCAATACGCTGCAGTTCTTCTGTTTGATAACCTCGTAGTCCGATGCCCAAGCGTTTGAGCTCATGAGCGCAAACACGAACACGATGGCCGACTTCAATACTCGCGCGGCGTGCGAAGAACTGCCGCACCCATCCCTCCACAATTTGCTGGTCACTCTTTCAAAGGTCTTCCTGAAAATCTGGCTCAAGCTCTTCCACCCCCGCGGAGTTCGGGACAATCCAGGAAAATATCGGAAAGGGCCGCGGGGAATTGAGGAATATCTGGGGATTTCCATGAAGAGGAAAATATGCTTATTTTATCAATAATTACGATTCGCTCCGACCACCCGACGAGATAAATCAGCGCGTTTGCGCGAATCAATAAGATCCGCGAGAGCCCGCTTGGCTTGTGGCAGCTGTCCACGGCGGACGAAATCAGCGACACTGAGTCCGCCCTGTTCGCGCAGTGGGGTGAAAACGAGTTCCAAAGCCTCTGAGTAATTCACACCAATGTGATGCATCGCCAAGTTGAGGGCTTCCTCGAATTGCCGCTGGAATGCAATCTCGTCGAGTCTGCTGTGCTTATAAACCATTGAGTTTCCCACCCGTTCTGAATCAACGCGCGAGCCTGGCAGCTGCCGTTTGGCCCGAGGAGAGAGTTCGGAGGTCATCAAAAAAGTTTTACAGAATCGCAAAAAGAATCAAGATTGCGATAACTTATCATGCACGATGAAACTTTGCATAACAAAGGCAATCCACAAAAACACCCCTACCCCCAGGTGAACAAGCTGCATCCAAACGGGTGCCATCAGGTAGACGTTGATGAACCCGAGGGTCACCTCTGTGAGCAGAAGCCCACTCACCAACCAACTCAAACGATTCAAACCAGGTTCTCTGAAGCGGTCGAGAAGCTTGGCTTGAAACCACCCCAAGAAGACGGCCGCTGCAATCGCAACGACAGGATGAATGAGGCGCAAACGCAAAATCAATGGAACCTCATCATCCACGTAGGCTTCCAGCGGAAGTCTACCAAAGGCCGAATAAAGGGTGTCCCCTAGCGCTGCAATCGCGCCCGTCATCCCTGTGAGACAGAGTGCGAAGGCAACCCACAAGGGCATCTTGAAGAGTCTCAAATCGTCGCGACCATACTTCCTGAATTGGACGCCTGGTTGCGCGCGGTGAGCAACCAAACAAATGGCCGCCAGAAGCAAAAAAGTATTAAGAAGGTGAGCCGACATTGAAAACATGCGCTTGAGGCTTTCGTTGTGAGCCACAAGTTCAAATAGAACAAGACCTGCGCCAATCAGAGCTTCCACGATAATTAGGAAGACCGACCACCCTGCAGCACTGCGCAGTGCAGAGCCCTTCTCTGAAACCCGGCGAGCCATGTAATACAACGCGAATACCAGCAGAAGATTCACACCACTGGTGAGACGATGTGAAATCTCAATGATGGTCTCGATTGAGGGAGCCCGAGGCACAACTTGCCCATTGCACAAAGGCCAGTGATCGCCGCATCCGGCGCCTGAGCCCGTGGCACGCACAAACGCGCCCCAGAGAATCACGAGAACTGTATAAAACAGGGTGAACCATGCAAATTTGCGGACAAACGAAAGACTCATCGTATCCCCCTCACCCGAACGGGCCTTCATGACCCAACGCTTAGCAGTCAGCCTTGGTTTTTCGCAAGTTTTGTTCTCAAGAGTTGGGGGCTCCGCCGCGCCGACAATTTCCTGCCTCATGGGCCCCGTTGTCCGGCGTCATAAGCTTCTGATAGGCTCGTGATTGTGGTTATTTTGCGCAATCGAGCTGTGGGTCAATCAAAATGGTTAGAGTCCAGTTCCCCTTTATCGTCGTGTTTGCCACTCTTGCAGCAGCAGGGGCGGCATGCCGTAAAGTTGACTCCTCTCAGAGCAATTCGATGGCAACCAAACCTTCGGAACTCTTCTCGACAAATGCCCGTCAACGCTGCCTCGACAGAGCTTCAGCGCTTCCAATCACCTCTGCCCAACAGTCAACCCTCTGCGAAGGTGCAGCGTCGAGTGCACCCGTAGATTGCTTCAAGAAAAAATTGCAGCAAGGCGTTTCACCGGATCTGAGCGTTTCACAATGCAAGGGTGTGCGTTGATTCCTCGCAGGACTTGGTCTCAATCCAGGCGTCTGTCCACAGATCCTCTCCCGCCAAAGCCAACTTCGCTCTACCACCCACAGCGGTCGCCTCGGTGACCAATTGCCAGTGCAGCGTTACGTCGACTCTCGTCTCGCTCGAACTGCAGCTGGGGAAACTCTCACCTACGGAAAATGATTTGTAGAGTAGAACCTTTTGGTCGAGCACTGAACCTTCCGGGAGCATTCCTCCGAGGTAAAAAAACTGATTGTTGACAGCAATATTGGCCCGCAAGGAGACCCGGCTGTCCGCGTTTTTGGTGACGTAGGCGAAGGCGCGATGAGTGAGGATATCGAGTCTGTGCCCGGAAGGAACCTTGAATCCAACAACAACCGAGCATTGCGCTGCCGGTGAGTTGTGCTCCGTTGCGGCTTCCAAAAGCTCTGCTGTGAAGCGTGAGAACCTGACCGTCAGCTTTGAATCTTCAACCTCAGTCGACTCAACAGCACACTCTTCACCGAGCGTCCGTAACAGGGAAAGATCCCACCCGGCTGAAGCCATTTGGCTCGGCAACCACACGAGCAAGCTCAACATGATTTTGAAATGCATTTGATTTCCTCCTCAGCGTTGCACGTAGATGCGCAATCTTTCGCTCTTATGCGACAAAGACCATTGAGCAAATAGCCGAACACTATACTTTTTGAGCATTCTTTCGGAGCTTGTCGGAGGGCCATCGCTATGAGCATTCTCGAGGGCAAACGCATTCTGTGTGCAACTGACCTCTCCCACCCCACACTCAGCACAGAAAAGGCAGCCATTGAACTCGCCAAGCAATTTAATTGCACGCTATCCTTTGTGCATATTCTCGAAGATGCCCCGCTCTTCCTTGGCCCGATGCCATTTGAGGAGGGGCAAAAGTGGGAGCAACTCGAAACGCGTTACCGCGGAGAACTCCTCGCACAAACGCAGGAGCGAGCAGAAAAAGCCTTGTCGCCACTACGTGAACAAGGCGAACGCTTCCATATTCAAGTCAAACTAGGAAATGCAGAAAATGAGATTTTGGGTCTCATCGATGCGGATGTCAGCAAATTTGGCGCGGTATTGATAGGGCGGCATCATCATGCTCGTTTGTACTCGGCGATTTTCGGCAGTGTCGCGCAAAGGGTCTGTGAGCAAAGTAAGATTCCTGTCATCGTGCTTCCAGTGACCGAAAAATTCACTCCTACGAAAATCAAGAATATTGGTTTGGCAACGGCTTTGCGACCCGATGCTCAGTTGAGCGAAGCTTTGCTGCGCGAGATTCTCACGGGCGAAAAAGAGCGAACCATGTTGGCACATTTGGTGCATTGCTTTGAAAGGGGTTCTCCTGCCTACTCGGGCTTCGAAACCACAGATGCTTACGCCACATACCGCGAACTTGAAATGATCTATGATATGGCTGAGACACGCCTAGAACGTGCAGTTCAGGATCGTGCGCGCCTGCTCAATGAAGATGGCTTTCATGCGATGGCTCATTTGCTCACGGGAAATGCCGAGGCTGAGCTGCTGAATTTCGTTGCTGACAACAAGATCGATCTGATGATCTTCGGCCGGCACGCCCACGAAGGCACCTACCGTTTCCATTTGGGCAGGATGGTCAGTAGATTCCTGCGCAGGGCACCCTGTCCAGTCATCGTGGGATAAAATTCATGCGTGATGATTTGTTTTTGAAGAAGTTAGGTTCGCTTGAGGATGGGTTTGCACTGTTGCCGCGCACCGGTCACGTCGTGGCTGCAATGGCGGCAGCAGAGCCCGGTTTGTTTTTTGAGAATCTTCATCTTCATGCCAGCAAGCACAATAGCTTACATATTCACTGCGCAAATCCCACAAAAAATTACCCGTGCTTCACGGATATTCAACATGCAGAAAACCTTCAGTTCCACGTGATGTTTCTGACCTCTGCAGTGCGCAACGCTCAGGGTCACAACATGGTTCACTATGTGCCCCAGCATCTATCTCGCTGGGCACAGAATCTACTCCGCCGCCATGATGTCGATGTCTTTTGGGGAACCTGTAGTCTACCCAACGAGAAGGGTTACGTCAGCCTCGGGATCAACACCTGTTACGAAACTGAGATTTTGCGAAAGGCTAAAAGGGTAGTTCTTGAGGTCAACCCGAACATGCCGGTGGTTTACGGTGATACGTTCGTACCTGTTGAGGACGTCACGCTGTTCCTCAAACATGACCGTCCCCTGCCAATTCTTCAAACTGAAGCGCCCAACGAGCAGGATCGGCTGATTGCGCGCTATATCTCTGAGCTTGTTCCAGATGGAGCGACCCTTCAACTCGGAATTGGTGGCATTCCAAACGCGGTCGGTGAATGTCTGACACACAAGAAAGACCTCGGCATTCACACCGAGCTGTTTACCGAATCCATGAAGACACTTTATGAACAGGGCGTTGTCGATGGTTCACGCAAAACCATTTGGCCCAGAAAAATGGTGGCCACGTTTGTTTATGGCTCTGCCGAGCTCTACAACTTTGTCGGAGAAAATCCGGCAGTCGAACTATATCCTGCATCCATCATCAACGATCCAAACCGCATTTGTCGCAACTTCAGAATGATCTCCATTAATAGTGCCGTTGAAGTCGACATCACGGGTCAGGTCTGTTCGGAATCGATCGGACATCGAGAACTGAGTGGGGTCGGTGGAGCGACCGACACGCACACGGGAGCTCAGCGCAGCGAAGGCGGACGCGGAATCATCGCACTGCGCTCAATGACTCCCGATCAACAGACCTCGAAAATCTGCTTTGAACTCAAACCTGGAGCGAAAGTATCTATCAGTCGCAACGACATTGATACAGTCGTAACAGAGCATGGCGTGGCACAACTCATTGGCCTCAGTGTTGCCGAACGCGCCCGAGCACTAATTTCAATCGCACATCCCTCTGTCCGCGACAAACTCGAATTCAACGCAAGAAACACTGGTTATATCTGAAGAAATCCAGTTATCTTACGAAAGATAAAATAAAAACGAAATATTGCACGCCAGCCTCCCTCTCGCTCGCCTCGAAAAACTGCGGTAACATTGAGTGCCCAAGCTGGGCCTCTGTGTTCTTCTTCTCGCAAGGAGCGTCGCGAATGAAAGCTGCAACTGACGGTCTTCTGAATGCTGGTATTGTTCCTCGCACTCGCTCTCCTGAAATCGTTGAGATGAGCTGGTTTGCGCCTATTTGTTCCGATGATTTCGAATTCCTCGGCGTTCCCGACACCAAACTCAAGAGTTCCTGGGCACACACCTCCAGAATTGTGCTCGAAGCTGAGCGCCAGGGCTTCAACAACATTCTCTGCCCTAGCAGTTACCAAGTGGGTCAAGACACCCTGACCTTTGCAGCTGGCCTTGCGCCACAACTCAAGAAGATGAGCTTGCTCGCAGCGATTCGTTGTGGCGAAGTGCATCCCGCCATGTTGGCACGCACACTGGCAACCCTCGACCACATGCTCGAGGGTCGACTCACGGTCAACATCATCTCCTCGGATCTTCCCGGTGAAACGCTCGATTCAAAGACCCGATACGCAAAATCGCGCGAGGTGTGTGAGATCCTGCGTCAATGCTGGACACGAGAATCGATCAACTTTGAGGGCGAATTCTACAAATTGAATTTGCCCAGCGCCCCCTGCAAACCCTACCAGCAAAACGGAGGTCCGCTCCTTTATTTTGGTGGACTTTCACCAGACGCCCTCGACCTGTGTGCGCGTGAATGCGACGTCTTTCTAATGTGGCCAGAAACCGAAGATCGTTTGCGCGCACACATGCAGGAAATGACCCGCCGCGCCGAGGCCTATGGCCGACAGGTCGACTTCGGACTGCGCGTGCACATGATTGTCCGTGAAACCGAGTCCGAGGCTCGCGCAGCAGCCCAACGCTTGGTCTCGAAGCTCGACGATGACAAAGGCAGCGAAATCCGTTCACGCGCTCTGGATGCGAAATCTTTTGGTGTCGCCAAACAGGCTGAGATGAGAAGCCTTGCGGATAGTGAAGGCTATGCTGAAGAATTTCTCTGGACGGGTGTTGGTCGTGCTCGCTCGGGCTGCGGTTGCGCACTGGTGGGCAACCCTGATCAAATCGTTGCCAAGTTGAACCGCTACATCGACATGGGCATCCGCTCGTTCGTGTTGTCGGGCTATCCACACCTCGACGAGTGCGGACTGGTCGGGAAATACATTTTGCCTCGCTTCCGCCGCGGAAAACTGGCCGAGCTTCAAGGCCGCATCCCCAACACACCACCCACTACACCCTTGGCAGCAGGAGTCCGTCAATGAAAAATCCAAACTTTTCTCGTCTCATTTTTGGAGCCTGGCGCCTGGCAGATGTGCCTGCTGAGGCCAATGCAGACTTCGTCGCCAAAAAAGTTTTCATGGCACTCGAGCATGGCATGACCACATTCGACCATGCCGACATTTATGGAAACTACAACTGCGAAGCACTCTTTGGCGAGGCTGTTCATAAGCATAAAATTCAGCGCAACAAAATGCAGCTCATCACCAAGTGCGGCATAAAGCTCGTTTCACCACAGCGTCCTGAGCATGGATTAAAAACTTACGACACCTCACGCGCACACATTTTTCGCTCTGTGGAACAATCGCTTACGAATCTCAAAACTGATTTCGTGGATCTGCTGCTCATTCATCGTCCTGATCCGCTCATGAACCCTGACGAAGTCGCCGAGACTTTCAATGATCTGCAACAACAGGGCAAAGTTCTTCACTTCGGTGTGTCGAACTTCACCGCACACCAAGTGCGTTTGCTGCAATCTCGCCTTAAGACTCCGCTTATCGCCAACCAGATCGAGTTTTCATTGCTTCACACCGACCCCATGTACAATGGCCAACTCGATCAGTGCCTTGAAATGAACATGAAACCTATGGCTTGGTCACCGCTCGCCGGTGGACGTTTGTTCACACAAACCGATGAGCGCAGCCGCAATATCCGCGCATGTCTTGAAAGCATGGCGAAGAAGTATGATGTCAAGCATGCAGAAACCATTGCATATGCTTGGATTATGCGTCATCCCTCGCACGTTCTACCTGTTCTCGGCACCGGCAAGGAAGAGCGTCTCAAGGCAGCAGCAGCCGCGCTCTCTGTGCAGCTGGAACACGAGGACTGGTTCCACCTGCTCAAGGCGGCGGTGGGTCATGATGTCCCTTAAAATTAAATTTTTGCTGGGAGCCGCACTTTCCGTGATGTGCATCTCCTGCACGCGTAAACCCGAGCGCGTTCTTAAAGTTTTGTCTTTCCGAGATCGACAGTCATCAGCCTTAAGAGCTGCACTGCCTGTCTTCGAAAAAGAATTTTCAGTGCGGGTTCAGTTCGATGACATTCCAGCCGCAACGGTCGCTACCAAAATGATGACTGACCTGGCAGCTGGTGGAACCTATGATATCTATGCAGTTGATGAGCCGTTCATTCCGCAGTTTCACGATGCTCTTCTGCCCGTGGAACAATGGCCCACAAACGGCTCGCGGGAGGAACTCACAGGTTTTGAGAATAAAGCTCTGGAAGCAGCGCGTTTCCAGGGTGCCATGATCGGACTTCCTGTCAACGGCAACGTCTACCAGTACATTTATCGCAAAGATCTTTTTGAAAACCCAACCGAGCAAGAAAACTTTCAAAAGCAATTCAAACGACCTTTAAAGCCTGCCGCGACCTTTGCCGAGCTGCTGGAATTGGCCCAATTTTTTCACCGACCACCCAAGCTTTATGGGTTTGCTCCCTTCACCAAAATGTCTGAAGGCACAACGGTCGAACTTCTCTGGCTGCTCGCAGGTTTCGGCTATCGGCCCGGGACAACCCACCTTGAGAGTCAGACAATCACACGGGCTCTTGAGCTCTACGAGGCACTCCTCAAGACGGCCCCCAAGGCAGCACGGGCTTGGCACCACAATGAACGCATGTCAGCCTATGCCAAAGGCAAGGTTGCACAGATGATGACCTGGAATAGCTTCTTCTTCGACCTTGAGGATGAGCACAAATCCCTCGTGGTCGGAAAAACAGGCTACGCGCCTTCACCGGGCAGCGATGCTACAGGCATTGCAGGAACCTGGATCGCAGGCATCCGCAAGAACTCCCAAGAAACTCAGCTTGCAGCAACATTTGTACGCTGGTGGACCTCAAAGGAGATCAATGAAGCACTCATCCCGAAGGGATTAAGTACCGCACGTGCTGATCTGCTCACCCGCTCTGACTTGGGCACAAAATTTCCTTGGCTGGGCTCGACACACCTCAATTTCAACACGGCCTTTCTTCGTCCGCGACACAAACAATACCGGACAACCTCAGACAGCCTGAGCAAAGCCTTCACGCGCTGGATTGCCGGACAAAAGTCGCTGGATGAGACAGCTGTCGAAATCCGAGGCGAACTTGGACGTATGAACGAACTCGCTTTGAGCGGTTCTCCACGGCAGGGGGCAAACTGAATGTTCTCTCCGCGATCACAGCGTTCTCTTGTTGTTTTTGTTCTGCCCGGGTGTGCCCTGCTCGCACTGCTGATTGCATGGCCGGTTCTGCAGAGTGCATTTTCTTCTCTCACCACGGTCACAGGCGCTGGTGCTGAAGCTCAAGCGCAGTTCGCAGGACTCGCACATTTCAAAGCCCTTATGGCACAAGCTTCGTTCTGGAATTCGCTGTCTCTGGCCGCGATCTTTACAGTGACCACAACTGTCATCGAACTTCTGATTGCACTCGGTGTGGCTTTGTTTCTTTACTTCCAGAGGGCATTGCCGCGACTTGTAGAAGTGCTTTTGATTTTGCCGATGTTTGTGTTGCCCGTGGTTTCGGGCTTAACGTTTCGCTATATCTACGATCCTAACGATGGCCCACTCAGCAGCATCTTCAATGCCCTGGGGGTTGAACCCCTATCACCTCTGGCTGATTCCTTTTGGGCGTTCTGGGCCATCGTACTACAAGATATTTGGCGCATGTGGCCTTTTCTGTTCCTGATTGTCTACGCCGGCCTGAAGGCTCTTCCTAAATCAGCTCAAGAGGCAGCGAAAATGGATGGAGCCAGCACCACGGAAATCATCCGCCATGTTCTTCTTCCTGCCCTGCGGCCGACCATAGCCATCGCGATGGGCCTCAAGGTAATGGAGTCACTCAAGGTCTTTACTGAGGTTTATGTCATGACCGGTGGCGGACCTGGTGATTCAACCTCGTTGCTGTCACTTTTCGTTGTTAAGCAAGCATTCCACTTTTTTCAGGTGGGGCCCGCTTCAGCTGCCTCCATCTTGCTTCTCATTTTAGGAATGAGTCTGGCATGGGGGATCACGCGTCTACAGAACCGTGCAGCAGTGGCAGGAGGAAAATGACATGAGCCTTCTCGCGCAAAACAGGCTTCCTTTGCATTCAAAAATGATCATTGCAATTTTGTTGTTTCTGCAGATCGCACCGGTTGTCATGATTCTACAAACAGCCTTCAAAACTCAACGTAGCCTGCTTGAATCGGGAATGTTCACTTGGGACGGTTGGACTCTCAACAATTTCAGCAGACTTTTCGTTGAACAGAGTCTTGGCCCCGATCTACTCAATTCCGTGCTGATTGCCTGCGGCTCCATGAGTCTTTCAATTGTCTGCGGATCTCTGATGGCCTACGCACTGACACGTTGGGAGAACAAGGCGAAGAAGCACCTTCTGACCACTTTGCTGGTAGCGCGTCTATTACCACCCGTTGCACTCGCACTGCCTCTTTTTTTGGTACTCAAAGAGTTCATGCTGCACGACACAGTGTGGGGACTAATTCTCGCACACACAGCATTGAACTTTCCTCTTGCAACCTGGATCTTAATGCCTTTTATGGACTCCGTTCCCCGAGTTTTGGAAGAGGCTGCTGCACTCGACGGCGCATCGCGTATCCAAACCTTTGGCCACGTCGTTTTGCCCGTCACCAAGCCCGGACTTGTTGTCGCTGCGCTGTTTTGTTTTCTCATGAGCTGGAATGACTTCCTGTTCTCACTGATACTCGCGGGCTCACAGGTCAAAACAGCACCACTCACGCTGAATGGATACGTCACGGGCTTTGGCACCGAGTGGGGGCCGCTGTGCGCGGGTGCGTGTATCCTTCTGCTTCCCGTTTTTGCTTTGTCGTTCAAACTTCATCAACACATGATTGCAGCGCCCACCCAGGGTGGAGTTAAGGGAGCCTGAAATGCGTATCAACGAAGAAATGGCCGCCGACATCAACTTTCCGCTCACACCAGAATGGCCTTCCCTGACAGCACGCGCGCGTGGTGCAGTGAGGCATACCACTGCCGTGCAGTGCGAGTCGCTGGGCACAAAAGATTCAAGAAACTTCTCTGTATTCAAGCTTACCTTCAAAGATGGCAGCCACACACAGCTGCGCATCGGTGCACTCGACACAACCCCGGCCGCATGGATGATCTGGATGGGAGAAACCACGCGCGAACATGATTTGCTCAGCACAACCATGTCCAACGAGATGCAGGTTATGGCCGAGCATAATGATTGGTTACTGAAATCTGCCGCTGGAACTCTGCGCCTGAGCAAAACAAATCCCTCCCTCACCATCTCAACATCAAGTGGATCGCAAAGCTGGAAGAGCAGTGGTCTTGACCTTTTTGTTGGCGATGTGCCAATGAGCTTTGCTTTTTTTAAACATGCGGATGGCTTTGGATGCTCCTTGGACATGGGTGATTGCAAATACATCCTGGGCGGTGGGGAGCAATTTGGTGCAATCAACCTACGAGGCCGCATCTATGACGTGATGAACTCTGACGCACTGGGCGTGAACGGACACCTCCGCTATCAGAGCACTCCGTTCTTCCTCACAGATACAGGCCTTTCCTTTGCGATGCTGCAGTGTGAACCAGGACGCATTGATTTTGGCTCGCGGCGTCACGACATCACCACCTTCTCGAGTGATGGCCAGGTGCTCGGTCTTTACCTTGCTCAACCCACCGAACCCCAAAAGGCGATTGAGCAGTGGCGGGCATTGATGGGCGGAGTCACCCATGTCCCTGATTGGAGTTATGGACTGTGGCTATCGCGCTGCTTCTACAAAGACGAAGCGGAAGTGCGCGGCGTGGTTGAAAACAATCGCAAACACAATCTCGGAGCCTCGGTTATAAATCTCGATGCACGCGCCTGGATGCGTGCTCAAACTCGCACTGATTTCGTCTGGGACAAGAGCCGCTGGAGCCCCTACGAGAGCTTCATTCCGTGGCTGCGTGAGCAAGGTTTTCAGGTGTGTCTGTGGGAAAACCCTTACGTTTCTTCAGCCACCGAAACTCTCTATACCGAGGGTGTAAAGAACGGTTTTTTTGCCAAAACAGCCCAGGGTGATGTCTATCCCTATCAATGGGTTCCAACCGGGCTTGAAGGCTTCCCTCAACCACCGATTGCTGGCCTTGTGGATTTCACCAATGCAAAAGCACGCGAATGGTGGAAAGATCAGCACCGTCCATATTTGCGTGCGGGTGTGAACTGCTTCAAGACCGATTTCGGCGAAGAGATTCCACACGACGCTGTTTTCAGTGATGGCTCAACCGGCAAGCAACTGCGCAATGTTTATTCTGATCTCTACAACCTGTGTGTCATGGAAGTTGTGCGCGAAGAGTGCGGCGATCAAGGCATACTCTGGGCGCGTTCAGGCTACACAAAAATGAGTAAAACACCTGTTAAATGGGCGGGTGACAGCCAGACATCCTGGAACGCATTGCGCGCGTCCTTGCGTGGAGGGTTGTCGCAAGCGGTGGGGGGAGCTGTGTTTTGGTCGCATGATATCGGTGGATTCTATGGGCCGATGCCCGATGCCGAGCTCTTTGTGCGCTGGACACAGGTTGGTCTGTGGGGAAGTCATGCACGCATGCACGGTACGACCGCACGAGAGCCATGGGAGTTCGGAACCGCAGCTCTCGAACAGGTGAAGACCGACGTTGCCCTGCGCAAAAAGCTGCAACCCTATTTCGTAAGCTGTGGCCAGGAGTGTGTGCGCAAACAACAAAGCTTTATCCAGCCCCTCTGGCTGCACAACTCTTCAGACCCGGTGTGTTGGACCGTCGAAGATCAATTTTTTGCAGGCTCAGCCGACGTGATGGTTGCACCTTTCCTGAGCGCGACCGGTGGTCGGAGCGTGTATCTACCAGAGGGACAATGGACCTGCATTGCCGATGGTAAAGACTACAATGGCAAGGCAACCCACAGCATCGAACGCACTGCCGGATGTCCGGTTTTTGTGCGGAAAAGCTCACGCTGGGCTGCGACTTTCCTGTAACGCGTAAGTGCGCATGCTGGTGTTCTTGCCCCGCAGCATATCTTCGCCCTGAAACACAAGGTCGCGTGTCACGAGTAGTCGTGAGCGAACATCCTCACTCAGAAGAATGTCGACTCGATGCTTTTTTGTGAGGGACTCTATTCTCGAAGCAGTGTTCACGGTATCACCGATCACAGTGAACTCGCGTCGAAATTGTGCACCGACATCACCCACAACGGCTGCTCCTGAGTGAATCCCGATCCCAATACGCAAAGGCTCATCCCCACGGGCAACCCTTATTGCGTTCAACTCGGAAATCGCGCGGCGCATCTTCAGGGCACACTCGACGGCCTGATCGGCATGCCGCAGCTGCCCCATCGGAGCCCCAAAATAGGCCATAACACCATCGCCAATATATTTATCGAGGGTGCCACCGGTCTCAAAAATACACTTCACCAAATGTTCGTGAACCTCATTGAGAAGCTTCACAACATCCTGGCCACTCAGTGCAGCACTCATCTTTGTGAAGTCCCGAATGTCGGCAAAGAGCACAGTCACATCGAGTTCACGTCCGCTCTGTGGCAGGTCATCCTGATTCGACTGAAGGACCTGCGCAACCGAGGGAGAGAAGTATCGTGTCAGTTTTTCACGGCGCATATGTTCATCAAAAGAGCGCTTAACGAGCACGTGCAATCGACTCGACTTAATGTGAGTTGACACCACTGCTGCCAACAACAACAACACGGCAACAACACGAGAATCTGGAGGCACACTCGTCTCGACATGCAGCACGACTGTCAGCACCACTGCAACCAGCGCCGTAACGAACGACTGCAGGGCACTGAAGTAAAAACCTGAGAGGTTTATAAAGAACAGCATGAACGAGAGTCCGAGCAAACCTGTGGCAATTTGCCCCTGCATACCTTTGCCTTCGGCCCAGTGCTCAAGAATCAAGAAGGTGAAGGGTAAATCGAGCAGCGGGATGGCAAACGTGCTCGCATTCCGGATGGATTTGGTTTGCAGCGAGGCATACCAAAGCAGTCCGCTGACAAACAGATAGGTACTGAAAATCAGCTCCTTGCCGCGAAAGCTGTTCATCGACAAGCCCCAGCCAAGAAGCAGATGGAGGCCAAAAAAAGCGGCCACAGTCCAGAAGCGAATCAAGGCCAAACGACGGATGTTACCCAGACGTTCGGTCTCAAGTTCACGCGCAAGCGACTCAACGGTCTTTTTGAGCATTGCCGCAACCTCCGCTCGATGGATATCCACAAAAAAATGAGATTCTCAATTTTGGCAAAAACCTTATTGAGAATCTCACAATTTCAGGCCGTCAAGGTAGGCAAATTTATCCTTGCGGAGCCGCGGGCTGAGCTGTTTTTTCCGCCGATTTCTTCACGAGTTCCTTGAGTTCCTCCAACTCCTTTGAGAGCTTGCCGAATTTCTCTTTCAATTCCGCAAGCTCAGCAAATTTCTCGGCTGCCGCGTTGGGCGAGACTCTTCGATTGAATCGCTCCTGAGAGCGCCGTGCACGCGGAATCAGCATCGACAAGAGACCGTAGTTCTTGCGGTGAATGTATGAGTCAAAGTTGGCACTGAGTGCGGCATCCTGCGACTCCACCCATGTTTCTGGAAGGGCTGCGATCAGGCGCACCGGATGATTCTTTGCACTGAACTGCTGTAACAGCGGCCGGGTTTCAGGACGCAGATCAGGGAAACGGCTCGAGAGAGTCCCCACCGCCTTGAGCGCGCCTACGCGCACGCGGAAGGGCAGAAGATGGTTACCGATCATTTCTTGCAGAGGGAGTAAATCCTGAGGCTGAACCAATTCCGCAATCACCCGCAATGCTCCAGCCTCAACAAGGCCCAAATGCGAGCTTCCCCGTGCCAATCCCCACGCCCAGGCTGACAATGCTTGCTTTTCTGCAGACAATCGCAGCGCCGGCGTTTTCTTGAGAAGCTCCACAACACCAGAGAGCGCCGCATCACGTACCATCAAAGGCTCATTGACCGAGCTGGCGACATCTTTGAGCTCTTTGAGCCAGTCGTGGCTGTTTTCCAGGGCTGACTTACTCACCGCAGCAACCCAGGACGAGCGTGCCATGGGATGTCGCTCGGCACTGGTTGTGAGAATTTCAGCAGCAAGGGTGGGATTTGTTTCAACGATCATACCGTAAGCGGAAGCTCGTGCGCGCCACAACTGCTCAGTCTTGAGCCAATTGATAATGAGCTCTTTATCTTCAGGAGCAACAAAGCCTTCTGCTAACGATTGCGTCGCAAGATAATTGAAGTAACTCAGTGGTCCCTTGGATTCTTTGGTAGCGAGAATCTTTCTCGCAAAATCCTTCGAAATTTTCTGTTTGACGGTCCCCACCATGGAGCAGTTGGGATCGACAATCGCGAATGCAACCGGGGCCGATGCCGAGACAATGATCTTTTCGTCGGCCTTGCTCAAGCTCAATGGCTTCTCTTCGCCTGTTCCGTCTTCGAATTGAATAAAGATCCGGGTTTGAAACTCGGCCGGCATTTCAGCCGCAGAATCTTGCTTCTGTTGCAGGTGAACCTCGAGTCCATGTGCCACAACTTCAGTTTTCTTGACTTCTACTTCAAGCTCAATATGCCCTGCACGGAAAACAAAAGTATCGAAAAACTTACGTGCATTGAAGCCAGTCGACTCCTCAATCGCACGGATCAAGTCCTGCGTACTCACGGGAGAGAACTGGTGCTTAGTGAGGTAATGCCCGACAGCCCTACGGAAGGCATCTTCGCCCAAAGTGTCGCGCAAATGATTCAGGACCAAGGCGCCTTTGTCGTAGAGATGGGCATCGAAAATCTCGGACACAAATTCAAACTGATTGAATACAATTGGGCGCTGATATGTTTTTGATTCCGAGAGATAACCCTCTTGGAAGTTATCTCTCAGATAGAAAATCCCAGAGGCTTTGCCATTACAGTGCTCTTCCCAAAGCACCTCGGAGTGTGTGGCGAAGCCCTCATTCAACCAACCCTCAGACCATGTTTCGCAGGTCACTGTGTCGCCGAACCACTGGTGCGCGAGCTCATGCATCACAAGAAAGTTTCGAGACTCACTTCCAACAAGAAACTCCTGCGGCCCAATGACGTTGTCTGTGTTGAAAGTTGCGGTGGTGTTCTCCATGCCGCCATAGAGAAAGTCAGCAACAAACGCCTGTCCGTATTTACTCCAGGGGTACTCGTAACCCCAATAATTGGAGTAGAACTCCATCATCTTTGCAGTGTCGGTGCAGAGCGCCGCAGCACAATCGGCAAACTTTTGGGGAACCAACACTGTT
>JBILKQ010000003.1:0-51639 GCA_044376655.1 Silvanigrellaceae bacterium
ACCGTCGACCTGAGGCAAACCATCTTTTGCGCATACTCCGACGTAGCGCTTCCATTCATCAGCATCGAACACAACCCGCAGCAACTTTTGTTTGGAAGCCTGGGACCCGATCATTGACTTTGCCTTATCAACAATCTGGCTGCGCTCTACTGGGCTCACTTTGGAGGACGCAGCTGCGAGTTTGCTCAGCAGCTCTTTGTTTTCGACAAGTCGCTCAAGAGGGTTTGTTTTGAGAATGGACAGGGCAGTTTGAAGGTGTTCGTCGGTGCCTGTGCGCAGTCCGCTTTCGTTGTGTGTTCTGGATTTACAACTTACCGGGATTACAGATGTTCCTAGAATAAGTGCGATCATTGGCATAGTCGACTTTAACGCAGCGGATGTGCGCAACATCATCCTGAGACTCCTTGATGAGTTTGCTTTTGTAAATATTTTGGGCAATTATCACCGCCAGTTGAACGGGGAGTCAAGTTCAGTCCGCGACAAATTCGTTACTCCGCAATATGCACTGGACGGCCTTCGCAACCCTTGCTAGCTGACCAGCCAGAAGCGGGTGACCCAACGAGGTAGGCTCATGGAATCACGTTTTACGCGCAGACAGATTTTGAAACTGATGGGGCTAACGGTCTGTAGCCCGGCCTTTTCAAAATTGGCCCACGCCTCCACTGAACCCTGGGTTCTGGGATTCGGTTCATGCATGGACACACGCAAGAACCAGGGTTTCTGGAATGCACTGAACGCACGCAATCAAAACCACTTTGCGTTTTTGGGCGATAACCTCTACCCCGAGCGCGACGCTCTTCCGGAACTCCGGATTGCATATGAGAAATTGGCCCTGTCAGAAGGGCTCAAAAAGTTGCGCGAGCGAGTATCAGTTTCGGCGATTTGGGATGACCATGATTTCGGTGCCGATAATGCCGATGCGCGTTTGCCATTCCGCCAAGAGTCATTGGCACTCTTCAAAAATTTCTGGACACAGGATTATGCAACGGCAGACGACGGTGTGTATTCGAGCCGCACTTTCATGCACCAAGGACGCACAATTCATCTCATTTTACTCGATGCCCGTTACAACCGTACAGCTTACGAAAGCTCCGAGCAGCGTAAGTCATCCCGCGCTGCATTAAAGTCTCTGGAGCCCTCGCTTTTGGGGGCAAGGCAATGGGAATGGCTTGAGGCGGAGCTCAATCGAACTGCGGATCTCAAAATCATTGGCTCGAGTATCCAGGTTCTTTCTTCTGAGCACCGCTTTGAAAAATGGATGAACTATCCGACCGAGTATGAACGTTTGATTGGTTTGCTGGGTCGGATTTCTACACCGACGCTTATTTTGTCAGGCGATCGCCATCTCCATGAGATCAGCAAAACTCAGCTTGTGAGCGGCAGAACGCTTTATGATTTCACGTCGAGTGGCTTCAATAAAGCTGAAGGTTTGTCTCTCTTTGAGCGCAACAAACTGCGGGTGCAACGCAACCTTGATGATGGTTTTGGAGAGATTCAAATTCGTTGGATCGACGACATCGCCTATGTGTCCATGTTAATGGTCGGCAAAGATGGCGAAGTGCGTTTCACCCATTCTGACTATATAATCTGACTTCTTTCATCTAGCTATTTCAGATCGCGCACTTCTATGCTCTGCGCAGGCAAACCACTGCAGGCTTTTTCAGTTAAGTTGACCCGTAGCTGCAGTCCATCTGCAGGAGCTGAGCCTCGCAACACAATCTGATAGTAAAGGCTGCCGTTCTGCACCCGGCCACATGTTGCTGCGAGCGCATATTTTTTGCGGTTATTCATGGCTGCATGAATGCCTTGCATCTCAGTTCGCTGCCAGTCTGAAAAATCCTGGAGTGGGTCAGAGCAAAAGACCAGTCGTCCCAAGTGTGCGTTGACAGTAGCCAACAGGTGGCGCTGTTCGCGCGTCATCTGTTGGTTTGCATCGCGCAGAATGACTACGTCGGGGTCGTTACCAAAACATACGCCATCGAGCAGCGAGCGGCTCAATGTGTTGACGAGGGTTGCACGGGTAGAGACCTTCTCCCGACTTGCTGCTGCCCCCATTTCGTTGTTCTCCCAGGTCTCACCGACATCGGGGCCAATTCTCGAGTAATCGCATCGGCCGTATGCCGAACTAAGGGTTGCTCCACAAGAGAGGAGTTTCGCACCGTGACGCCGGCATTCATCGTAAAGAAACTGGTGTGCCCGAGCGGCACGCTGCGCGCGTGTGAATCCCTGTGCAGGAATTCGGGCAGCTGCGTATAGAAAATCTGCCTTCAAAAAAGTACAGCCCCAATCGTTGAAATACGTGCCCAGCACATCGCGGAGATGTTTTTTCAGATCTTCGTTTTCTGTGTCCAGTGCAAAAAAGAGACCGCCCCAAAGAGGGTGATTGCCGCAGACAACTGGTTGTCCCGAGCGATCTTTCAGAACCCAGTCGGGGTGCATCTTAACGAGATTGGAGTGCTCTAGGGCAATAAATGGTGCACACCAAATGCCACAATCGAGGCCTTTTCTGCGTGCCGCTTCAAAAACGGGTTTAAGGCCGTTCGGAAAACCGGGAGACATCTTAAGCCAATCACCAACCGCCGCCTGGTAGCCATCGTCGACCTGAAAAACTCCATATTCGTGCTCGGGAGCAATCGCCGAAAGGTCGTCCGTCAGTGTAGGTTCGCTGATGTTGTTGTATCGATGATACCAGCTAGTGTAGCCCCGGGTTGGTTTGAGCTTTGCGATAAATTCTTCATGTGTCTCGCCACGTGGGATTCGTTCATGGAGTCGAATCATTTTCATCCACAAACGCGTGACCGCTGAAAGATCGGGTAAAAATGTGTTGCCGGGATCGGCAATCATCCACGAACCAATGAGAAGGTCGGCGTGGCCTGCGTCGCGCGGTGATTGAATTTTGCTAAAGTCTGCACCTTCGCATTCAAGCGCGACATCCACAGTATGCTCTTGCAGATTGACCTCGAACACAGTGGAAAAAAGGTCTTCATCGAGTGCACCGTAGAAAGCATTGTGCGCGGTTCCCTCGAGAGAGGTGTACGTGAACGACCAGCTGTGGAAGACGCCTGGTTGCTGTGCATAGCGATAGAAACCTGAGTCTCCGAAGACCTCGCGCTCTGGATATGACTCTGGATGAAGAAGGTCGTTCTTCCCGAGGACTGGCGACTCACTCCAGCACTGGTAGCCATTGGCCAGGGCGGACTCAGCATTGGTGTGGGTTTTGAATCCGCAAATACGTAACCATTTAAACGGCCATTGCAGCGGTCCAGTGTTCCCCAAAATCTTGATGCGCAGCGACCATTGGTTGTAGGCACGCAGTCCAAGTGCTGCGAGGTTCTCCCGCTTCAGGGTAAAAGTGGCCAGGCCATGCTGTCCGGGGAGTTCAAGGTGCGCTTCGTATTCACTTTCGGTGCGCTGAGTGAAGCGCGCTGCACGATTGAAAAGCTGTGCCTTTTCGAAGGTCGCCTCAATAAAAAGATTACTCATTTTCCTGCTCCCATGGTCAGCCCGCGGATGAAGTGTTTTTGAAGGAAGGCAAAGATCAAAACCGGAGGAATGGCAGCAATCACGGCACCTGCACTTTGCAAATGATAACTGGCAATCCATTGCCCCTTAAGGTTTTGGAGCCCAGCCGTGATGGGCTTGAGCTCGTCGGTTTGAATCAAGATCAAGGACCACAGATAATCATTCCAAATCCAGGTGAAGAGCAGGGTTGCAAGTGCAGCCAAGGCAGGCCGCATCAGTGGCATCACCATGGTGGAGTAAATTCTCCATTCACTGCATCCATCCACTCTTGCAGCCTCTATGATTCCATCGGGGATGGTGCGGATGAAGTTTCGCATGAAGAAAGAAGCAAACCCGAGTTGGAAAGCAACATGAAAAAGAATGACGCCAAGGCGGGTATCGTAGGTGTGGAGAAATTGGTTTGAGAGATAAAAAACCGGGATAAGGAGAATTTGGAACGGCAGAAGCATGCCCCCCAAAAAGACAAGCATGAGTTTTTTGTTCCAGCGGAATCGAAGTTTCGCAAGTACATAGCCGTTAAGCGAGGAGAAGAACAGGACAGCAAGAACAGTCGGAATTGTGATGATCAGTGAATTGAAGAAATAGGTTGAGAATTTTCCAACTGTGAAAGCTTCAATATAATTGCTGAGGCTGAAGGCTTTGGGCAAACTCCAGTACCGCCCTTCGTTCAGCTCTTCGAGAGTTTTTATGCTCGTCAGGAGGCTTGCCAGGATTGGAGAAATCCACAGCAGCAAAAGCAGAGTTGCAAAAATCCAATAGACAGGGCCTCTACGTTTGGGTTCCATGGTCTCAGCTCCGTCCTGTTTCGTCTTTCAGGGTCTGTTTGAGATAGATGAGAATCAAAAGCAGACTGATGGCGAAAAGCACCACCGAGATGGCTGCACCATAGCCATAGCGAAAGTTTTCAAATGTTTGTTGGTACATGTAGAGAGCAAGCACGTTGGAGCTGTTGGCAGGGCCTCCAGCTGTCATGATTGAGATGAGGTCGAATGCACGCAGAGCGCCGATCATGGTGACAATCACAACAATGATTGTGGCGGGGCGCAGCATGGGCAAAACAATATACCAGAGCATCTGCCACTTGCTGACACCTTCAATTTCTGCGGCCTCAACGACATTCTTCTGAAGGTTAGAGAGTCCTGCCAAATACAAAACCATGCAGTAGGCAGCATGGGGCCAGGCTGCTGCGGCAATGAGGCCGGCGGTGGCCCAGCGTTCACTCGCCATCATGGTGAAATTTTCACTGGCACCAAGAACTCCCACTGCCTTGAGAATGTATTCCACCAAGCCAAATTCAGGTTGTAGGAACCAGCTCCAGATGGTTCCTACAACCACAAGGCTGAACACCATGGGCATGAATAGAAGCGACTTATAGAAGCTCGCAGCTTTGGATTTAACATGGAAGAGCAAAGCCAATGCGAGACCAAGCGGTGCTGAAAGGCTGAAGAAGATCAGCCAGACGATGTTGTTTTTCAGAGACATCCAAAACACTTCATCGTTCCAGAGGTCGATGAAGTTCTGGAAGCAGCTCGTTTCGCTTCCAAGACACAACGGCAGAACCTGGCTGCTCACGCCGTCCCATTGCGTCACGCTCAGATAGAGCGAAAAAAAGATCGGGAAAATGACGTAGAGACTGTAAAGGAAAAGCGATGGCGCGAGAAAGCGCCATGCTGTCCTGTGGTCGCGTCTCTGCATGAATGACAACGAGCCTGCCATGGCAACAGATGTCCTTTGAAAATCAGCGATGAACGCGTTTGCGGGTGGTTTCAATGCGGTTCAGGATCGTATCCGTACGATCGGGATGACGCAGGAATTCAACGAATCCGTCCATGCCAACCTTGGCTACTTCAGGTTCCGCATCGCGATCGAAGAACTGTGATAGTCCAGTGGCTTGACCGAGGATCTGCTGTCCGGATTTAAGAAATGTATTTTTTGTATCGATTTTTGCTTTGGTATTGACTGGCAGAAGGCCGGTGACCTCATTGTATTTCTGCTGAACATCAGGACGCGCAAGGAAAGCCATGAACAGTTTGGCATTGGCCTTGTTCTTAGCCTTTGCGGGGATGAAATAAACATCGGTGGGGGCAACCTGAGCCGTTGGAACTTTGGGATCGATTGTTGGAAAGGGGAAAAAATCGACCTGAGCTTTCACGGCGGAGGGAATTTCCGAGGAAATAAAATTGCCCATGAGGTACATCGCTGCTTTGCCTTGCCACAACAATGCGGAGGCCTCTTGCCAAGTCATGGCTGCGGCCGTTTCAGGAAACGCGCCAACCTTCACAAGCTGTGCCCATGTAGACATGGTTTTTTTCACTTCAGGTGAGGTGTAGCTGCCTTTTCCTGAGAGTAAATTCATGTGGAAGGCATAACCGTTCACCCGCATGTTGATGAAATCGAACCAAGCCGCAGCTGGCCACGCTTGCTTTGTTCCGATGGCAACAGGGGTAATTCCGGCTGCTTTGAGTTTTTGCGCAGCAGAGACCAATTCATCCCAAGTTTTGGGAGCAGCAGTAATGCCCGCTTTTTGGAAGAGATCTTTCCGATAGTAGAATCCCCAATGGTAGTAGTTGGTGGGCATCAGATACTTTTTGCCATTGAAGGAGATGGCAGAAAGTGCACCTTCAGAGAATTGTCCTGCAGCGCTCGAGAAGACATCGTCGAGCGGCTCAACGAGGTTTTTGTCGACAAAAAATTTGGCACGGTTGCCAGCAAACCATGTCGCCACATCGGGTGGATTGTTGGGCAGCCATGTGCGGATCTGGACCTTGTAGGATTCATGGTCGATGATGTTGACCTTGACGTTGATATTGGCGTGCTCTTTTTTAAAGTCGCTTAGAATTGTCTCGAAGGCCTTTTTTGAGGTCGGGTCGGAGTGCATCGAATTGATGACAAGCTCGCCGCCTGCGGCGAAGGCTGTGGATGCAAGGCTTGCCAGGCCAAGACCAATCACTTTCAACAACTTCATGAAATTCCCCTTCAACTGAAAAGCGTGTGATCAAAATTGCAGTTCTGAGATGCAATCAGGGTCTGAATTTGCGCACGAAATCTGTGACAAAAGCAACATTTTCAACCGGAGTGGTTTGGCGGATGCCATGTCCCAGGTTGAAGATGTATCCGAGGTCCTCCAGCTTCTGTCCGGCTGAAAGAATATGCTCGAGTGCATTTTGGAGCTCACGCTGACTCGCGTGGAGAATGAGTGGGTCGAGATTCCCTTGCAGCGCTTTGACTTTCCCACGTGCAGCATGGCCCACACGAGCGAGATCTTGTCGCCAGTCTACTCCGAGAACGTCTGCGTTGGTGGCCAGGACTTCGGGGAGTAAACCTGCGCTTTCGCCCACAAAGTGAATCACAGGAACCTTGGGCTTCAGCGCGGCAATAATGCGTTCGCTATACGGAGCACAGAAGCGAGCGTACTGCGATGGTGTCAGTGCCCCTCCCCAGGATTCAAAAATCTGGAGTATTTCGGCACCTGCGTTCACCTGACGCTCGAGGTAGGTGATGGTGAGTCGGGTGACGACTTCCATGACCCTCTCGAACAGGCTTGGGTGTTGCAGCATAAACAGCTTTGAAGTGTGAAATTCGCCATGGGCGCTCTGGCCTTCAAGCATATAGCTGGCCACTGTCCAGGGTGCACCGGCAAAGCCAATCAGAGTCACTTCGGGTGCAAGTTGAGATTTGACCATCTGCAGTGTTTCGTTCAGATAGTCGAGTTTTGCCATCACAGCATCAACATTGGAGGCTTGTTCTTCGAGCCACTGCACATCGCTTTCACTGCGGATGGGGCGGCTGAACACAGGACCTTCACCCTGAACAAATTGCAGACCCAAGCCGAGGGCATCAGGGATCAAAAGAATGTCGGCATAAACGATGGCGGCATCGAGTGATGGAAAACGGCGCAAGGGCTGCAGAGTAATCTCAGCAGCGATGCGCGGTGTTTTGAACATAGTGAGGGTGTCGTTTTGGGAACGGATGGCACGGTATTCTGGAAGATAACGACCTGCCTGCCGCATCAGCCACTGAGGTGTATGTTTGGGGCGCTGGCCCTGTGCTGCCATCAGGAGAGGTTTGAGTGTCATCCGTGACGTCCTTTATTTGATTTTCAGAGAAGTTGAGTACGGTTTTGTCCTTCTAGATGCGCAATGACCTTCTTGACATCCTGGCTACGCGAGGTGGGCATCACCAAAACGGCGTCGGGTGTAGCCACCACCACCAGGTTCTCCACGCCGATCGCTGCAACGAAAGGACCGCTGCTGTGGATGACTGAATTCCGAGTATCGGAAACATACGCGTCCCCGGCAATGCTGTTGCCGTTGTTGTCTTGTTCAAAGCATTCCCGCACCGCAGACCAACTCCCCACGTCGTTCCAGTCGAACAGCGCAGGCACACAGGCAACGTGGCTTGTTTGCTCAATGAAAGCGATGTCGATGGGCTGCGATTCGAGCTTGGCGTAATCAGTAGCCATGCTTGCCGGAGTCATGTTTTCGATGATTTTCGCCATTTCTGGTTGAATATGTGAAAAGGCATTCCAGAAAGTGCGCGTCTTCCAAACAAAAATTCCGGCATTCCAAAGGTATTTACCCGTGCGGATGAACTGTTCCGCGGCCGCCTGGTTGGGCTTTTCCCGGAAGCTGCGCACGCTGAAGCCAACCGCCTCCTGAGGGGTTTCGTTGTACTTTGCAGCAGGAAGGATCTGGGCGTTTTTGTCGAGAGGTAATCCCCACTCAATATATCCGAAGCCGGTGGCAGGGTAGGTGGGTTGAATACCCACTGTGACAAAAAGGTTCTGGCGCGCGAGCTTCACGGCATCGGCCACGGTTTGCTCAAACGAACGGACGTTTTGGATGGAGTGGTCACTGGAGAGCACCAGCATCACCGAGTCGGGATCTGATTGCATGAGCTGCCATGCCGCCAGGGCCACGGCGGGGGCTGTGTTGCGTGGTTGTGGTTCGGAGATAATCCGGGAGACGCTGCCCGCGGTTTGTTCTTTGGCAAGCCCCTCCTGGGCTGTTGAAGTAACAATCCAGCGTTTCTTTTCCGGAGAAATGTTCTTCACACGCTCAATGGAGGTCTGCAGCAAGGTGTCTTCGCTGCCACCGAGCGCGAGGAATTGTTTGGGGCGCTGTTTGCGGGACAGGGGCCAGAGGCGTGTTCCCGAGCCGCCGCACAAAATAATAGAATAGATGTTTTCGCTGGCGAAAAGGTCGTTCTTGATAGGGGTCGATGCCATTTCTGCAGAACCTCAGGGCGTTTAAATGACGTAGCGCCTATTATTCTCACACCGCGCTCTGTTTCTCAACTTGTTGACAAGCTCTGCTCCTTCACGGTTGAATCGCCCCCCTGGCGAAGCATTTCTCAAGACCTTGACAAGGAGACCTCTATGGTGGCGCGGCTCAGAACCCTGACGGATCTGGATTTTTCGGGCTTCAATCGTCCGGTTGTTTTTCTTCGGTTGGATCTGAACGTGCCATTGAAGGCTGGGGTTGTGACCGATGAAACGCGCATCACGGCTGCTCTTCCAACCATCAAATGGTTGCTTGAAAAGGGCTGTCGCGTGGTGATGTGCTCGCATCTGGGTCGTCCCAAAGGCGAGGGTTTGGAAAAGGAATTTAGTCTGGCTCCCGTGGGTGAGAAAATTGCTGCTCACCTGGGCAAGGAAGTTCTTCTCTGCAGCGACTATCTCCTCGACGGTTTCGACCGCATCGTGCAGCAGTTGGGTCAGCAGCAACTGATTCTTCTCGAGAACCTCCGTTTCCACAAACAGGAACAAAAAGGTGACCGTGACTTTGCCAAGGTGCTTGCCAAAAACATGGATTTCTATGTGAACGATGCCTTTGGCACCTGCCACCGCGCTGATGCTTCAATGGTTGCTGTGGCCGAAGAGTTCCCGCTTGAGCGTCGCGCAGCCGGCTTCCTTGTTCAAAAAGAGATCGACTTCCTTGAGGGAGCATTCCGCAAGCCTCAAGCACCTGTGACCGCAATTTTCGGCGGAGCGAAGGTCTCCGACAAAATCGCGATTCTCCAGAAGTTCACCACCATTGCCAACAACATGATTATTGGTGGGGCGATGGCCTATACATTCCTCCGTTACATGGGGCACAAAGTTGGCAAGTCGCGCGTGGAAGAGGACAAGCTTTCGCTCGTGGGCGAAATTCTCCGCGCTGCAGAGGCTCGTCGTGTGAAAATTATTCTTCCAGTGGATCACGTCTGTGCATCCGAGTTCGCCGAGGGCACGATGGCCGTGGCTTGCAATTCGACAGACATTCCTGATCACCTGATGGGCCTAGATATTGGTCCTCGCTCCGCAGCTCTTTTTGCCGATACAATCCGCTCTTCGAAAGTCGTGGTTTGGAATGGTCCAATGGGTGTGTTCGAGTGGGAGGCTTTTGCCGAAGGTTCACGCCGCGTGGCTGAAGCCCTGACACAATGCTCGGGTTCCACGATCGTTGGTGGTGGCGATTCCGCTGCAGCCATTACTGCCTTTGGATTGGCTGATAAGGTCTCGCACGTCTCGACCGGTGGTGGCGCGAGCATGGAGCTGCTTGAAGGCAAGGAACTGCCTGGAATCAAAGTTTTGAGGGCTGCACTATGACATCGCGTCGCAAGATTTTTGTGGGCAACTGGAAAATGAACAAAACTCCACAGGAGGCTCAGGCCTTCTGTGAGGCGTTTGCACCTGCTGTGAGTTCTCTGAACAACGTTGACGTTGGATTGGCCGCGAGTGCTTTGTTGCTCCCAGGACTAACAACTCGTTTTCGTGGCCTGCAATGGTTTGCGCAGAACTGTCATTGGGCAGCTTCGGGCGCATTCACGGGCGAAGTTTCTACAACGATGCTTAAAGCCACCGACATTGTCGGTAGCTTGGTGGCGCACAGCGAGCGTCGGCAAATGTGTGGTGAAACAAACTCCACTGCGGGCCAGCGTGTTGCTGCTCTCCTGGGTGCTGGTCTTCAAGCGATTCTTTGTGTGGGAGAAACCCTGGCAGAGCGCGATGCAGGACGCTGGCAAGAGGTCCTCACCACACAGCTTTCCGAAGGATTCGCGTCTACAGGAATCAAGCACTGGTCTGCAGCTCTGGGCTCTGACCCTGCACGTCCGATGCTCACACTTGCATATGAACCCGTCTGGGCAATTGGCACGGGCAGAGCAGCCACGGCAGCTCAGGCTCAAGAAGCACATGCGTTCATTCGTGGCTGGCTGAAGGAGTCTTTGGGGGCTGATATTGCTAGTCGCATGCGGATTCAATACGGCGGTAGTGTGACTCTTCAGAATGTTGATGAGCTGATGGGCATGCCTGATATTGATGGCGCTTTGGTCGGCGGTGCCAGTCTCAAAGCCGAAGATTTTGCGCAGCTTGTTGTGCGTGGGGCGCAGAAAGGGTGAAACCTGTTGCGCAGCGCTGCGACATTCAATTTTTAGTTTGTGTGAATGAACGCCCCGGCAACAATCCACTTCCGAGTTGTGGTGTTGAACGGGGCAATGCTTTTTTCAATTCTTTTCGCCAGGCGGCCATGGCCTGGGGAGCGCAGCGCGGTGTGCAGGTCTGGGTGAACAGAAGTCTTTGTCAAGGTTTTTGCCATAAGGATGGAATCACCCTGAGTGCCTTTCCGGGGCAAAAGCGTTGGAATGCTGTGACTGAGGCTGACGTTCCAGAGATTTTGCGTATCATGGGAGAAAACCTCTAGTTCAAGCAGGTTCCTATGCAGCTTCGTCGCGCACGGCGTTCGTGTGAGTTGCTCTCGTTGGCACTCTCACTTGTTGTTCTTTTTGTTTTTCTCCATGCCTGTAAGCCTCCTGGCGCCCAAGAGGCATCGACTTCCGCTGTGCCCGCCTGCACGGTCTGGCCCAGCCATTTTATGATGACCAAAGGTAACATTCCGGTTTTTGCGAGTGTTGATGATCTCGAAGCCAACCGCGGTGCACAATACGTTGGTAACGGTATCCCGGTGATTCGTGAGCTCACCATATTGAATGAAGAAAAAAACGCACGCTTGATGAAGATTATCGTGCGTGGCGGGTCATTGGCTGGC
Source organism: Silvanigrellaceae bacterium (assembly GCA_044376655.1). GTDB lineage: Bacteria > Bdellovibrionota_B > Oligoflexia > Silvanigrellales > Silvanigrellaceae > RFOM01. Next base: position 11,550 of record JBILKQ010000003.1, read on the forward strand.
GAAAAACGCTGGTGGACCTTGTCGTCCAATCTCGTGTCGCGCACGAAATCGGTTTGCCCGCCCAACACGCCACGCAAATGCACCGAAAACGCGGTTCACTTCTGCGATGGCGGAGGCTGCCGCTGCATCGATGCCGGAATCGCACCAGATGATGAAATTGGAAACATGGTGATCGAAGGTGTGGCCACGGCAGGCATAGGTCCCGTGTTGTTTGGTGCACGAACGGTCATCAGCAGTTTGGGAGCAATTCGCCTTGTTTCGGGAACTGTTAAGTCTGTTCCTACCTCCTTTGCTAATGGTGCAATCAACCTCACTCGTCATGTGGCCAGCCCCCAAACACTCCTCAAGGCTGAAGAATTCATTGCTGTGAATTCCTCGCATAGCTATCAGTTTGCACGATCGCTACTCGATAATCCTGCTTACAAGAATCTGGACATGGTCGAAGTTGCAGCTATTAATCATTATACCCGGATTGGATATGGCGAAATGAATGCAGCCCTTCGTGCTGCCGATTCCGCAAAGCTCACGAAGCTTCAGCCGGTGATCGAGGCCGCGAGTTCCGGGTTGAGTAAAATGGTTTCGAAGTCATTTGTTGGGACGGTGTTCCGAGGAACAACTTTAACTTCGGATGTATCAGCTGCCTACACAGTGGGGGTGCGAGTTACTGAAAAGGCTTTCACAAGCACGACCCGCAACGCAGTCCAAAAGTTTTCTGGGAACACACTTTTTGTCATCAAGAGTAGGACCGGGAAAATGGTCGATGAACTTTCAAGCTTTAAGAGTGAAGCTGAGGTGCTTTTTCCACCTGGAACAGTATTCAAGGTCGTATCCCGTGCTCTTGAAGGGAAAGTCACCAAGATTGTTATGGAACAGATTTCCCCTTAAATTCTTGGTTGCGCTTTGTAATGTGCGCTCTTTAGGGATGTAGATAAACTGAACCTGCCTGACGATCCCTTGACGTGTCATTTGCCCGCCCTGCGACCCGCTTCAATTTGAGAGTACATTGATGCTCGGGCTTGTGCGCCAGTGTGTGATTTTGCCGAGACGCAGAAGCTGAAATTGAAAATAGTGTGTTGAGGAGTGGGTCATGCAAAAGAAATTTGTGTTGGTTTTTGGTCTTGCGGGTGCCGTGGCGCTTATGTCCTGCGGTAGGAAAAAAAGCAGCAGCTCGGGTGAAACTATTACCGATGCAATCAATAATGCTCTCGCTATTGGCTACCCGGATGGCCTCAGTATTCCAACCTTTCCGCAAACAACGACCAAAAGCTCACTTGCACTCACTGGTGAGTTGAATCTCGATGAGACCAACACCAAAGGCCAAACCCTCGAGCAGAAGCGTTCTGATGCCAAGCAGATCCTCGAAGGCAACGTGGATGACTGCTTTGCCAACATGAGGAAGCGTTTCAAAATTCAACGTCCGAGCGGCGAGAATTGTTATCAGTTTGATCAAGATATGATTTATGGAGCAAGAGGCAACTCAGCTCCTCAGGGAACGAAGAACGGAAAAAGCACCAAACCAGGTTCCGATGAAGTGTGCATGGTGTCCTATGCCCGTCAAGAGATGAAAGAAATTGAGGAGATTATCGACCAGCAGCTCGATCGCGCACAAGCTATGGCATGTTTGGCAAAGAAGAACGGTAAGACTTTGCCTGCTGCCGCCGGTGACGAGCTCGACCTGACACAAGATATGCAGGGCAAGCGTCCAAACGATCCCAATGCTCCCTCATTTACTTCAGTGAAGCTTAAGCGCTTGCCAGACAACGAAGGCAAACCCGTCTTTGAAACTCGTGTTGTTTCTTCGCGCGGTTCCTCGTCGGAAGAGCTCACGATTGTGCATCGTCCGAGTTCAACGACCGACAACGTGGCCTATAACGGTGTGATTTCGATTAAGCGCTCGGGCGAAGGCAGCGATGGTGGTAAAAATATGCTGCTGAGTATTGAATACGCTCGCTCGGATGAAGGCGGAGCGAAGAAGATTCGCGCCTCCGTGCGCCGGGCTCGTTTTGCAACCTCTTATACAGAGGTCTTTGATGCCGCGGGACTCGTGAATTTCAACACGATCCCCGAGAACCCTGCAGGTCAACCCAACGACAACATCGACGCAAGCTCTTTGGTTGAGTTTGACGTGAACCAAGCCGATGGCACGGGAACTGTGAGTTTCTGGAGAAACCCTGGCGGAAATTTCAACGAAGCTGCGCGTGGTTTTGTCTTCAAAGTTGAGAAGGATGGTGACAGTAAGGTCAAAGGCTGTTCAGTGAGTGGTGCTGCGCGCGATCTCAGTATCCGCAAGGCGATTAAGAATGGAACTGCGATCAAGCCAGATGGTTGGTATCATCCCTTTTTCAATATCGAAAATGGCGGTTCGGCAAGCAACGCTGATGCAAACTTCAACTATTTACGCGGCTCTGATAAATGGGCCAAGCCAGCTATTGACGGTCAACTTGCAACCGATTTTGTGGAAAAGCAGATGGGTGCTGGCGTGAGCCGGCAATGCTTTAAACAAGATGACAGCGGCAACTATGTGATCGATGGCTCTGCAAATTTGGGAACAGCCGGTTACGAGATTATCGAGACGACAAACACGGCCAAGTTTATCGCGCCACCGGATCTTGCTGCGGTCAAGGGCAAACGATTCAAAAATTGAGTTGGACCTTCGATTTGAGCGAGTTTGAGCCGCCCCAACGGGCGGCTTTCATTTTTCAACAGCCTCAAATTCATCCGTAATTCTGCCTTAAAATGCCTCTTTACACTCTTTTTACATGACTTTGCGGAATCTCGGGCCGACCTCAGAGATAAAGGGGACGATAGATTTGTCTCCCTGAAAAATGAGGTTGAGCTTATGAAGCTAAGATCGTCGTGGCAGCAATCGGAATTCTCCTGGCGCAATGTCCTTTGGATAGGTGCTGTTCATCTGATTGCTTTGGTGGGTGCTGTTCCCTATTTCTCTTGGGCTGGTTTCGCAACCTTTATTCTCTTCTACTACATCACCGGAATGATTGGTATTACTTTCGGTTTTCACCGCCTGCTTGCACACCATGGGTTTCATGCACCGCGCTGGCTTGAGAATTTCGCAGCTCTGTGTGGAACTCTGGCCTGCCAAGGTGGCCCGATCAACTGGATCGGCACCCACCGCGTGCATCACGCCTATTCCGATACGCCGCGTGACCCTCACGATGTGACCAAGGGATTCTGGTACGCTCACTTTGGTTGGCTTGTGAATCTGCGTTGTGACCTCGCTCAGTTCGATGAGTACAAACACTACGCCCCAGATCTCGCCAAACGTCCTTTCTTTGTGTTCCTTGAAAACTACATGATTCATCTTCAAGTTGTGTTGGGATTGTCATTGTTCGCGCTTGGTGGAACGGTATTTGCAGCTGCGCCTACGGGATTCGATTTCCACATGGCGATGAGTTTTACGATTTGGGGCATCTTTGTTCGCATGATAGCGATGTATCACGTCACCTGGTGTGTTAACTCGGTTGCTCACATGTTTGGTGATAATGCCAATCGCATCGGTGATCACTCGAAGAACAACGCTATTATTGGGGTTCTGGCTTTTGGTGAAGGCTGGCACAACAACCACCATGCCCATGCCCGCTTTGCACGGCACGGTTGGCGCTGGTGGCAGCTGGATCAAACCTGGATCATGATCCGTGCACTTGAGATTCTCGGGGTAGTGAAGAACGTTGTTCGCCCCACAGAAGAAGCGATTCATTCTCAAATTCATGGGCGTCCGGCCAAGCCTCAACCTCAGCCGCAGCAGACTTCTGCGCGCCCTCAGGCGCCGGTTGCGGGTGTCGGATTGTAAAGGTATCCGAGACCTCTGATGGTCTCGATGGCAGATTGTTCCGAACCATTGTCGATGTAGCGCCGTAGTTTGGCGACGAACACATCGACCGTGCGGGTTTCAGTGCCGCTAGAATACTGCCATACATTTTCGAGCAATTCCTGACGCGATAAAACTCGTCCGGGGTTGCTCGAAAACGTTTTTGCTAAAAGCATTTCGGTTGGGGTGATCTTGATTGTTTCTCCCGCGGCGGAAACGACCGTATGGCTTGTGGGGGAAAACTCGGCTTTTCCGAGCTTGAAGGTCTCGGTGGAGTTGCGCAAAGTTTCGCGTGCCCACTGACCCCGCCGCACAAGGCCATGTGCCCGCAGGATGAGCTCTTGCAGAGAGAAGGGCTTGGTGACGTAGTCATCGGCTCCCAGTTCGAGAGCCTTGACCTTGTCGGCATCAAGACTACGTGCACTCAAAACCAAAATGGGCAAGCGCTCTGCCAGCGGCCGAATTCGAGCAAGGATTTCAAATCCACTGACAAATGGCAGCATCAGGTCGAGGATGACTGCATCATAATGGTTGGCATCGTTGCACAGGGCGTCGAAGGCCGTCAGGCCATCGCGTTTCCAATCGACCTCGAACCCCTCGCTGACCAGGTTAAACTGAAGAGCTTCGCCAATAGCGGGCTCATCCTCGACGAGCAGTAACTTTCCCTTGGAATTCGACATGAAACTCAGCCCCTTTTTCTGGTCCTTCACTCGTGGCAGTGAGTTCGCCACCGTGCTGGAGAACGACGGAATGTGCAATGAAAAGACCGAGCCCTGACCCCTGAACACGAATGCGTCCGGTGCCCTCCGCACGATAGAATTTTTCAAAAATCTTCTTCAGCGCCTCTTTTTCAATGCCGACTCCGTTGTCTTTGATGTCGACACAGAAGCTCTTGAGACCGAGTGTACAGCTGATATCAATTTTTCCGCTCTCTGCCGTATATTTGTACGCATTTGAAAGAAGGTTGTCGAAGACCATCTGAAGCTGGATAGGATCTCCTTGAAGCAAAAACTCTCTGCTCTTGATAAGAAATTTTTGTTCGAAGTTGATCTCACGCTCGGAGCCGATGCGTTCGCGAAACTGCGCGACAGTCTGTTCAACAAGGGATACGAGGTCGATGATTTCCTTTTGTGATCCGTAGCTTCGTGATTCTAGGCGAGCAGCGACAAGAATGCTGTCCACCAGATTTTGTAGGCGGATAGTTTCTGAAAGGGTGCGACCTAAAAATTTCTTTCGATCTTCAAGGGCAAGATCGCGCATCATCATGGTTTCAGTGGCGAGGCGAATGCTGGCAATCGGTGTTTTTAGTTCATGAGTGATATTGCTGAGAAAAGACTCATGAAGACGGTTGAGGCGAACCTGCTTGCGCTGGGAAATGAATGTGACGAGCAGACCCACAAGGATCAGCGCTAGCAAAATGATGCCTTGAAGGAGAATGATCCACTGTCCGGCTTGGATATCGGGGGGTGCCGGTAGCTTTGCGAGCGCATCGGAAATGGCCTGTTCTCGGTCGAAGTACCACCAGATCCATGTGAAAACGAGCAATGCCCAGCAAATTTGTGCGAACACAAACACGGTAATGGGATGAACAAGCCAGCTGAAGCGTTTAACCAAAGCTTTCATTGATTTTGTGCTTCCGAAGTCTGTGTTGAGGAATGCTTGTCATCGAGAAAAGCTGCAACAGCTTCCATGCAGGCGTTGCGAGTCGTGGATTGCATACAGACAGTGTGCACTCTGCTTGGCTCGGTGCGGAAGCGAACTTTTGAGCCTGCACGAGACTCAAGCGCTCGAGCAAGATGAAGCCCCTCAGAATAGGGAACCACCGGATCGCCTTCGGCGTGAACGATGAAAAAAGGCCAAGGAGTGCGTGCGAGAGTTTCGAGGTGATCGTATGGGCTTTCGTTATCCGAGACGAGGAAAGAAAGTGGCCATTGCAGCGGCCAGGTAAGGAAAAATGAAGCCAATTTTCTCTGTGCGAGTTTGCGGTATGAGGGGAACGTGGAGTCGAGGACAATTTTCTGCACGGCAGGGAATTCTGATTTGCTCAGTGCAACAAGGGCAATAGCCCCACCGAGGCTTTGACCGACAACAAAAATTTTGTTTGGGTCGATCTTCTCTGCTGTCCATTTTAGCACGGCGATACCATCTTCAATTGTGCTTTCACGGCTGACTTCGCCATCGCTCTTGCCATATCCCCGATAATCAAAGGTCACAAGATCGTAACCTTCGTCGAGCAGCCATGCCACAAAGAACACATGCGAAGTCATGTTCTGCGCATTGCCATGAAAGTGAACTATTGTGCCTTTTTTTTGTTTTGTAGTGCGCAGATGCCAAGCGTGCAGAGTTTCCCCTTTTTGACCAACGGGAATGCGATGCTCTGCAAAGTTTTGTGAAAGTTGTTCAGGCAAACTGTAGGAGAGTTTGTCGGGGTGATAAAAAAGTGAATTGCAGGCCGTCAAGAGCACGGAGCAGAATGCTATCCAAATGTTTTTCCTCAAGTGGCCTCCAGTTCAGCAATGTGCGAGAGGGCCTCTTGAGTATAGCCGAACTGTGCTGGTTGGGTGAAGTCAGGGCGACCGCAGGGCGTAGGCATAGGGGGTGAAGTTGAAGGCTGTATCGTTGTCGTAGATGTTGCGCTCGTGGGTGAAATCTTGGTTGTCGATCACCAGAGCTATACCAAGGTCACGACGACTCCAGGCCTGGAACATATATGTGTGTGCCGGGTAGCCTGGGTAGGATAGGTTGTCGCGCGTGAAAACCACATCTCCGGCTCTCAAGTTGGATGCCGAACCAATACGCCGCCAACCCAGCCTGTTCTCAAGGTACTGTGAAAACGGACGCGTTACGAGTGACGGCGATTCTTGCTGTGCAGAAGCAATGGGAATGTTCACGCCGATACGGCGCAATGCAGCGGAGAGGAAGGCCACACAGCCGTTGTACCGGACCGGCTTGTAGAACTCAGCAACATCCGACAGAACGGTTACATAGTTGGCGCGCACGCTGTACCACGCCGCCAGACGATCGCTGTCGGAAGCGGCAGGGTTCTCTTCCTCTGTGCGGGATTCCGCAGCGGAAACATTCGGGCGTGGAAATGATGCCATACCCTGGCGCGGCGGTGTTCCGACGTTTTGGCGTGCGGGAATTCGGGGGTCAGTGGAAGAATTGGGAGGAACAAAAGGCTCGGTCGCTTGTTCTATTCCCTCCTGAAAGCAAGCAACATTGGTGAGCTGCAGGGCAACAACAAGAGTGTAGAAAACTGATTTCATGGCCTGCCTCTCCGGACTGAATTGCTCAGCCGAGCGTCTCTAGAGCAGAGAGCACCAAGAAATGTGCCAAATGATGTATCCAAAACGTGTCGCTTTTGCGGTGGGTTGAAAGATTTCCAAAAAAAAACAGGTGTCAATCATCTTGACACCTGTTGATCTTTTCAACACTCAACGATTAGCGAGACGTTTTGCCTGTTTCGTTAGACTTGATTGCGAGAAGCTCTACTTCGAAGATGAGCGTGGAGTTTGGACTGATGTCAGCGCCAGCGCCTTGCGCACCATAGGCGAGATCTGCGGGAATGAAGAGCTTCCACTTTGAGCCTTCTTTCATGAGCTGAAGAGCTTCTGTCCAGCCTTTGATGACACCATTGACTGGAAATTCGGCCGGCTCCTTGCGTGCGTAAGAGCTATCGAATTCTTTGCCATTCAGCAGTGTGCCACGATAGTGGGTGCGCACCACATCGGTGGCTTTGGGCGACTTGCCCTTGCCCTCGGTGATCACCTGGTATTGCAATCCGCTCGGGAGAACCTTGACACCTGGCTTCTTGGCGTTGGCTTCGAGGAAGGCTTTCCCTTCTTTCAGGTTGGTTTCGCCTTCAGCACGTTTCTTAGTTTCCATTTTTGAGCGGAGATTTTGCTCGAATTCAGCGACCGTCTTGAGCACTTCGTCCTCGGTCATCATGCCGGCTTTGCCCGCAAGTGCGTCACCGAGGCCCTTGCCGAAGGACTCCACATTGATTTCTGCACCCAGACGATGCAGGCCCTGTCCAAATTGAAAACCTAGCGCGTAGCTGGTTTTGTCTTTAATTGCTTTGCCGGACTGGGGTTTGTTGGCCGCAAGAGCAGTGGTGGAAAGCAAAGTCGAGCAAAGTGCCAAAGTCAAAAAACGCATCTTGACGTCCTTTTTGAAACGCGGAGTGGCCGCGACAGATTTTTCCGGAATCAACCTGCTGAAAGTGTTACAGCGATAACGACCAAGGGTCAATTTTTGACTTTGCGCACACGCGCGCGAACTGGGACACGGACTCGCTTGCGTGTCAGTGCTGTGCAGGATGGAATCAACAGTGGCGCTGCAAGCAGCAGGGCAAACAGCCATGGACTCGAGCCGGTGGAGCTTTCACCACCTGAGCTGCTGCTGGCGAGGGCGATGTCTCCACAGCCCCATCGTTTCTTTTTACTCGCGGTGGTTTGAGGTTCGGCGACTGGGGTCGTCCCAGGGCCCATGAACTCGGTGCGCATCAATTGTCCATCTGGGCTCAGCGCAGCAAATTCATATTTCACGAAAATCTTGTGAATTGTGCTCTGCAATTGCTGTGCATCGTCACCAAAACGTGCAGCATAACGCTTGGCACTTTCGGAGAGAGCCAAAACACCATCGTAGATTTCACCGTCGCTTTTGATGAGGTCAATGCTGTCCCAAACAATTTTGTCCATTTTGTAGGAATTGGATGCATCGCGGCCAAGAGCATCGCGCATTTCCCAAAGAATTCCTGACCAAAGTTCACCCACTGAGTGCGGTGCACTCAGTGCCTGTGGAACGCTGATGTAGGTGCCGTCGCTTCTTCTGCTGAAACGGGTGTATGTTCTTTGGCGAGTTGTTCCGTTGCGCAACGAAGATCGACCGGGAGAGGTGTTCTCGCCGAGAAGATTGTTGCCGGTGACAGCGTAGGTCAAGTAGTCGGCGAAACCCTCATGCAGAGCAACGCTCTGTTGCTTGGTGTTTGAGAGTCCACGGAAAACCAAATGGTGCCCGAATTCATGCATGACAACATCCATGTCTTTTCCGAGATCTTGAAACACTCCACACCGGCTTGAATTGTAACCACCATAGCCAATCAGAATTTCTGGATTGCCGTTGCCTGTGCGTCCCTGCCACACATACTGCGCGTTGTCTGGCGTTGTGTCTTTGCCGCAGGCGTTGGTTGTGGGCGATTGAGTTTCTGTGTTCACAAAAACCATCAAACGCCTTGGAGAAGCTCCCGAGCCGCTGCTTTCGAGTCCGAAACTTGCACGAGAACCGGGCCACTTTGTTTGATCCCAGTCTGCTCTCAAGCTCGATTGATCAAGAGCCCGGAATTTTTCCATGGCCTTGGTGATACCGGCATACGCGACAAGATCATCATAGTCGCTGCTGGTGTATGAGATGTTAAATGAGCCTGTCGATGCAGTGGCGCGTTGCTGGCAGTTGTTTCCGAGCGTTGTCTCAAGATGGCGAGGTGTTCGATTGCAGTTGTAGACGTCAAAGAGATTGTGGTTCAAGCGCGAACCGTTGGTCAGATCGGGCAGCGTCACGGTTTCGGTGTTCGCTGAAACTGTTTTGTTCTCGATATAGAGTTGGGCTGTTGCACTGGCATGCATCGCCAAGGGGCGTTGCCACATGATTTGCCCTTTGTCGGCGTCAACAGCGACTTCTAAAGGAACCCATGGCGCTCGCTCGCCTGCAACAAACTCAGCGGAAACTGTGAAAAGATATGCTGCGCGTGCTCTTGATTTTTCCGCGATATAAATCTTCGATGGCGAGTGGAAACGCCATTCCGGAAAGCTTAACTCACGCGATGCATATTGGCGCGCTTGTTCGGTTGATAATGCAAAGGGAGTCGATGCAGGTCCTGTGGCGGCACTCAGCCAAGATGGGCGCGAGCCAGAAACCCAAGTGGTTTCTCCGCGCTCAAGAACCATTTTGACGCGGGCATTGTGAACGGGAATACCATCCAGTTTCAACTGCATCTCTGCAATCGAACCCTCACCGACGTCCGAGTTTGCATCTGAAAAATTAAGGGCTGGCGCAGAGGAGGTTGTCTCCCAAAGGAGACCTTCGGGCAAAGACGTTGCCGTGCTGGTAAGTCCAAATCCAGAAAAAAACGACGTCAGGCCGAGAGCTTCTGCGCCAGCATGAATGTTCTCGCCCAAATGACCTAAGGAGGAAGAAAGGCGAACATCCTCCAATACGAATGAATTCTTCAGAGCTTCACTGTTGGCTCTTAAGTAGTCGGAAGCAAAAGGGACAAAATCGGGGGAAATTGTTGTCTCTTGGATTCTGCCGGTTTTGTTTGTTTGGACGGAGTTGTTTTCAAGAGCCCGAAACTGTTGGGAGGAATCCCCACAGGCACTCAGGAAAGCAACACCAAAAAGCATGTAATATCTCGAATTCAAGCCTGCCCCCACAACTGGGAGTCGTATCGGCGAGTTGCTCACAAGACTTGATGTGCAAGAATTTCCGGGCTTTTTTGGCAGCCCCCTCAATTCCTGTGTCATCCGCCGATAACACCACTGATCAGACTCGACTCAGGGATGATGGAGCAATGATCCGTGCAGGAACGCATTCTTGACAGCACTTATAGGCTTCTCGAAGAGATTGGCCGCGGTGGCTTCGGCGCCGTATGGCGTGCTGTGCGTTTGGGTGCAGAGGGAAGCGGCGCTGTTGCCATCAAACTACTAAGCCGGGGGAGTGTTCTTTCCCACCAGGAGCAGCTGCGTTTTCAGCGCGAAGCAACCCTGATGAGCCAGCTTCTGCATCCAGGAACAGTCACTGTTTATGAACTGGGTGAGAGTGAAGGCCGCGCCTACATCGTGATGGAGTACGTAGACGGGCCAAACCTACGCGATTACGTGCGTGGTCGCGGGGGTCGGTTACCGCTCTTGGAGATTCTGGGTGTCTTGATTCAGGCGGCAGAGGCGCTTGAATACGTTCATGGTCACAACATTGTTCACCGCGATATCAAGCCTCAGAATATTCTTGTATCAAATGCTAAGGATGGCTCTGACAGTAAGATCCAAGTGAAGATTGTGGACTTTGGAGTGGCACGCCTTAACGACCCAGTGCGCCAGAATGCAGACCTTGGAAAAAATCGCTCTGAGGTCGTTGGCACACTGAGCTACATGGCACCCGAATCGACCGGGATGGTTAACTGGCCTGTGGATGCGCGCGCTGACATCTACAGCCTTGGAATCGTGGCATATGAACTGATCTGCGGACGTACTCCTTTCCACGAATACAGGAACGAGGATCTTTTACGAGCTCATCTAGAGAAACAACCGCCATCATTTTCGAAATTGGATGGCATGCGTGTTCCTGATGTTCTTGAGCGCATCGTTATGAAGTGTATCGAGAAGCGTCCGGAAGACCGTTATCAAAGCATGTTTGGTCTGCTTTCGGACTTCCGCAGGTTGCAAGAAAATATGCGCTCGCAGCGGTTTGATGAGTTTGACATCGCGACCAAAGATCTCGCGCTAAGCCGAATTTTCAACAGTATTTTTGTTGGTCGTGGTGAGCTTGTTGAGCAAGTGGTTGGTATTCTCGGCCAGAGGCAGAAGCGCTCCCGTGTGACCTGGTCCATGATCCGTTCGAGTGTTGGTCTGGGGCGAACTCGTTGTCTTTCAGAGGTGCGCCGGCGTCTTGATGAACAAAAGATTCCATTCCTCCATATCCGCTTTACGGAGTCGGAGCAGCGTCTGCCCTTGCGCGCCTTCAGTCTTGCTATCAATGAACAACTGCAGGCTTTGGAGATTAGATCTCCTCATATTTTCCAGAATCTGATGCAGGAGCTGGCCCTGATAGCTGGCAGTGGTGCCACGGAAGTCGCGCGACTTATTCCAGCCCTTCGCCCACACCTGATAAAAGGCACGACCTCCACAACACTGAGCGTCGACGTTGAGCGTCATGATGAAGAGCCTGATCCAGAGGGGCGCCTGGAAGCACTAGAACTTATGGAAGACAATCTGAATCCGCTGCCCTCGGGCCTGCCGAGAACACGAAAAGTAGCACAGGTACGTGTCCCAATTCAGCAGATATTTTCAGAGTTGTTGGCTAAAATTGCGCAGCAAGATGGGTCTTTGGTTTTCTTGCTCGATGACCTCCATCTTGCTGACAACCAGTCGATCGGGCTTTTTCAATTCATCACTGAACGGGTCAATGATCAGGCGAGTTTTGCCTTTGTCATGACAATGCGCGAAGGGATTGCCCGAACCAATTTTGTGTTGGAAAATTTTCTTGCACGGCTTTCAAACTTGCGTCGCCGTTTTCATGTCTGGGATCTTGCGCCACTGACCCAGTATGATTTCATGCAGTTTCTTCAGTCTGCAGGATTGCAACGTCCGACCCCTAAATTTGTTGAGTTTGTGACGGCGAAATGTGACGGCTCGCCTTTGTTGCTGCATCAACTTCTCAAGCAGATGGTTGAAACAGAAGCACTCGTTCCCGAACGTAAAAACTTCAACCCTTGGGCCCCCACATTTCGAGTCGACTGGGCAAAGCTCTCGCAGATTGTGGTTGATACCCGCAACATCGAGGCTCTGTTGGCATCGTTGGATCGGCTTGACAAGCGTGATCAGCGCTTAACCTCCATCGCTGCGGTTTCACACGAGGCATGCGAATTTGAATATTTTAGGGTCGAGCAGGATTTCACCTCGGTGGAACTGGAGACTCGGCTTCTGAGCCTAGTGCGCAGAGGTGTTTTTGAAATGATGGGAGATGAAAACCTGCCCGTCCAGCGTCGCTCTTTTGTATTCAGCCATGAGAAATTGCGCTCCGCGGTGCTTGCCGGACTTGATCAACAGGTCAGGCGCCAGATTCATCTCGCCCTCGCGAATCGCATTATCTATTTGTATCCAAAGCCGCGGCGTGAGCATGTTTTGTCGCTGGCAAAGCATTTTGAGGGTGCCGGAACCCTCGCTGATGCCGAGCGGTCGTCGACGATATTTTTGAAGGCAGCACGTTTGCATGCACGTAATTTTGAGCACCCATTGGCAAAATATTACACAGAAAGAGCCATGCAACGGGCCAGTACCATCAGCAATCAGCAGGAACGACTCACGCGTCTGCGTGAGGTTTTTGAGACCGAATACACCATTCATATTGCTCAAAATGAGCTTGTTGCAGCAAGTGACGTGTGTCAGCAGCTGGTTGCTCTGACCTTCGAGCCAGGACGCAAGGAAATTCTCCAGCTGCACTGGGCGCACCTGCTGCTCGGTTTGGGCCGACACCGCATGGCATTCGAACAGGTGGCAGATGCCATCGACCGCAAGCTCACTTTTCCGTTCGGAAAGTTCAATCGCTTTATCACCGAGTCATTCGAGGCCCTTGCAGCCTACGGTTTTGTTGCTGTTGCATTTGCTCTTAGTGGAACACGGTTGTTGCGCAAGGAGAAGCCAAATGAAAATCACATTCAAGGATTGATGTATTTGGCACTTGCACAAGCGCACGGTGCCGATGGCACATCGCTTGGATACCTCATTGCGGCAATCCGTATGAATTTGCACCGCACCGGGCCGACACGGTCCTTTGCCATTTTTAACATGCTCATTGCGGCTCACTGTCTGAAGCATGGTCATATTGACCGTGCTTTTGAAATTGCAGAAACCCTTGAGCGAGCCATGGAGTCCAACGGTCGTGTCGACATTGCGCGTTGGGTGCGTGCGTTGCGAGTGATTTGGCTCGACTACCCCATGGGGCGTATGGAGCGCCTCGCACGCGTTTTGGATGAACGCAAAGATGGACAGTTGCCTTCCAGTGGCGTCCTGAACATAGAGAGCAATGCCGTTCGTTCTTGGGTCAGAACCACTTCTCCTCGGGTTTGGCGCTCACGACGGGAAGAGATCCTTCCGGAAGAAAAGGCTCGACCTTGGCCTGAGAAGAACAAAGTGCATCCTGGGGGCTACGTCTCGGAGCGTCTTCAGAGAAGCAAAAAGTTCGAAAGTCGTCCGGCTGCGCGCGAGTTTTCCGATCAGCCTATCTCCAACCACACCTCAGTTGACCAGAACAGCAACGAGGAGGTGCTCTTTCATAGCAGGCAAGTGAGAAAGATGCGCGAGGCAAGCGAAAATGGCCAATACACGGGCCTTTCGCTGTTCTCGGATGCTCTGCGTTTTGCTTTGTCAGACCGAGTTGATCCTTTGCGCAGAACGGTCGACCAGTTTGCACGGCAACGCAGTGGTGTGATTGAGGGTGCCATTTTCAAAAGCCTATCCTTGGCTCTTCAGGATTTTTCCTCGGGTCAGTACAAAGACGCCCTTGAAAGCTACATTGAAGCCATGCGTTTATTTATGCGGCGCAAGGATTCTGAAATCTCTCTCCCGGTGAGCGATGCATTGCGCATGGGTTTCATTATTCTTCCGCTTTTGGCCTTTTCGGTTCAATCGCGCGGATGGCCTTGGGGCAAATCACTGGCCCGTTTATTGCGGGAGGTTGATGCGCGCCTGACGCTTTCGGAGGGTCGACTCAATCCGCGTAGAACTCCCATCACACCCATGTACCAAGGGGTTCTTCAGTTTCTTGAGGGAGAGGGAGCCAAAGCGTTGCGCATTCTGGGTATTGCAAAAGATCACGCAAAATCGGCCCAGAACGATTTGGCCGCATGCATTGTGCAGCAGTTCATGGGGTTGTGTTGTAGCACATTCGATCAGGTCCGTGCCATGGATTATTTTGCAGAGTGCTATCGCTCTGCCCATGATCTTGGTTGGCGTATGATGGAAAGGCAGTTGTTGGCTCTCTGTCGCAAATTGAATCTGCCCTTGCAGCATCATTTCCCTGAGTTGTTGGCTGAATCTGAGAAGATTAATTTTCGCCGTCGTGCAGCAGGAGTGGGGCTTTCTCATATTGTTGAAAGCTGGCTTATCATGAAACGCGAACCGCAGACTGTGAACCATTACATCAACCAATCGGCGCGCATTGCTGCGAAGGTGTTGTCATCACCTCTGTGTCTTTTGTTTTTGCGCATTCCCGGGGAGAAAGGAATTCTTCAGCCGTCAGTGCAGTGGCTCGATGACGGCAATCTCTTTCTGCAGACACTCTCAGATGCGCCACTTGGTCCAAAAGCTCTTGAGGTTGAACTCGTTAAGAATCTGCCTCGCTTTCATGATGTGCCCGTGAGGCTGGTGCCCCTCGATGGACGTGGCGGCGAAACGCTTGACGGACGCACATTGCAGTTCGAACGGTCTGAGCAGGAGCAGGCTGAATTTTTCGCAGTCGATCAAAATATTTCCACTCGTATCGTGGATATGGCCGTCACAAATACACAGATGCGTACCCAGCATGTCGGAGTTGAGGCTAACCGCAGTCCAACAGATGTTCCCTATGCTGTCTATATTGCGCTCAAGTACAACGATGAGTTTCTTGGGTGGATGGCCGTCGGACGTGTGCCGCTGAGTCAATTCACATCCAACGATGCAGAACTCGAATTGATTCTGCTGGCCTTGCACACTGCCTTCAATTTGAATCACGAAGAGCTTTTGGCGAAGGCAATAAGGTCGAACAGCCGATATGTCCTTGAGCCGCTCAAGCCGAGAGCAACGCAGCTTCCCTTGGGACTAACAGTAGAGCAGATCGGGCGGCTGCGCGAGAGCAATGCCAGTGGTTCGCAGGTGCATTCCATCTCTCAACACCGTGGCTTGATCGTCAACTGGCAAATCGACAGCGCAGCACCTTCTGAAGCAGTTGTTGTCGGTGGGTTGTTCACACACTATATGGGGCTTTTGGTTGAGTCACTGCGGGTGTTTGGTGATTCAATTCCGCTCGACAAGTTCTCGCTGCGCTTTTCGGCTGATGTGGGAGGCCTGCTCGAACGAGTCGCCCTCACGCAGCGCTTCGAAAGGGTGCGTATCACCGCCATTCTGGTCGACACGCATCTGAAGGAAGCGCAAGAATGTGTCTTCGGTCAGGAGCAATTGTCCTTCTCGGGGGGAGCTCGGGTTGAAAGGGAGCTATTGCTCGAGCTCGGTGGAGTGCTGCGTCTCGACCGGTTGGTCTACCGCGAGCGGCGTCGCATTATGACCAGCTTGCGCTATGCATGGCTCCTCAGCCACGATCAGCGATTCCGTGACATCGTTCCACAATTTTCAAAAGCAGGCTTTCTCGATGAGTACGTTAGCCTGCGCAAGAACCGCGGGCTCGATCTGTCACGGGTTTTGAATCAGGGAGAGTTGCCTGCCGACTTCAATGCTTCTGCCATCATAATTGATGCAAGCGAGTCGGAAGAGAGCGCTGCTTGAACAGCCACCAATTCATCCACGGATGTCGATACTGTTGACTCGCCACAAAGCGAGCCCCAGGCTGCCCAAGGAAAATCCTGTTGCCCAGAGGATTGCGGCCCCAAGACTCTCGGGCGTGGGCATGAGCCATTCTCCCTTGATGCTCTCAACCACGAGAAGGTTGGGATTCCATATTTTCAAGGTTGAATAAAACGAAGAATTAATTAGTCCGATTGAGTCTTGAGCATGTTGTTGTGTCGTGGAGGTCAGCAGAGAGTCCAAAGTTGAGGTCAGGTGCCCGATCGAAAAAAGAGTGAGTGTACCAAGCACGGCATAGAGCGGCCGTGCCATGGCGCCTAGAAAGGTGGCCAGGCAGAGTGCTGTTATGCTTTTCAGAACGCTGTAGCAGAACATCACCAGATGGATACGCATATCTGGTGGGCGCGGAAAGTCGGTCAAGAGTGGGAGAACCAGCGATTTGAAAAGATAAAGACTTGCCGCCAGTAGAATGAGGATGGTGGCATGCGCAACAACGCGGGCAAACAGAATGCTGTGGCGTTTGATTCCGGCAGGTACATAGAGCTCAGCAATGCCTCGTGCAGAGAAATCGCTTGAGCAGATTGCGGCACCCGAGAATATTCCAACGAAGAGAAGCAGCAGATCTGCGATGAAATAAGAAAATACGTCAAGGATCCGATTTTCATGGGTCAGGGCAGTTCCACTCAGAATGCTGACCAGCATGAGCAGCACTAGACCTGCGATGGCACTCGTCCATAGGATTTGTCCACGCAAATTCTCTTTGAAAGTAATTCCAAGGATGCCTGCAACTCTCAACATATTCACTCCGGAATGGAACAGCCCGGATGCACTGTGAGCTGCTGGTTGGCAATGATCCAGGTTTCCCGGACGTGTTCGCGCAACTTCAGCGGTGCATCGTGGGTTGAAATGAGCAGGAAATGGTTTTTCGTCGACAGCGTTACGAGCAGCTCGGCCAGCTCGGCCCGTGCCCAAGGATCAAGACCCGAGAAAGGTTCATCGAGCACAAAGCCCGACGGACTGCCACGCAGGGCAAGAGTCAGGATTAGTCTCTGCTGCTGTCCCTTGGAAAGCAGGTGTGCTTGCCGGCCAAGCAGGCTCGTGATGCGCAGCGAGGGTGGATAGGAGTCTGCTCCTTCGAGGGTTTCGAGCTGATGCCGGTTTAAACCAAGGAGGCTTTCGGTGAGTTCGCCGACCTTGATTCGCGAGGGCAGCACCGGGAGTTCGGGGATGTAACCGATTTTTCCACGGAGATTTGATTCCCCACCAAACCAACTGATGTTGCCAGAGGTGGGCTTCATAAGTCCGAGTAAACAACGCAAAAGTGTAGATTTTCCGGATCCGTTTCGGCCGGCAAGAAGAACAATGCCCGGCTGGGAAATCTCAAGGCGCGGGACTTCCCAGAGCGTTTTGTTGGGCTCTCGTGAAAACAAATCTTTGTTGCGCCACTCGTATTTCAGGTCGGTGGCCACAAGGAAACTAGAACTCATTGTGCACCTGTATTGCTATCATCCGGCGCAGGGCATATCCCGCGTTCGATGAGTTTTGTCCTAGAGAGGGGAAAGAGTGTAAGCAAACGATTGCAGCTTCTGCGATTCTCGGCAGGGTCTTCGAGAAAGGGGTCAACGCCGGCGCGCAGTTTTGAAATGGTTTTATTGAGCCATGTGGATTCAGGATAGAGCTCGAGCAGCTTCTGATAAGCATCTGCCGCTGCTTGAAGGTCATTCTTGAAAAGGTGGATGAGATAAGCCAGCGTGAGCGTTAAATCAGGTGCAATGCGTGGATCGTTGATGCCCTCGCGTGCAATCTTCAGAGCAAGATCGATATCGTTTGTGGTGAATGCCAGATACGAGGCGGGGAAAAGAAAGATCTCGCGCATACCAAGTTGCTCACGCGCGAATTCCGGAAGATTTTGGGCGAAGTCGCGCAGCCGCGCATCGGTGAGGGTCTTTTGTTCTGAACCTATATTTGGATTCGAGGCAGCATCCCAAGCATTCACAGAAGCTGACAACCCACCCAGGCCCCAGAGCAACCAGGCAAACTCACGGTGTCCAAACGAGAGAGCTGCGGGCACGGCAATTTTCGCAAGGCTACCGCGCTGAGCTGTTTGGTCTTGTTTAGAGGGTGAAAGAAACGCTGACGCCGCGATGCAGAGGATCGCAACCACCAGGCAAACATTATGAGGAGCGACAGTTTTCGAGCGCATGTTTGACCCCAGGAGCCCTAAAAGAGATTCCCAAATTCAAGCACCGACCATGGCACGCAAGTGTGCTAAGAAGAGGATAAGCAATTCGACAGAGACAATCAGCGCTAGTGTGCTGAAATCGATATAGGCCCCTGAATGATAGACCACCAGTTTGGGGAAGCGGCGCTTGAGGGCATTGGCGGGCGGATCTGTCAGGGGAAAAACCAGCCGGCCGATGAACGAGGTTTCGTCTGCACGGGCCATGCGCAGAATGGCTGCTGCAAACAACATAATCGAGTACAGACGCAGTAGGTACGTGACAGCGCTAAAGACAAAGCCAAGCATGTGGATCACCAGAGAGCCCTCCCGGTTTTGCTTCGATTCTATTTCAGCCCCCACAACTGACAAGAATTTCCGGGGAAATGCACAAATGTCAACTCTTTGGCGACCTACTCAAACGGCGGAAGATTTTGCCGAGAAGCCTGCATCAGCGGATGACTGGCTCGGGGGGGCTTTCTGTGACGAACGGCGATGGTTTGGGGTTTGTTCCCGCCGGGAACAATCTTTTTGAGATGATCGAGTTCACACTGACCAAGGAGCCTCCTTCCAATCCGCTGCTTGAATGCGGCAACGCTCCGGAGGGGCTGCTCGAAACTGCTTTCTTTGGGGTGAATGTCGCGAAGGTGAGAGAGGTCATTCGTCTGCCTGCTCTTTCGCCAGCTCTGGGCAAGCGCCGGGGGGTATTGGGTGTTTTTCAGCTGCGTGGCAAAGCCATCCCTGCCATCCACCTCGCCAGTGCAATTGGTTTTAGCAGTGAGCCGGTTTCGGCAACTTCGCAGGTGCTCGTCACGGAAATTTCGGGGCGACTCACCGGTTTTGTGGTGGCTGGTGCCAACCGTATTCGACGAGTGAGCTGGGACGATGTTCTTCCGCCGCAAACGGAAATGTTTTCCGGCATTACCGGCATGCTGCTGGATTCGCAAAATAGATTTGTTTTCATAATCGATTTCGAGAAAATTTTGGCTGATATAGAAAGCGGAAGCGGCTTTGAACATGTCGGTTCTGGTGAAGTTTTCAAACAAAAAGTTGAAGCTCCGCGGACGTCGACCGCTGTCTCTCCAGTGGTGATGATTGTCGATGATTCGGCAACTGCGCGCAGAGCACTGCGGGAGATTCTTTCAGAATTTCCTTGTGAAGTTGTTGAGTGCCACAACGGAGAACAGGCCTGGCTGGAAGGCGTTCAATTGTCACAAAAGAAAAAACCATTCCTGGTGATTTCCGATATCGAAATGCCTCGTATGGATGGTTATTCGTTGGTCAAGAAGATGCGAGCTGACGAAAGGTTTTTGAAAACACCCATTCTTCTGCATTCAAGCTTGAGTGGCGAAGCAAACAGGCAGCGGGCTATGTCGGTGGGTGCAGATGCTTTCATTGTTAAGTTCAACCGAGGCGAATTGCAGGTTGCCCTGACGACTTGTTTTGATGTCTTGGCGCAGTCGTATGTTGTGGAGAGAAAAGCTTCATGAATCCAACCCTCAAGTCTCTCAGACCTGGTGAGTTTCTTTTCATGGAGGGTGATCCCTGTAATGGAGTGTTCATAGTCAGGGAGGGCAGCATCGATATCGTTCGCGAGAAAGATGGTGTCTCGGTGTGTATTGGATCTATGGGCGTTGGCGATGTCATTGGCACGGTCACTTTGTTTTCCCGGGAGAGTCGCACGGCCTCAGCGCGCGCTCATTCTGCGGCACAGGTTGTGCATGTGGACCTTGAAACCATTGAAGGTTCGTTCAGAAATTTGCCGGTGTGGGTGCAGGCTGTGCTCAAGGATTCCGTGGCCCGACTCAAGTCGGCCAACGATCAGCTTCTTGAAGCGAAGGTGAGCGAGCGCAAGTTGCAGCTCAAGGTAGGAACGTCCTTTCACACAGCGAGTCAGTTTGCAGCGTTTCTTGGTTATGCGATTCGGGTTGGACTCATCAAAGATGAAGGTCTCGAACTCTTTCCTCTCAAGGGGATAGTTGAGCGTTGTGAGGGTCTCTTCCTCAAGCGCAGCCAGTATTTCGAGGCCATGCTGGATTGCTTTGTCAAAGGCTCTCTCGTAAAAATTCAGGATGACAAAAAGTGGGGACGTTCACTTTTTTCTCCACAGGCCTCGCTCATGGAAGACTTTTCCAATTTCGCACTGGCGTGCTCTAAAAATGAATTTACCGGATTTGTGCCAACCAAATATGTAAATCTTCTCTCTGCTCTGGTGCGTCTATCACGTAAGCCGGACGCTAAGGAATTTTACACCAAGGCCGAAGTCTGTGAACGCTTGCAAAAGGAATCTGCCAAGGCAATCTCTGATGCGATTTTTGATGAGTTCGTGAAGCTGCGCGTGATCTCTGCAACTCCCGGAGCGGACCGCTTTTCGTGGAGTGATCGTCAGGTTCAGAAACGTCTTATCTTTGAAAGCACGGCTCGCCTTCTCAAGGACCTCGACGAGGAAGCAGCTGTACATCGTGCAGCCTGAAGCGGTACTGAGCTGAATCAAGGCTCGGTCGTGTTATAGTAGCGCGTCCAGAGTTCGTTGACATTGGAAACTGAAAACTGTTCTTGAAGGACATCTGGGAGTGGGCGGCGCTGCACGCAGACCGCCGAAAGCACCCGTTGCCAGGTGGAGTTTACGCCACCCCCCTCGCGCGACATGGCGTGTACGAGCAAATGCGAACGCGCATAGAGGCGACCCACAAGGTTTGCAGGAGCCTCGGTGAACGGGCGTTCGATTTCTGGTTCAATCGTTTGCAGGGCTTTGCGTCCCAAGGTGCGCATGAGATCCGCCTGGCTCTGGCTAACGTTTCGTCCTTCATACACCTGCGCGAGTCCTTCTCCGATCCAGGAGGGGAGGAGATCTCCGCAGAAAGCGTACATGTAGGCGTGTGTTGTTTCATGTTGTGCAAGACGTTCGATACTTTCTCCAGAAACGGGACGACCGTTCACGGTGCGACCCACAGGGATACGGATGTAGCCGTCGAAAACTGCAGCAGCCCAAGGCGGAGCACCCGTGATACGGTTGAAGTCGTTGGTGGGCACGAGCCATGCGCGCAGGCGTGCATGTGCAGGCAAAGGGCCAAGCATTTGCGAAAGGCGATTCTGAACATTTTCGATGGCACGTGCTACCGCATCTGCCATGGGGCGCAGCTCTGTTGTGGAATAGCTCACTTCAATTCCCTGTCGGCTGACCACGTCCTGAATCTTCAGAAAATTGCGTTTTTGCTCGAGTCGCTTTTTTCTGGCCTCAACAAAAGCATTCAGTTCTGCGGCCGTCGGAGATTGGGCCAATTCGGGCTTCTGGAGTTTTTCTGAGAGGCGATTGAGGAGATCATCGGCACGCTCGAGTTCATCCTGGCTCAGGGCAAGATCAATAAGCACGCGCAAGCTGTCGAGGTCGCTGCCACGGCTCGAGAGTTCTTCGAGAATCTCTCGAGCCGACTCAATCTGACCCTGACGCAGTTTCAAACCCGCGAGGGCTTTGCGTGCATCCTCATTCCCCAGTTTGCTGGATTCATCGAAGGCAGCTTCAGCGTCTGCAATTTCTTTTTTCTGAAGTTTGAAAAATCCAAGTGCCAACAATGCTGTGCCTAAATTGCGGCGATTGAGCTCGTTGGCAGGATCGCTTTTGACCGCTGCACGCAACTGGGAAACTGCACCCTCATAGTTGCCCATCTGAAAATGGGCATAGGCATCGAAGCCCACATGGGGTGCTCCGGTCTTTCCAGTGTTCTCAGTGGGGTTGCTGAGTTGGGGTGAAGCCGAGTTTGGGTTGTTGGTTGTTGAAGGTGCGCGTTGCTCGGCCACATCCGTGGCGTTATCTGAGATTGCAACGTTTTGCTGAGCCTCTGAAGACAACTCGTCGTGCCGAGGAGCAGTGGGGTCCTGTGCTGTTTTTTTCCAGAACCATAAGCCCAGCGTTGCTCCCGCGACTGAGAGGAACAACAGTGGCTTGCGCATGTTCCATTCCTTATTCAGGGGTCAGAAGGGTCACAACTTCGTAGTGACGGCTCCCTGGGAACATATCATAAAGTTCAAAAGCACGCGCCACGTAACCCATGCTTTCAAGCTGACGCAGATCGCGCAGCAGAGTCTCGGGGTTGCAGCTCATGTAGGCAAGTGCTCGCGGTTTAAGCTCGACAAGGGCCTTCAGAACTTCAGGCTGGCACCCGCGCCGCGAAGGATTCACGGTCATGATGTCAACTTTCTTCAAGCTGCCGTTGCTCATGAGATGGGGCAGCAGGGTCTCGGCCTTTCCAGCGTGGAAAGAAATATGTTGGAGAGAATTGGTCAGCGCGTTTTCTTGGGCATCTGCGATGCTCGAAGGGGTTTCTTCGATGGCTGTTACGTTGCAGCCCGCCTTTGCGAGTAGCAACGCAAGCGACCCGACCCCACAGTAGAGATCGAGTGCGTGTTCGTGTGCTTTCGGCGACAACCATTCGATCATTCGGAAGTAGGCTCGTTCCGCCACAGCGGGATTGATCTGGAAGAAGCTGGTTGCGGAAACGCGGATTTTCAAATTGGAGAGCGAGTCGCGTAGGCAATCTTCGCCGGCGAGCAGGGTGGTCTGTCCCGAGATCGCAACGTCATTGCTTTCGCTCTCTGCTTGGCTCTGGAAAATTGCGTTACCCGAGGAGTCGTTGATGTGCATCATGACGCCTGACACAAAACTCAATTGCTCTTTCAGGCTCCGGGCAAAAGGGCGAAGTTTGAGTTTGTCGTCGGAGGTCACAACCAGAGTCACGACCGTGTCTTTGCTGCGGTAAGCTGTTCGCAGCGTCACATAACGCAAAAGTCCTTGTTTGCTACGTTCATCGTAGACACTGATGTTGTGGTCACGGATCGCAGTGCGCAGCCAATGGAGGACTTTATTGATTCGATCCCTCTGCACAGGACATTCGCCCACGTCAACAACAAAGTGGGTTCCTGGTTTGTAAAGTCCAATGTTGATGAAGCGTTTGTCGGGTGGCGCGAATTTGTCACTCACCACAAGTTTAGCGCTGTGTCGGTAACCCAAACGCTCGGGTGAGGGCAGGCACTCGGCAATAACATGATTGCCCTTCAGACCCGAATCAGCAAGTTTTTTGCGGAAATCGGTGGTCTTCAAAACGAGCTGATCGCGGTAGTCGAGATCGAGCATCGGGCAAGACTGACATTGATCAAGAACGCGACACACGTTTTCATGATAGACCTTTTGCGCCTGGCCATCGATGTTGGTCATCATCCGCCGTGTTGTACCCGAGCGTGGCCCCTTCGGAATAGGAGCTCCCGGATCGGCAATGGGGGCTCTTCTTTTCTCAGGTCGGGAATCCGAGGTTGTGCGGCGGCTGGGGGCTGAACGGCGCGGGCTGCTCTTGGGCGTTGTCATAGTGTTTCCTTGTTTGACCACGGCTTGCTCTAGCGATTCCACCTAATCTTTTCAATGGCGATTCCTGAATTTTGTTCGTTCAATCGGGAGGTCGGACGACGACGGAAAAAGCGCACGTCGAACTCCTTCACGAGTGGCTGCCACGTTTGAACCAGTTCTCGCCAACGAACAAACTCAATAGGTGAGCTTGCTGACTTGCTGGGCTTGTGGAGATAGATGTCTCCGGCGATATGCACCACAGCATGTTTGAACGAAGTATAGGCATTTTCGTCGGTCCCATCGATAATCGCGACCAGGTCTCCGAATTTCAATCCGAGGTTGACATGTTGTTGGTTGAGCTCGTCATAGCCGAGCCAGAGGGCATGGCTGAATTCGTCGTGGTTGATCAATGCCGCACTGTGCCCTGGCTCGCGCACAAGATTTATATTCTTGGCTTGAATGATGCTGGGATCCGCAAACTGCAGTGCAGTTGCAAAGCAATTGCGGCCGCGGAAGGGAGAGTAACGTCCGAGCAGATTGCGCATGTGGTCAGGTAGCAGCGCACTGAAGGGCATCTGCATTGCTGTCGGGTTGGCTGCAAGCCAACGCTCCGCGCGCATGCGAACTTCATTGAAGCGCGGTCCGAAATGGTTCATCCAGCGTTCCTGTGCTCCCGGTGTGCTTGAACTGAGCTCGCGCACCTCGGCCAGCGGAAGAAAGGGATCTAGGCTCGGATAAGACAGTGCTTGCGACAATTTCTCCAAGTCCAACCAATTCAGGTCGGTGTGGTTCAAGGTCAGAAAAGCAACCGTGGGGCGATCTCCTTTCGCGATATCGGCGTTTTGATCTTTTTTGTCGATGCGTGATTCAAGGTTGCGCATCAGTTGAAAATTCGCCTTCTCCGAACGGTTGATTTTCCGGAATGTCGCATCCGTTGAAAGCTGCGCCAGGAGAGGACGTAGTTCTGTGGTTTTGAGGCGGAGAACGATTGGCTCAGCTATCTCTGGTCTCTTCTTTTCCCCTTCAATGCGGGCCTTGAGAGTCTTTTGGCTCGGCCGAATTGTTTTAGGCTCGAGCAAAAGATCTTTGCCCCAGCGCGATGGCGGAGGCAGAGTTGATGCAATTTGATCCTCCACGACCAGGTTCGCGTTTCCTGGAGTGTTGGCCCAGATCTGTTGGGGCAAAGTCAGCAAAAAGACTATTACCCAAGAAGATTTTCGCACGGTTCCCTCGTCTTACTCACCAATCCGCTGTTTCTGCTGGCGAGCGTTTCTTCGAGGGAGGTATCGGCAGAGCTCTGAGGGTAGGTTGGGTAAAAATTACCTCAGGCGTTGGAGGTGGTGTCGCTGTGAGGCTCTACGGCTTGCACCAAAGCCCAGGCTTCAGCCAAAAGGCGGTCGGCCTTGTTCTCGTTGGGGGCGAGGTCAGGTGCGGCCACACCCCTGAGGCTCAAGAGAGAACTCGAGACTTCAATGACGGCTTCTTGATAGGTAGACAGTTTCAGATCCGATAATTCGCGCATCTGTCGCATCATGCGATACATATGCCGTGCGGTTAGGGCGCGATCCTTCCAGCGTTCAAGCTGCTTTGGATCAAGTGGTGGTTGTGATTGGGCCGTGATCGTTTCTGACGAAGGATATTTGGCTTTCAGGTCTTTCAATTCGGACAGAAGAGTTTCATGTTGCTGCTTGAGACGCTCAGCAGCATTGCGCTCACTCTTCATTTTCGCATTGGCAGCGTTCAGCTCCTGCTGAATTTCTTTGTTGCGCGCCCTGATTTCAGTGAGCTCCACTTCGAGTGCATTCGCTCTTTTCTTTTCAGGAGAATTCAATTCGAGCTCTTTGAGCCTCTCCTGCAGCGCGGCGTTGTCGGCACGAAGTTTGAAAAGCTGCCCTTCAGCGCGTTCATCTGCGGCTTTCAAATCGAGTTCGGCTTGCTTGAGCTGGTTCTTGAGCTGCTTAACCTCGTCTTTGAGGTGAGCGCTGCGGGTGCGCAGCTCCATGAGTTCGTTGGCGTGCTTGTTGTTGTCTTGAGCGTGTTTGGGTTCAGCCTTGCTCTTCGGGGCGGGAGTACGATTGGTCAGTTCGGCAATGCGCGCCTGTTCTAACGTAAGCTTGTTTTGCAGCGCCGTGATGCTTTCCTGCAGGCGGGTGCGGCTCATGAAAAAGAACAGAGCAATGGCGCTGGACAGGGCGCCGAATCCGAGAGCAACATAAACGAGGGCGGTATCCATACAATACTCCTGAAATCTCAAGGGATTACTCCTTGAGAGTGATTTCAGGGAGAGTCATACAACAATTTTAGCGGACAATGAAATCGCGGACACGTCCAGAGACGATTGAGCGTGGTAACCAGAACAGAACCGCAAGTTGGTCGATGAGGTCGCTGGTGGAGTCAGAATAGCGCAGTGCACCCTGGAGAAGAGCCGAGGGCATTAGCAGTGCAGCGGCGAAAATGTTGAGCCGGACGTCAATGACAGGGGCCAACTCTGGGAGTGTCTGATTGCCAATAAGAAGGTGGCGTCCAATTTCACGTGCAATGAGAAAGCGCAGATAGGGCTTCATTGAGCCAGCGCGATGCGTGATGACACATTGACCGTCTTTGTAGTCGACGCTCACGACTGGAGATTGGTCGGGTTCGCCTGCTCTGACCACAACAGAGCCATCGAGGACTTCGAGAATTTCGGGAAGCATAACAGGAAGTGAGTTGACACGCGCGCGCAGGAGCAGCTCTTCGGCGCGAGCCTCGGTCAGGTCGCGCTGAATATCCACGAGCTGCTCAAAGGATTGCACACCCAGCGCTGTTTGGAAGCGAGATGTATTTCTGAAGTAATCGCGTTTGAGGTCATCAAATTGCTTCGTCGTAAGTCCCGACTGGCCGTAGCCTCTATATTCCTGCAGCGCCTCTTCGAGATCCGAACGGCCCGCAATGATGTCGAGGATCTCGCGTTCATCGGCATCGAGATGCTGAGCAATGGCCTTCACTGTTTCCAGAGATTTAATGTTTTTCTTGCCTTTTTTCCAGTGGCTGCAGTCCGCGGGGTCAAATCCCAAAATGGCACCGACGTGCTGGTCGATCACCTTGACCTCGAAAGCGTGCTTGATATTGAGCGCTTCTTTGCAGAACTTAAACAGTTCGGCGCTTTGAGGGTAGCGATTCTCGTCGGTACGTTTCATGACGAAAATTCCTTTTTTCGTGATGCCGGGTCTTCGATGACCTGGGGCGGAGCTGTCGGGGTGCCTTGTCCATTAAAGGAACAACTCCCCTCTGATTTTGTCAAGCCTTGTGAATAATCCGCGTCTTTAAAGCATTTCAAGCATGAGGTTCAAGTTTGCCGCCAAAAACTTTGACAGTTTGATTTGGGAAGCTCAAAAAAGTTTTGTTAGCCTCAAAACAGCACTGGCCCATATTGCGTTTACTTGCAGTGGGCTTTGTAAGTGGAGAAGGCTATGGGCTTTCGTATTATGACCAACACGTCCTCGGTGACCGGCCAACGGCACTTGAGGAACACTCGTCGGCTCCTCGACCAGAGTCTCGAGCGTTTGGCTTCGGGTTATCGCATCAACAAGGCCGGCGACGATGCCGCAGGTCTTGCCATCAGCGAGAAGCTGCGTGCCAAGATTCGGGGTTTGCAGGTTGCACAGCGCAATGCCAACGACGGCATTTCGCTGGTGCAGGTTGCCGAAGGTGGTTTGAACGAAGTCCAGAATATTCTCGTGCGTATGCGCGAGTTGGGCGTGCAGTCGGCTTCCGATACCATCGGTCCGAAAGAGCGTGTTTATCTCGACAACGAATACCAAGCGCTGAAGTCTGAGGTCGACCGTATTGCCAACGGTACCGACTTTAACGGTACCAACCTTCTCGATGGTACTGGTGGTACGCTTGATATCCAGGTGAATACGGGTGGCGACAACATTCTCGGCGTTGACCGTATCAGCTACGACGCATCTAAGGCCGATGCCAACACGGACAAAATTGGGATTTCAGAACTCTCGATTGCCGACAAAGATGGTGCACAGCAGAGTCTTGCCAAGATCGACGCAGCGCTCGATTACATCTCGTCGTTGCGTGGTGACCTGGGTGCGATGCAAAACCGTCTTATCTCGACGATCAACAATATCGGTATCAGCGTTGAAAATCTCAGCGCCGCGAACAGCCGCATTAAAGATGTGGACATTGCTGATGAGTCGGCCGAACTCACACGCAACAACATTCTTATGCAGGCCGGAACAAGCGTGTTGGCGCAGTCCAACCAGGTGCCGCGTATGGCACTCGACCTGTTGCGTCAGTAACCGAGCTGAGTCTCGAGGGCTTTGATGCAGGCGAGGATTCTTTCTCCCGCATCGGGGGCCCCTAACGACCAGCGGATGTAAAGCTCACCCTGCGCGGTGAGCTTTTTTCCTTTCAGAAGAGCTTTTTCTTGTGCAGCGGACAACTGCGCCTCAGTGACGTGTGGTTGGCATCGGAAAAGCACGAAAGGCGCGGCTGTTTTGATGAATTGCCCGGCCAAAGTTGTGTGCGATTGCAGTTGGTCGGCAGTGTGCTTCATGGCATTCCAGTTGGCCTGATAATGTGTGATGTCGCGCATGGCCGCGCGGCATATCTCAAGCGACCAGGGCGACGGCCCCAAGGCCATGCTTTGTACTGCGGGAACCCTCCCTACTGCGAATCCACAGCGGAGGCCGGGCAGACCAAAGTACTTGCTGAAGCTCCCCAAGGTGATGACGTTCTCGAATTGTGCGAGCGGTTCGAAGTTGGCCGGCGAAAATTCAGTGTAAACCTGGTCCACAAGAAAAACATGCTGCGGAAAGCGCTGTGCCAGTCGGCTGAGTTCTTGAGGCGAGACGGTGTGGCCGGTGGGGTTGTTTGGGGAAGCCAGAAGCACGAGAGCTTTTTCCCTGCACCCTGCCAGAGCCGCAGCGAAATGTTCGACTGGGTGTTCAAAGAGCTGTTCCATCCGAACCAAAGGAGTTTGGACAACCTGAAGTTCGAGCCCCTGCATCATGCGCATATACTCGGCCCAACCCCAGGTCGTGGTCTGGATGACCATTCTCTGGCTTGCGGCCCAGCTGAGCATCTTAAAAAGTGCATCTTCGGCACCGTGGTAGAGCGTCACGTGAGCAGGGCTGACCTGTAGCGCTAGGGCAAGCTCTTTTACGAAATTTTCGAGTGTTTCCCGGGTTGCATAGCTCGAGACAAGCTCAGGGCGGATAGGGCCTGCCAACAGAGCACGCACTTGGGGTGAGTGTTCGAAGTAGTACTCGTTGCGGTGCAGAGAAAGAATATCCTTAGGCATGCTGTGCGTCACTCCCGCGATCTCTTGAGGCGCCTACCACCGTTCCTGGATGCACTCAACCCAATCCGGCCCACTCGTAATACACAGCCTTCCCTTTGTTTGCGGAACATGTTTTGAACATCAGCGTGGAGCATATGTGGAGGGCATTGCAAATGGAGCATGTCAGCTTGGCCGGACGTCTTGGCAGCGGTGTTTTCAGAGATCTTTGGAACAATTACCGTGCAAAGGTTGATGACGTTCCCCGAATAGAAGACGCACTCCGCTCTTTGGGTGAGGTCTGGCACGAAGATCACGTTGCCTTCAGAACCCTGCCTGGCGAGCACTGCGGTGCCCACGTTTTGGAGGGGCTTTTCAGCCTCATGGGCTACCGGAGGCGCGATTCATATGTATTTCGCGACAAGTGCCTGAATGCTTTTTGGATGGAACCGCCTGCGGAGTCTTCCACTCCTGCGCATCTGGTTTTGCCTAAGGTGTTTGTGAGCGAGCTGGATTTGAACGGTTTCTCGCCCGAGTTCCAGGCTTGTGTAAAGAAATATACGCACCAACTCAAAACCTCGCCGCTTGCCGAGTGGCGTGCGTTGTTTGCAGATATCGATGGCTCTTCGCAAAGCTCTGCTCCATCCTCGTCGGATGTGTCACCGCGTTTGTTTGAGGCTCTCAGGACTGCACTTGTCGCATACCTTGGGTGCGGCCCCGCTTGGCAACGTCCTTCATTTTCTGATTACCAGCTGTTGCTGAAGGAAAGTGAATATGCCGCGTGGACTTTGGTTTTCGGAGCGGTGCCAAACCACTTCACTGTGAGCGTCCATCTCATGAAACGTTTCACAACGCTTCATGAGTTCAATGAGTTTTTAATAAACAAGTTGTCAGTGCCGATGAATGATTCAGGCGGCAAGATCATCAAAGGCTCTCCAGCAGTGCAGCTGGAACAAAGTGCAACCATGGCGCACGAAATCCCCGTGCTTTTCCAGGAAGGTGTGCGCCAGTTGCCCTATGCATTTGTGGAATTCGCTTTTAGATATCCGCATCAGGGCCACTCAGCAGATGGTCTGTGGGGCTCATATTACCAAGGCTTCGTGACCGACAATGCCGACAAAATATTTGAATCGACCAACGTTACGCCTAAGCGGCCTTGAGATCGTCCCCGTGTGAAAGATTGCTGAGCAATCGAAGGGCCGCTTTGTCCTGAGGATCAACCTCGGTCACCTGTTTGATGACCTTGTGTGCCGCATCGAAGTGACCTCCGAGGTACAATTTCACACCCTGGCTGAACGTCTCTACTGTCTTTTGCTTCGCAGCGCGGCGTGTGTCTGGCTCGCCACCAAAGAACTCGAAGACATCTATGGTCGCAGTTTTTGAGCGGTTCCAAACCTTGTCGAGCGGCCGCACCGCATCAGGCAAGTAGCTTGTGCCGCGCCCAGATGCGAGTGCCGAAACATAGTCTTGGCTGAGAAGTGCAGTTGAGTTGTAGTCATTTGCAACTTCGGCCAGAGTTGTGGCCACGCCCTGTGGGTCAAATTGAATCCATGGGCGAAGCACTCCACCGTGCTCCGAAAAACTCAAGGTGAGTGTTGAGACTTGTGCTCCGAAACTGCACTCATAGGTTGGCATTGCGAGTGAGTTGCGGTGTTGATTCCAGTTTCTGAGGGCGATTTGAGTGTTCTCAATCCACTTCAACGCCGCTGTCGACATATCGCGGAAAATGATTGTCCACTTCAGGCCATCCTGGCTTACAAGATAGCCTCCCACATCTGCGGAAGCCTTCATAAAGAGCGCGGAGAGTTCGTTGATAATCCCGCGTTCAGGAGCTGCATCGAGTTCGCGCCCGCGGACGCTCGGCAGGCGCATTGCGACGCTGACTACGGTTCCTGAAAATCGGTATTCCTGCGCAGCGTCAAGCTGCCCCAGGTTTGTTACCCCGAAGAAGCGAATCAGATCCCGCGGCAGAAATTTCTGCGCTGTATTGGCTTCGCTTTCGAGCAGCGAAGTGCGAATCATGTTGTCGAGATGAAGTGCCAGGGCCGAGCTGAGTGCCTCCACGATACGTTCGCCCATGGCGGTTTTCTCGGTGCGTTTTTTAGCACGGGCTACAATCCATCCAAATGTTTGGTGTGGTCCACGCACAGCTGAACTTACGACAACCTCAAACTTGTCATCGTTTTCATCTTTGCCCGAAGTCATTTGGCCCTCAATGTACTGGGGAGTTTCAAAGCCCAGCTTGGGGAGTTCGCGGTTGCAGAAATTCACAACGAGGCTAATGGCCTGGCCGCGGTGTTTGAATGTACCCAATTGTGAGAGCAGTTTGACGAGGATTTCCTGCTGTTCCACATGCTCCTTGTGAATTTGGAGATCGGCTTGGGTCAGCTGAGGACGCGAGTTGAGAAGCACGAAAGTCAGCATGCTGGGCATAAGCACTGCTGCCCAGTTGAAGACAAAGGGATTGCTCTTCGACTCCACCATCACCCACAATCCAACGAGGCTGACAACAGCGAAGCTGACCAGCATTCCCTTCATTTGTTGTTCCCAACGGGTGCCCTGTTCTGGTTTCCACATGTTGCGCAAGAATTCCGCGAGGCGGTTGTTCCAGCTCTCTTTTTTGAGTGCGATGTAGGCTGTGGCAATCAACAGAGTGCAGGCGAGTGCGATCACAAACTCGAAAGTGCGCAGGGTCATCACTGCTGCATTTGATGGAGTGCTTGCTAAGTAAGTGCTCATGAGGGCGAGAAGAGCAAAGCCTGAGCCCAGGGTTGTGGTCATGCGACGTGACAAATACTTTTGGCACCAGGCAATCGAGAGGAAATTCATTGCTGATGCAAACACCCATCCCGCAAGGAAGGCCGACAGGGCGAAACTGCCCTTCAGTGAGAGCTTGCTCAGGATAATAGGCTGCTGCATCAGTGTGTCTGCGGCCACCAGAACCCAGAGCGATTTGGCAACAAGGAAATGACTAAAAGCCATGTAGATGCGTGGTTTTCCAGCCCAGATGGTGAGTGCTATAGCCATAATCGGAGCCAAAACAGCAAGGCCGAACTCGAAGAAAAATCCGTTCTGTTTTTCTGTCAGGATTGAGAAAATCTGGTGAGCTTTGCCCTGCGACACCATCAGAGGGGGTAGAGTTTGGGGGCCAAACTGACCCTCTTTGGTTACGGGGGAGTCGAATTGAATCCAGTTTTTCTTGTCGAGCACGATGCGGTTGAGGGGAAGAACGACATCTTCGAGTTGGCAGCTGCTGCCTTCGCACACGGGAAAACCTGTCATGGCCAAAACAGGTTTTTCCTTACCCCAATTCCTTTGCATGAGCTGATTCTCTTCCTCGGAGATTCTGTGGCTCAGACGCACGTGAGTTGGGCGAGTTGAAAACTGAGTTTCCGACACGAAGCGACCGCGTCCCAGAGGAAGGCGTTCGCTCGCAACAGCGTATTTTCCGTCTTGCTGGCGTTGAAAAACGCGCTTGCATTGATTCTCAATTCCATCCTGAGGGCAGGCATAAAATTCTGCAACCCAGTCGGTGAGCTGGTGGTGTAGCGGTCCACCGTTGGTCAGTCTGGCCGTTTTCGTCTGCTCGTCTGACTGTCTCTGCAAAGCAGTGCCGGCAACAAGACACACAAGCGCTGCAATAACCGCAGGCGTCGCAAAGCCCGAGGTTTGCTTGCGGATCGTTTGCCAGAACTCCGTAAGCTGATTGTACAAGCCATCGAAAACAGTTTTGGCGTTCATTTCTCCACCCTCAGTGACGAGCAAGAGTGCTGCTGCATCCACCTGGTTTAGAGGCAGATGCATAAAATCACGTCCTGTGGGGGATCGGAGAAACTGGACAAGAGAACTGGGCACACCCTGCAGCGTTCAGTTCTCTGTTGACTCTTTTCAAAGGCTGCCCAGAGAAATGAGCTTGGGCTCGGGGAGAGTTTTCTGCGCAAAGACCTGTGCAACCTGGGCAAAACGTGCAGGTGCATCGGTGCAATAGAGTGAACATTCACTGCCATGGAATTCATCGGCTTGCGGATGCGCGCCAAGGAAAGCGTCGACTGCTGCAACAACCGAGGATGAGCTGTCGAGCAGAATAATCGGGTTTTGGCTTCCTGATGACGGCGAATAGAGACGCGTGTCACCCTCCGACGACCTGAGAATCACAGGGCGATTTTTGAGAGCTCCCAAGGTATTGGCTATGGCAGCTGCGAAGCGGGGAAAGTGCGTACATGCCAGCATCACTACATCGACGTCATCAGGGACATCGGAAAGATACATGCGGCAGGTAGCTTCAGCGATATCGCCCTGCGACACGCCTTCTTCGACGAGCGGGACAAACAGCGGACAAGCGCGTTGCCAGACGTTGGCGATCCCGTTTTGCCGCAACACTGCTTCGAAGCGTCCGCTGGCAACCGTGAATCGCGTACCCAGAACGGCAATGCGCCGATCACGGGCCACAAGTGCCGCAGCCTCGGTGCAGAAGCCCTCAACAATACCCACCACCGGCAAGCGGAACACTTGCTTGAGTCGTTCAACTGCCACACTTGATGCAGTACCGCAGGCTACCACAATGAGCTCAGCACGTTGTGCGGCGAGAAAAAGAATTGCTTCACTGGCATAGCGCGTGACAGTGTCTGCTCCTTTGTTTCCGTACGGATAGCGTGCGTTGTCGCCGAGGTAGATTGTGTTGAGTGTCGGGTGGCGCGAGACCACAGATTCCCAAACGGTGAGGCCTCCCTGGCCCGAATCGAAAAATGCAATTCTGCGTTTTTTTTCGTGGCTCAGCGGAGCTGCAGTGGGATTCTTCATTTTAATGTCCTGCGGATGAGAGAAGCTCAGCAAACAAACCTTCGACTCTTTTTGCAGCTTCGTCACCAAAAACTAAATTCTGGGACTGGGTTGAGAGGCGTGCAAGTGAGTCACCGTCCAGAGTTTTGGCCTTTTCTAGAAACTCATCTTTAAGCAGGCACACCAAGCTCGATTGCCAACCCAACTGTCGCGCTGCACGAACGTTGATGGGAGTATCGTCAACGAAAGCCATCTGAGCGGTATCGAGTTTTGAGGTTTTGCCCGGAGCACGCATGGCGTGAATTTTTTGAGCTGCTTGATGCGCGCTTTCATAAATTTTGGGATCAGGTTTTTCGCTGCCCACATCTTGGCTGAAAATCACCACATCAAACAACTCGTGCAGTGAGGTTGTGCGCAGGATATCACTCTCATGCCATGGGGTGGCGTTGCTCAAAGCCCCCACGATGTAATTCTTTTTGCGCAGGGTTTGGATAAGGCGCACGATGCGCGGACGCACCGGACCAACGATGAGGCTGCTTAATTCTTTCACGAGAGAAGGCGCATGAACACCGTTGCTGAGGCGCTCCGTACCATAGGCCAAGCGCAGCGCTTTTTCCTTGGAGTGCCCGGCTGCTTCGAGCATACCCTGGATATACTCGAAGGGCCCAAGGTGGCCCGTGCACCAACGGACCATAAGCTGGTTTTCACGGATTCTAGTCATCATCGCATCGACCGAAAAATTTCTTTCGTCGGGATTGAGTTCCTTTTGCCGGGCGAAAAAGCTGTCCCAGTCGAGGTCAATGAGCACGCTTCCTATGTCGAAAAAGATGGCCTGGACGGGGCCCGAGGAAATTTCTTTGGAGGTGCGAAAAGGCTCGAAAAGTCCAAGATCTTCAGGTGATAGGCGTGGCCACATGGAAAATTACCCTAAAGTTGTCCAACAGGACTCCGAACTGCCCCACATGGGCGGACGCAAGTTCTGCGGTTTCTTCTTTGAAAGGGATTTACGCTATGGTTGCTGCCGAATCAATTAAAGGGGCTCCAGAGAGCGCACAGGTCACTCTCATGCTGATTGAAGACGTCAGCGTGACGGCTGAGATCGAACGGAGCTACTTTTCGAGCGTGGGCTTCAACGTCCTCTACGTGGGCAGCGTTCCCGATTCACAGGCCATGATTGCGAAAGAATGGGTTGACGTTGTCATTATCGATGTGGCCTTCGCACGCCACAAAGGGATTGACCTTATCCCCCTCCTGAAGAATCAGTCTCGCAACCGGGACGTCAAGATCATTGTGACGAGTGTGTCCGGCGATTCTTCGTTGAAGAAATCCGCCAGTTCGGTGGGAGCCAGTGCGTTTATTGTCAAACCTGCCCCACGCCCTCGTTATTTAAAAGAAATTAAAAAGCTTTCGGCCCAAAAAACACGTGACACAGAGAGAATTCATCAGACACTTGAGGTGGAACTCAGCGATGGGCGCGAGAGCTTCAAGGCGGAAACTCTTGATGTGAGCAGCGAGGGCATTCACCTTGCAATCGAAAAAAATGCACCCACACCCGGAATTGGTGCGATTTTTCAAATGACTCTGCAGATCGAGGGGAAGTCCCTTAAGATTCAGGGGCAGGTCGTGCGGCATACGCCCAAAGGTGTGGGCATACGTTTTCTGAACTTGGGTGCACAGGCACAGCGTGCTCTAGACAAGTTCTTGCTGCGCTTCAGCATCGAACATCAGGCATCGCATTTTTACCTGTGACCCAGGTTCAGCGGTGCTCAGCCCGGATTGTGCGGCAGCAAAATATGGTTGCAGCTTGGGCAGAACTCGATGTCTTTGCCACGCGCCATGTTGTTGAGAAGTTGTGGCGATATACTCAAATGGCAGTTACCGCAGGCGCCAGAAACCACACGTGTGACGGGGCCATTTGGATTGCGAGTGAGCTTTGCGATGCGCATGTAATGTTGACTGATGCGGTCATCGAGGCGTGCCAGATATGTTTCACGGATTCCGCTGATTTCACTCAAACGACCCGACGAACGCGCCTCGGCGTCTTGAGCTTTTTGACGCTCATCAGCTGTAGCCGAGAGTGATTCCTTAAGGTCATTTTCAGCCTTGATAAGGATCGCCTTGAGCTGTTCGATGCGTGTTTCAGTTTCCTCGGTGCGACGAGAGGAATCGCGCAAATCACGATCGAGGTTGTCGACTTCACGCTTGAGTGCGCGGTGCTCATCGTCATTGCGGGCGCTGAAGAGTTTCGCGGAGCGCTCGTTTTTGCGCTCGTCGAGTTCGTCAGCACGCTTGTACTGACGGCGCAATTCTCCTTCGAGGAACGCCATGTCGGTTTTGGTTTTGCTGATGAGGTCTTCGTTGGCCTTGGTGCGCTTGGCCAGCTCGTTGAGCTCTTTCTGCGCGTTTCTCCAGTCCATGGTGGCCGCGCCGGCGTCGATGTCGAGGCGATAGATTTGCTCAAGGATCTCGTAATTTGGGTTCAAGGTGACTCTCCCGAAGGTCGTGGTCAACTTTCGAATTTTCCACAGAAATTCGAATAATCAGCGAACACTAGCACAGACACTGCAAAACTATCAAGCCAGCCGAAGCCGACTTTTTTCTGCAATTTTTGACGACTTCCGTACGGGAATCAGGGGGCAGCCTGCGCACTGTTGCAGATCGTGATTTGCCCCAGCGCCTGCTCCACAGGAACCTCGCCTTGGAATCCTGTCACCAATCCAACATTCAGTAGGCATGGTCGCCCGAGGCCCTGAAAACGAAAAAGTTGGCTTGCGGCGCCTCCTGTCCCGACGAGGTCACCATTGAGCCGCAGAAAATAACTCCCAGACATGTTCACTTGCTCGTTCCATCCAAGCTGCGAGTTGAGTTCCAAAGTGGGCGCGCTAATGGTGAAATCAGCAAAAATGAATTCCCTGCTGTATCCAAATGCCTCCCACTGAGTTTGAGTGGTGGGCTTTTGGAAGGATGCGCTCAGGGTCGCAAGACTGCCTACGAGCTTCAGTTCGCCGGAAGCCGGTTTCCACTCGAGCTTGAGTGGAGACTGTTCATCGAGTCCTGCATAGAGAAGTCCCCATGATTTCTTCAACACAGTTGCTGCGGAGGAACGCTCCAGAGCAACACCTTGAACGCTGCCGCGCATGAGGTGGAGCGAAAACGAACGCACTGCATTCGGTTCGGTGAGATCCCCACCGCGCACTGATTTGAAGGGAAAGAAGGATGCAAGTTCGAAGCCATTGCCTGCGTCGTGGAGCAGGTCACCACCAACGAGTGTTGGCATACTGCCCGTGGTCTTGATCTGCAGGGCAGAGCCAAGCTCGAGTACTTTGAGCTTGCCGTCGCGATCGGTATTTCTGTTTGCGTTCAAGCGATCCTGTAATTTCCCGAGATCAACGCACTTACCGTAGTCCAATGTGCCTGTTGTGGAGTTGTTTGTTTTGGCAAACGGCACCGAGAAAACTTCCTTGAGGCATTGGCCCTGGGGTGAGTCGGGATTAGTGGTTGCGGTTTGCTTGGCCTCCGCAGCATCGTCACTCACGGTTTTTAATGCGTTTGCAAGCAACTTGAACGGGTTGCTTTTGAGCAGCGCGCTGACCTCGGTTGTGGGGTCGAGTTTTGAGCGCGGTGTGTTCTGGTTCCAAAATTCGAGATTAAAATTGAAAGGCTCTTCGTTCTTTTGAGTCGACGATGAATCATCATCTTTGCAATTTATTTTGCAGCGTTTCTCTTTGTCCTTGTAAACATCTGTGAGGCCGCAGCTCGAAAGTGCTGCTCCTGAAAGAGTGAGGGCAGTGAGCGCGAGCCACGGAGTTTTTCGCGGACCGTGCTTTTGGGCGTGTTTGAGTCGACTGGAGCTAAATGCTGCGTAAGACATGATCCCGACTCCCTCTGTTTTGGGCCACTTTTCAGTGTAGGCCCAAAACGAGGGAGAGCAGCAGGCATGCTTGAACCATCAGCGATAATGGCAGGCAACAAATCTGCCGGGCTTGGATTCTTTCAGAACAGGTGTTTCCGCACGGCATTTGTCGGTGGCAATTGGGCAGCGGTTTGCAAACCGGCATCCTGGCTTTGGATTAACCGGACTCGTAATTTCGCCGCCGAGCAATTTATGCTCGCGGTTGCGTTCACGTTTGGGATCGGGGAAAGGATTGGCCGCAATTAGGGCTTCCGAATAGGGATGCAGTGGTGAGCTATAAAGCTCTTCGCTTGGCCCAATTTCAACAACCTTACCCAAGTACATCACGGCCATGCGGTTCGAGATGTAACGCACCATGCTTAAGCTGTGTGCGATGAACAGATAAGTGAGCCCAAACTCACGCTGCAAATCTTGCAGCAGGGTCACCACCTGTGCCTGCACCGAGACGTCGAGTGCTGAGATCGGTTCGTCACAGACCACAAAACGTGGGTTGAGCGCGAGCGAACGCGCAATGCCGATACGTTGTCGTTGTCCGCCAGAGAATTCATGCGGAAAGCGCATCGCATGTTCAGGAACCAGGCCCACTCGATTGAGCCATTTCATCACTTGCTCTTTGCGTTGGTTGCCTTGCCACTCACCATGGATGGCTGGTCCTTCAGCAATGATGTCACCGACGGTCATGCGCGGATTGAGCGACTGATAGGGGTCTTGGAAGATCATTTGTGCCTGGCGCGAGAACTGTTTGCGCTGCGCAAAGCTGAGCGATGGTGGCACAGGTTGACCATCGAAGCTGTAGTTGCCGGAGGTTTGGTCGTACATGCGCACAAGAACCCGACCCAAGGTCGATTTTCCGCATCCGGATTCGCCCACGAGACCGAGTGTTTCGCCTTTGTAAATTGACAGACTGACATCGTCCACGGCGTGCAGTTTTGCTCCGCGTCCAAGGTCGAAAAATTTGCAGAGGTTTTTAACCTCAATCAGAGTTTGACTTTGGCTCACGAGAGCGTTCCTCCCTGGGCGGATTCAACGCAAGCGCTGACTCCTGCGCTGGCACGGTACTGGGCGGCATTGTCGTGTTGGAGCCAACACGAGACTCGGGCGCTCCCGGATTTTGTTTCGGGAGGCTGCTTGCGGTGACAGATATACAGTGCAGCGGAGCAGCGCGCCGCAAATGCACATCCTGGCGGTGGAGCAAACAGGTCAGGAGGAGTTCCTGGAATGGGCTGAAGGGGTTCATCCAGAGCTCCGGTATCCTTGGGCATGGCCCGTTTGAGCCCGACGGTGTAGGGGTGTTTTGAAGCGTAGAAAACTTCATCCACCGTCCCTTCTTCAACGATCTTTCCGGCGTACATGACAGCAACACGATCCGCCATTTGAGCCACAACGCCTAGGTCATGGGTGATCAAAATTGTAGCCATGTTAAAGCGGCGTGCGAGTTCCTGGATTAGGGCAAGAATCTGCGCTTGAATGGTCACATCGAGTGCCGTGGTCGGCTCGTCGGCGATCAACACTTTCGGATTGCATGAAAGCGCCATCGCAATCATGACGCGCTGGCGCATACCACCAGAGAGTTCGTGCGGATATTGTCCCAGCCTGCGCCGAGGCTCTGGAATGCGCACAAGTTCAAGCAACTCAATGACACGATTCTTGCGCGCATTGGCGTCTAAGGTTGTGTGCAGCTGGAGCGCTTCTTCAATTTGATTGCCGATCGTCATGGTCGGATTCAGGCTCGCAAGCGGGTCCTGAAAAATCATGGCGATGTCTTTGCCGAGCAATTTGCGCCGCTCGCCGTGGCCCATTGCGATGAGATCCTTACCGTTGAGCAAAGCTTTGCCCGCCGTGATTTGTCCACTGGAAAGTCCCATCAGCGATTGCACTGTCACAGATTTTCCGGAGCCAGACTCGCCCACGATGCAAAGGCATTCACCCGCCCGCACATGAAATGAAACATCGCGGACGGCGTAAACTTGACCGCCGTAGACCCGGAAGTTCACCGACAGGTTGTTCACCTGGAGGACAACCGGGTTGGTGTCTTTTTGAGTGGACATGCCAAACGTTGCGTTGGACTGCGGCGATGTCGGTTGGGTTTCGGTGTTTTGCATCGTGTGTATCCTTGTTTCGTCTCGTTGGGCTCTGAACTTTCACGCTTGTGCCGGAAAGCTCAGTCGCGCCCGCGGAGTTTGGGATCAAATGCATCGCGCAGCGCATCGCCAAGCGTGTAGAAGGCCAACAGTGTGAGGGCCAAAATACTCGCCGGTAGGAAGAACTGAGCTGGGTATTGCTGGAAGTGAGCAGCCGCATCTTGAAGAACCGTTCCCCACGTTGCCATAGGGGCTTCCACGCCCAGACCGAAGAGTGAGAGGAATGCCTCTGAGGTGATGATTCGGGGGATTTGTGCAGACCACATTACGATAATGATGCCCAGGAGGTTGGGCGCAACATGTCTGAAAACAATGGACATGAGAGGCGCGCCCA
>JBILKQ010000154.1:0-6386 GCA_044376655.1 Silvanigrellaceae bacterium
TCCTGGTAGCATCCCGTTGCCCATGTCCCTGAAAGACTCAGGCTCTCCGGAGCGGTCGCCATTTCGGAACCAGAGTTTGAATTCGGGCTGTTTGATGGTTTTGGAGATTGCACGGGCAAAGAATCTTTGTTGTCTGGCGTCGCTATTGTGTCGGACGAGGCGAATTTATTGAGACCACCGTTGAGACTAACACTGCATCCAGTCAAAGCAGCCGCAAGAGAACCCAACACAACAAAGCGATGTTTGGCAGTCATTTCGATCCCCCACTTCGATTAGAGAACGCTCGGTAAATTTATTCATTGGCTTTATATATAATGGTCTTTCTTTCTTTATTTCAGGGCGTTGAAGAGTTTCTGCCAACTGAAATATTCGAGATCCTGTTACCAACGCAAAGAACGTTGAAGATAAATATTTAGGAGGCAATCGCTGACCCTCAGTACAAGCCAAGTTATCCTGAAACCAGTGCTTTATGGGACTTTGCGTTTTCATTCGCGCGCCGCATACGTCTGGCCTTATAGGCGCATGGTGTTGAATTTGAATGGCGTGAGCTGCAGATTTCCGAGGTGCTTTCTTCCAGTCCTTACGGCGATTATCGGGAAGACAACGTTGAATTGATCAGCAGGTGCCTCGATTGGCTAGAGCGTGAATCAGCCTCGCCCGAGCTTCTTTTTATTGAATCAGAGAAATGTTTGAAGCGATTTTTGAGTCAATCAGCTGGTTTTATTTTCAAGTCAGATGCACTACTTGAACCGACCACACAGGTGCTCTCAGCACCTGTGTGGTCAAACCATTTAGGGTTTCACCCGATAATCTGAGCGGGCGCTTTATATAGATTCTCATAGTACTCGGTAAGCATACGATCCACCGAGAACGGCTTGCTGCACGAGTCAATACTGGACTTCATCATCTTCATCCAGCGTGCACGGTCATTGTAGAAAGTTGGAATCACTTCATCCACCATGACTTTGAAGAGTGCGAGCGCATCGCGTTCATCTTGTGCACTGACGTTGGGCGGAACTTGCTCATCGCCGATCGCCCATCCGTTCTCTCCATTCTTGCAGGCCTCGGGCCACCAGCCATCGAGTATACTGACGTTCAACACCCCGTTCATCGCAGCCTTCATACCGGAAGTCCCGCAGGCCTCTAGAGGGCGGCGTGGGTTGTTCAACCAAACGTCGCAGCCGCGAGTCAGAGCTCGGCCGATATCCATGTCATAGTTTTCAAGGAAGACAACGCTGTTTGGATACTGACGTGACATCTGGACGAGGTTGTGAACGATCGCCTTGCCGGTGTCGTCGAGGGGGTGAGCTTTGCCCGAGAAGACGATTTGAACTTTTCCTGTTTTGAGAAGTTCACCGAGTTTGTTTTCATAGGCGAAGATCAGGTTGCTGCGCTTGTATGGCGCGGCACGCCGCGAAAAGCCAATCAGAAGTGAATCAGGGTTGAGTTGCACGCCGCTGCGCTGCTTGATGAAATTGATGGTGTCTTTCTTCACCTCCTGATGCGCATTCCACATCGCCTCAAGTGTTGGGAAGTTCTGGCGCATGCGCTCGTCTACCCAAGTCGGGACGTGGATACCGTTTGTAATGCCAATGATCGATGATCGGCCATTCACCTCATTCCACATCTCGTTAGCTGTTTCGGCGTGGAGCTG
Organism: Silvanigrellaceae bacterium; assembly: GCA_044376655.1. Classification (GTDB taxonomy): domain Bacteria; phylum Bdellovibrionota_B; class Oligoflexia; order Silvanigrellales; family Silvanigrellaceae; genus RFOM01. Next base: position 1,655 of record JBILKQ010000154.1, read on the forward strand.
GGCGACCGCATTCGAATTGCGTGACAAACGCAAACCCGCAACGGTCATGTTGAAGGGTGTCCCACCAATGCGGTGGAGTTGTTCGATGCTCAGGCCAAGGTTTGCACCCATGTATTGCAGCAATTCATGACTGTGGTGCTCGTTGCCTTCCTTGATGGGTGTGTGTGTGGTGAACACAATCTGTTGGCGTGTTTGTTGCCAAGCAGCATCGAAATTCTGGCCAAGTGCCATTTTCTGGCGAATCAGTTCGAGACCTGCCAGAGCCGCATGCCCTTCATTGAAGTGATACACATCAACCTTATGTCCCAGAGCCTGCAGGGCGCGCACGCCGCCGATTCCCAGAACAATTTCCTGTGCAATACGTTCTTCGCCGAACCAGCCATAGAGCTGGCCGGTGATCCACTTGTCTGCATTTTCGGGAAGGTCCGTGTCGAGAAGATAAAGTGGAGCGTTGTTATAGGCATCGCACAGCCAAACTTTGCAGGCCACGTCATTTTGTCTGATTTTCACGTTGACCTTGATGCCCGTATCTTTCAGCTCAGGATACTGGAAGTTGTGATAGCAGTCGTAGGCTTTGCCGCTGGCATCAATTCTTTGCTCTGTGTAACCCTGCTTCCACTTCAGGCCGATTCCAACCAAGGGTAGTTTGTTGTCTTTTGCACCCTTGAGAGTGTCTCCTGCCAAAATTCCAAGTCCGCCACAGTAGATCTTGAGAGCTGTTTCGAGACCATATTCCATACAAAAATAGGCGACAGAAGGTTGTTGCGTCGTTGTCATAAGTGCTCCAAAAAAGAGTGACTGACTTTGAGCTTCACTTGGCCAAAAGGAACTTGAGTCCGGCCGAGACCAGGACAATACCAAAAATCTTTTTGAGTGTGTCCTGCGGCAGTTGTAGCGCCAGCGTGGCACCCACGTACGCGCCCAGTGCCATGGCGCAGGCAATATAGGCAGCTGAACGAACATCGAGGTTTCCAGCGCGGTAATATTTGATCGCTGCAAAGATCCCGACCGGAAGAATCAGAGCTCCGATTGAGGTGCCTTGCGCGGAAATTTGGCTCAATCCCCCGAGCATCACCAGAAGGGGAACTATGACCAGTCCTCCACCGATGCCAACGAGGCCGCTCAGGATTCCGGCTGCAAGACCAATTCCAAGGAGTGTCAGGACGGGAATCATTATTCTTTATCTCCAGCTTCAGCCTGAGGATTTTTAAAACCAACGTGTTTAAGTAGGTGAAGTACCGATTCTAGATAGGCCTCTGCGCGCTCTACCGATTCGCCCCCGCAATATATGCCATGCTGAGCCAGTACAAACAGCACAGGCCCAGAGGTCGAAGTCAGATTCTGGAACTGCCGCTTCTCGATGATGTCTGCCAGGGCCGCCATGTCCTGGTGATTCTCGTAAACTTGGATGGAGTACGGAGTCTCGTGATCACGAGCTCCCAAAGCCTTGAGAAGTTCATGGCCCTCGAACTGCAAATGTTGGGGTCTGATTTTCTCGAGCTCTGGTGCATGGCAATGCAGAACGCACTTTATCCAGGGACAATGCTTGTAGATGAGTGCGTGAAGTAGTGTTTCATCGCTGGGCTTTGGGGCAACCGGCGCCATCGCTGTGCCTGCAAGATTGACGAGAAGGAAGTCTCCTGCGCTCAAAGCTCGCTTGTGCTTCCCGGAGCGGGAGATCAGAAAGGCTCCCGCAGAATTTCTCAGACTAAAATTGCTGCTCGTTGCAGGTATTGCGAGGCGAGTGTCAAGCCGGCGTGCAACCTCACAAAGGCGCTCGAGTTGAATCTGTTCGAGCAGTGTGAGCGGGAATTGCCTGCTTGCATCGAAGCGGTATTTTCTTTCGCTACGCACGGCTAGAGGTCTCCAGTTTGTCGAGAAAGAGGCGAGCTGCCGCGGCAACTGATACGCCGCTCGCAAAAATCGCTGTACCCGCATTGAGAACGAAATCGCTGCCGAAGTCCTGGCAAGCCGCAGGGACATGTTCTGGCTTGATGCCTGCGCTGGGAACTGGAATACATGGCAAAACTTGAGCAGGCCAGTTCATTCGACAGGCTTCGCTGATGCGATGTGTCGTGATTAGCGGAAGTCCAATTTTTCCATACGGACTGGGAAAAAGAGTGAGATCAGCGCCGGCAGCACGAACGAACGTGCCGAGCATGACTGCAGGATCGATTGAGTCGCTAGGTCGGCCTTGTCCCAAGGCGCCAGCCAGAGCTGGATGAGCCATTAAAGGAAGATCAGTCACGGAACGGAGTGCCTGGAGAGTGCCGAGACCTGCTGTCCAGCAGTTTATAAGTAGGGCGTCGGCCCCCGCAGACTTAAGGCTTTCGGCCCACTCTTTGAGCGATGCTTGAGCTGCTGAGTCAATCGGTGCATGAACAACGTAAAGAGTTTTTAGATTCTCTTTTGTCTTGCGGTTGGCAACCATTTCGACCCTGCGCAATGTTGTTGCGAGGTTGTCATCGTGGCGGATTTCGTCGTCCTTGACCAGATTCACACCAGCATGGGCCACTTCGCTGTAAAGGTCGGCGAGAGCCTGAGGCGACATGGCAACGTTTGGTTTCAAAATGCCCATCAGCATGGGCTTGTTTCTTGCAGCACCCGTGCGTTCCCGCAGAGCAGCCAGAGTATGTTTCGGACCTCTAAGTTTTTCGGACGCAAAACACCCTTCCTCAAATGAGAGGGAGCTCAGGCAAACGCCAGGATAAAAACTCATTTTGCCAAAAGTCAGTGTCAGCAGCCAACTCAGTTCGCCATGCCAGAGTTCCCAGGGAAAGGCGATTGTGCCCTCATAGCCGCCTTCGATTTCACGGCATGAAACGAGCTTTGCAACCCGGCTCTGAAGGAGTTTGGAATCAACAAAACGCTCATCCCATGCTCCTATGGATTGCCCTACAGCAATCTCTTCGAAAATTTCAGGGCGGTGCAATTTCGCATCCACTCTGTATGTTGCGAGTGCATGGGGCAAGTTGCACTTTTTTTCAGGGGAGATGGCTAAATTCTGGGGTGTGAAAATCATTTTCCTCGAATTCCTTCAACGAAAGACCGGACATCAATAGTCCTGGTTGTTTTGTTGGGGAAGATCACTCCATGCTCAGTGATGATTCCTGAAATCAGCTCTGCGGGAGTAACATCAAAAGATGGGTTCCAAACACCGATACCTTGGGCTGCCAGACGCTGCCCGAAGATATGGGTTAGTTCGTTTGCTGGGCGTTCTTCAATATGAATTTCTTTTCCGGTGAGCAGTTTTGTGTCGATCGAAGTGAGCGGTGCTGCAACGTAAAAGGGCACATTGTGATATTTGGCTGCGATGGCAAGCTGATATGTTCCAATTTTGTTGGCGGTATCGCCATTGGCCACAACACGATCGGCACCGACCACAACCGCATCAATTTTCTCTTTGGTCATCAGGAACGAGACCATTGAATCCGTCACGAGTGTTGCTGGTATATTTTCGTAAACAAGTTCGAATGCGGTAAGACGCGCGCCCTGATTGTACGGGCGGGTTTCCGTTGCATAGGCGTGCGCCAGCTGCCCACGTTCGTGCAAGGCGCGGATGACGCCGAGGGCAGTTCCGTAACCAACTGTTGCAAGACTTCCGGTGTTGCAGTGAGTCAGAATCCTGAGTGCCTTCGGTTGTGTGTTTTTGAAAAGGTCGGCTCCATGTGCACCAATTGCGCGATTGTCGGCAAGATCCTTTTCGAGCATGCCTTCAGCGTGGCTGAGCAACATGTCGGCGACTTTTTTCACTCCCTCTCTCGAGTTCTGAGAGACTTTTGTTGAATCTGCAAGGATCTTTCTAAATTCTGCAATGGCCTGGAAAAGGTTCACCGCTGTGGGACGGCTGGCGGCCAACCTATTGAGACGACTCTCAATGGCAGCGATAAAGTCACTCAGCTGGTTCGCTTTTTCGACCAATTGTGGAATTTCAACAGCCAAACTCAGAGCCGCAGTAACAGCAATTGCTGGGGCGCCACGCACCTGCATTAACTCAATGGCTCGTGCACCTTCTTCGGCGTTACGCACATCGAAGAATTCGGTTGTGTGCGGCAGCTTGAGCTGATCAAGGAGGGAGAGTTGGCCACGTTGATAACGGATGGCTTCAAGACGATTTGTGTTCTGTGTCGTGACTGTCATGGGAGTTTGCCCCGAGTGAAAAAAGTTTGAATTGCACGCGCGAGAGCCACGTCTTTCTGTGAAATTCCCCATTTTGGTTCATGGGTGACAAGGGTGATCTCGGCTTCTTGAAAATCACGCATAACAACGCTTGCGTGATGGTCAGAGGTCTCTTGGCTATCGTGTAGCCAGGTCAGTTTTTGAATTGCATCCGAGTTCGAATTGAATCTAAAAACAGCCTTCATACAGAAGCCTTTTCCATCGTGTTCAACATTCCAAAACGAAAGTTCCGAACCGCTCTCGGAAACACGCTCTTTGGGATTGTCTATCACAATTCTTGGGGCATCGATCACAGCCTGCAAGAGAGGATGAGGATTGAGGAAACGACTCAATGAGCTTCGCACTATTGCATCGTCAGGGAGTGTGGATGCAACTGCCGAATGCTGCGCAATGCGCTCGAGGTAAGCTGCCGCTTTACCGATTGGCTTCGGAAGTTGCGGATATTTCTCGAATAACCATTTCAACCGGACCAGGAACGGTGCCAGTGACACATCGAGCGCATTCATTTGCGCGCCGCCTAAATAATCGGACTTTGATTTTTTCAGCTGAGACT
>JBILKQ010000161.1:0-5961 GCA_044376655.1 Silvanigrellaceae bacterium
AAAGTTGCACGATCTGCTCCGGACCATAGGGTCGGCAATTTTCTTCAAAGCTTGATAGGCTCGGGCAAGACACCAAGGAGATTGGAATTTCAGGTATCCCAAGAAGCCCTTTTTCGGCTCGCGACCAATCCGTAATTTTTTACTGAAAACAACCAATTTTCGGAGTGTTAAGTAAAATCTAATTCTAGGCGGAGATTTTTGATGAAAAGCAGCCATGAGAGAAGGAACTACAGGTCCACTAGCCGACACGCCGGGCACAAGGGCACCTCGCTCGGCCACACGTTCCTTGTCCTTTTATCCATTATCAACTTTGGCTGTAAAAACAGAAACTTCAATTCCCCCAACGAATCGGGAACCTCAGAAACCGTAGGGTTCTCGGCGGTTACTCCTTTTTGCCAGGCGGGCGACTCCGACCCCACAATTTGGAGCGGGAGTCGTGTCCAAAAAGAGATCACCAACATCCTTGCTGAACCCGGATACAAACAAAGCGGCCTCTCCGCCTTCGCAGAGGCCTACTCGGCCATGACCGCGCAGCGCGACTCAGCTCGGTGTGCCGACAAGGGAGCGATGGTTCCCAAAAGCGAGCTCGCCCGCAGGCTCAACGATGCACTCGCAGACATGATGACCAAAGGACTCGTGCTGAGCCAAAAGGCTTGCCTCAAATCAATTTTACAGCCTCAAACGCCCGTTCCGGACATTGGTGGGCAACTGTGCGAGGTCAGCAAACAAGCTCTTGCCGAGCGCTGGTCGGCACTCGAGCTCGCCATGGGCTCTACCGCAATTTACCTAACAAGCCTGATGGGAATATCGATTTCCGCCCTGCCTCATGCAGATATCTTGTGGGAAGGAACGCCACACAAAACGCTCGACCAGCGCGTAGCCGCGTTGTCCGAGTTCAGACCGACCTACGACGCCTTCAACCTTTTTCTTTCGAACAACCTTCATACGGTTGCCAAGGTTCTTATGAAGGAAAAGCGCATAGACTGTAAACTCTTTGAGGCTGCGGCACGCGCTGCACAAATCACCCGTGCGCCGACTCTGGTTTTCAAAGAGATCCGTGACACAACTTTCAACCTCGGAGCTGAGCTTGCAAAATCATGGCCCAAGGGGCTCCATCCGCTCACCGCAGGCGAAAGAACCTGGAATGTTGAGCGTGTCTTTGGTGCTTTTGCCAAGGTTCCAGATGCGCTTGTAGCACTTCAGGAGCACGGTAAGAGATCAACACAGATTCTGCGAAATCCTCTCTTGAAAGCCTTCAATGGCGAAGATGCAGCAACCTATGTGACATTCGAAGGGCTCACCTGCGCGGCGCGCAAGGAATAGCCCAGAACCGAAGGGTCTGGACGCCCGCCTCGCATCACATTTTCAGAACAAAAGCTTTTAGCACTGACGACCTCAACGTGTTTGCCTAAACTCCTCGAGTTCATGTCTGAGTTTTACCAAACGAGGTGGCCCACATGAAACTCACATCAACCAACGCAACTCTTTCACTCACTGCGATTCTCTCACTCTCAACTCTTTCGGCTTTGAGTGCAGCACCTGCACAAGAAAGTGCACGCTGGAAAATCGAAGGCATTGTTGCCAACGGAACCGGTTGCAAGATGGGCGACAACGTTGCCGCAATAATTGCCGGAGATGATATTCAGCTTGTGTTCTTGAACATGGGAATTTACCTGCCTGCAAATTCAGGGCTGCCCTTTGCACAACGCAAGGCCTGCACGGTGTCGATTGCAGCCGAAATAATGCCCGGATTTTATGTCAAGGGGCTCAAGCAAAAACTTCGCTTTGGAGGCAAGAAATCAATGAATGCCTCGGCAGCCATTGCCGCTCAAGGTTCGTTCTTTGGCCTGCCGCTCAAACCTTTGAGCGTTGCTCTCGAAAGCGGGAGCGTCTTCAACGAAATATCTGCGACTATTGAATCCGAAGAAAAATTCCCGGCACGCATGGCCGACGCATCTCTGTGGTGTTCGCCAGCAGCAAATCCGAATGGCTTGCTCAGCACTCGGGTAGTGACTCAAGGGTTGCGCGAGAGTGATTCCGACGACCTGCTTCTCAGCGCAGATATGTATGACCTCAAATACAACGCAACCCTGCTCTGGGAGGCTTGTCCTGCGAATCACTGAATGCCGCAGCTCCTTGCTTAACCATCCTGCAGAGCTTTATAATTCGAAAATGGCTCGTGCATTTTCAATTTTAAAATTGGTTGGTTTTTAAGGAGCTGCCTGTGAGCAAGTTAACTTTAGTGATCAGGGTTCTCTTCGGCCTTGTGTTTTTTGTCTTTGGTCTCAATGGATTTTTGAATTTTCTTCCGCCGCAGCCCTTTCCACAAGGTGTTGCCGGAGAAATGATCGATGTTCTTTTGAAGACGACCTATTTCTTCCCCTTGCTGAAAATCGTTGAATTGCTCTGTGGCTTGGCTATTCTCACCGGCTATTTTGTACCCTTGGCATTGGTCATCATCGCACCTGTGGTCATCCACATTAATCTCTTTCACATCTTCCTTACTCCACCGATCGGCCTGGGTCTGATTCTTTTAGCGATGAATGTTTATTTAGGTTGGGCATACAGAAAGAGCTACGCAGAGCTTCTGAAAATGAAAACGGCACTGTAAGTGCCGTTTTCATACGAGGACTTGAAATAACAATTTCATCCGACTGTTCAGCGCGGCCGATATTGCATCAAGCGCTGAAGCAAAACAATGATCCCATCCGAGTTATAACCGGCCAGATAACGTGTACCTGTTTTTGGCATAATGATGTAGTCGGTGCGCACTACACCCCTGTCCATCATGTCTCCACCGAGTGCCATTGCAGTTGTGGAGGCATCAGCTCCCGCAGGCTTCGAAAATGCAGCAGCAACGCTCGGAAAGCTCTCAGAGAGAGAAGAAAGCTCCGTGGTGGAGCATTCTTGGGCTGTCTTAACAGTCTGCAGTGCAGACTTCTCGGCTGCTGATAGGGAGTTCAATTCCACCTTCTCAAGCTGCTGAAATTCACCGCTACTAGAAAGAAGCTTGGCCTGTGCCGGCGAAAGCTGACACCCTGCAACCTCAACAGTATCGCCCGAACGAGAAGCAGCCGCGGTTGTTGAATCGCCCTGCTGCTTACATGCAGCGAGAGTCATCACACTTCCAACCACAAGCGCCGTAATCGAAACTTTCATCATTTCACCTTTCCGCCTCCCACAAGAGGCAAATCCTAGACGATCAAACTCAGCTTAGCGCTTTTGCGTTTGGAGATGTTCCTGTAGGCAAATTCCCCTCTCACAAGATTGACTGCAATGATGAGAATGTAGGAAGGTTTGTGCCCTGAACGCGACTCTCACCCCAATTTACCGCTCCGTCATTTTCAGGGAGAAGTTTGAATATGAAAAATTCACTCTGGTTTTTGCTGCTTTGTTCGATGAGCCCGATGCTGGGCGCATGCAGTGAAAATTCTTCCCACAAATCTGCCCATAGCGCCAATGAAGCGGCACAAAATCAGGAGGCCAAGGGGAAATTCTTCCAGGCTAAAATCACGCGCTGGACAACCGGCCCTGAAGTCAGCGGCGATTCAATCGATGCCATCAACAACGCTTGCGTCATTGAAATCACCACCCCTGAGGGGCAGCTTCCCACGAGCCTCACTGTTCAAGACATTTTTCCCTACATGAAGGTTCATGGTCATGGCGCCCCCGACGACCAAATCACCTTCAAAATCGAAGGAAACACGGTCACAGTGAGTAAAATTGCATTCACAATGAGCGGCCCATGGGAACTTCATGTCAAAGCAACGGTCAACGGGCAAAGTGAAGAGCTCGAAATCCCGGTTGTCGTTCCCTAAGCGAAAGGAAGCCACATGAAATTCACGCAGTATCTTGCAAAAAGCACCGCTGCAATTGTGCTTCTCACGTTTTCTACACTCACATCGAAAACCGCCCAGGCATGTGCTTCGTGCGGCAGCGGCAGCGACGATCCTCTCGTACTCTGGCCCAACGAGCAGCTCAAAACCTACGTTGGAGTTTCAAGCAGCGGACGCTTTGAAACAGTCGACACTGAAGGACGCCCCGGAAGAGAATCGGGACCAAAATCCCGCGATGCTCTCACCATGGCTGTGGGCAAGGCCTTGCGTAACGATTTATTCGTCACTCTCACAGTTCCTGTCCAACAAAATCGACTGAGCGGTGCGTCTCTGCGCAGTGTCGGTGATCCCATGGTGGCGGCGCGCTGGTCGTGGCTGCTGCCCGACTTCACAGAACCGCTTCAGCCACAGGTTCAGTTGATGGCTTACTACAAGTTCGCAAATGCCCGGGCACTGCAAGAAACCGAGCGCCTCGATCTGCTCGATGCCTTTGGCACCGGCATCCCCGAAACAAAACTTGGAGTAGATACTTTCTGGGGGCAATCTGCACTCAAAGGTGGATTTGCCGTTGCTGCGCTCTTTCCAGCTGAGCGATCATTGGGTCGTTCCATTGTTTTTCCTGGCAATGGCCTAAAGACCACCTCAACTTTGGGCATTTCGCTTGGGGGCAACAACAAGTTGTTGGCGGGTGTGGTGCGCGAAATGCGTGAAAAAAGGCGCGACAGTGGAGTACGTGTGCCTAAGAGCGAGATTCTTGCCCATTCCGTTTTCATGACACTCGACTGGTCACCCAAGCCTCGACACATGGTACGTTTCACTGTGACCGACAAAGGTCGGCTATTCACAAACCGCAACATGATTGCAGCCACGTCTGCGAGCGTGGCATGGCTGGCGACCTGGGAATGACGACGACTCAAAACTCACACTGCAGAAGAATTGCCGCGGGTCTGACCGTGGCTTTTCTCGTGTCTGTTTTGGGAACAAAGGCCGTTTGGGGAGCAAACCAAAACTCAGTACTGCAAACCCCAGCACCCCATCTCCCAACACCACCACACACAGCTGCCCAACCGCAGTCTTCGCACTCTCAATGCCCACCGCTCGATCGAGCTGGCCTCAGAAGGTTGCTGGAAGCCTCGCCTGAAAAAGAACTGCAGCTCGTATTTTTTTCAAGTTGGTGCAGCGAATGCGCAGTACATTTGAAGAACTTAAACAATCCAAGTGCCGTACTGATTGGAACCTTCGACAAACAACCACGGATCGAAAAAGTGGTTGGAAAAATGAAGCTCTCGAACCTCTGCTTTACTGATGCTGGCATAGGAAAAATTCTCGATATCAAAACCGTTCCCAACGAACGCCGTGTGACTCTCGAGAGCCTGCACAAATCAAGGTGATGCACAAAAAAAGCGCTTAACAATCTGCAGCCGCAACAATTCGCTGCGTTACTTAATTTTCCCATTTGATGTAGCGTCTCGGCAGGGTGCTCTTTTTCTGAATCTCACCCAGCGCCGAGGAACCCATGTCGCACGATGAACGCCATTTAAAACTGATTCTCTCGCTCCGCTGGGTCGCACTTGCTGCTCAAATTCTGGCTATCTTTCCTGCCCTCAAACTGGGTTGGCTGCAAAACCACACGCGTCTTCCGGCCATACTTATCATAGCCACACTTGCGGCTATCAATGCGGCAAGTGTGGCTGCAAACCGCAAAAAATTCATTAACCCAACGCAAGGCTATCTGCTCACACAACTCGGTCTGGACCTGTTTGCACTGTGTGGTTTGCTCTGGCTCACGGGCGGGGCATGGAACCCTTTCATTGTGCTGGTTCTCTTTCACGCAGCCTTGGGTGCGCTGCTTTTGCGGGGCTTACATCTCGTATTCTTTATCATGCTGCTCATGTGGTCGAGCACCGCACTTTATTCCAATCCTGTGCTTCCCCAACCTGTACTCGGAAGCAGTCTGCCGAGTGTCATTCTATACCCTGTGCACATGAGCGTTATGCTCAGCCTGGTGGGTCTTATATCTTGGGTTTCTGTGCGTCTTGAAAACAAGCGCAAAGAGTTTGAAATCGCACAGGCAGAGCTGCAAAAACGCGATCATCTGCGCGCTTTTGGCGTGATTGCCACTGGG
>JBILKQ010000054.1:0-18339 GCA_044376655.1 Silvanigrellaceae bacterium
TCAAAAACGAAACCATCGCGCAGCTCCCGCGGGAGATCATTGAGTGCGAGATGCGCAAAGCGTTCAGCTGCCACGAGCTCAGCCAGAGATTTTGAGTCGAGCTCTTGCGCGCCTTCCTCAAGCGTGAAGACACTGAATCCCAACGGAGGAAGCTCTGCGCTGAAGGCCACCGTGTAGGATCGACCCCAGGTGGTTTCAAGGTAGTTATTACGGATGTCTTTGCAGTGCGTTGCCAGGATCTGCACGGGCTTAATGTTGCGCTGTGAATCACGCAAAATAATTTCACGTGCTTTTGATTCGGGCGAAAATTCTCCGCCGTCATCGGGCATCAGCACGCGTGCCTGAACCTCTGCCGTGTGTGCCCAGGGGTGTGGATTGAAAACGAAAATCCTCGATGATCGGGCATGTGGCGCCGAGCCCCACAAGTTTTGAACAGCATGTTCAAGCTGACGGGTGACAACCTCGCGCCCGAGAGCCATGATCTCATGAAAGCGCTGAATATTATCGACGTGAACATCGTCAACACTGCAACCACAAATATCATCGTGAGCGTGGTTCTTGAGCAGAGCATCCCAAGCGTTTTGTAGCAGGGCATCATGCACAAGTGGCAATCCCTGCAAGCGCGACCAGGCCAGAAGTGGCTCAACCACACCCAGCAAGAGGCTCTGCGCTTTGTGATTGAGAATTTTGAGGTCGATGCGTGAGGAGAGCACATTGCGCAACAGGGGATGATCAGCCTGGCCGAGGAGGTCGCCCTCATGTACGGGAAGGTCAGCACAATGCGGCGCAATCGCCGAAAGAGCATCTTCAAAACTCCCAAAACGGAGTTCAATGTCCTGTTGCTGAGCATTGAGTGCATCGATCACAGGTTTGAGATCGGCACGCGCCGGAAGGTGATCGCCGCCTGCGGGCAAAACAAAAACTGGATTTTTTTGCACCGGTGCAAGCCGTGCGAGCGCGTCGGAGAGGCGTTTCTGCGCACCCTCTAGGTTGGCTGCAAGGCCGTCGTAGCGCCCATGAAAACTCTCTTGACCCAGCGCACCCAACGGAAAATAACCCTCCCGTAGGTAAATACCCGTAAGCTGTGAGGTGTGATCTGGAGCGCGCCACACGAACAAAGCACCGCGCGCATCGCGGAGTGCTTCGGGCATTCCGCGCATGAAAAGATAGGATTCTATTCGAAAACCATTGAGCAGCTGCGGCAGCTGGGCGAAGTGACCGAAGGAATCGGGCACGTACCCAACCCTTGAGGCTCCTCCGAGCGCTTCCGCCATTGCGATTCCGCGCTGAAGATTGCGGATGAGGGATTCTGGCCGAGCCAAAAACAAATCCGGCATGGTGTACCACGGACCAACCTTGATCTTGCCGGCTTTCACCAAGGCTGCAACGCGCTCCCGGAAATCGGGCCTTACAGCGAAAACGTCTTCCAGAAGAACCGTCTGGCCGTCGAGCACGAAAAGCGGAAAAACACCTTTTTCGAGCCAATTGAGAAGGTCGTCGAGCATCTCTACAAGACGCAGACGATACGCCTGGAAGGGCATATACCAGGCACGATCCCAGTGCGTGTGGGGGACGACAATCCCCAATTGCCCTCTGCTGCCGCTGTGCTGCACGCTTTTGCCCCAGAAAATTAAGTTATTGTGCTTGAAAAACAGACGGGTTTGCTACCACCGGGCACGATCGAGGTCAATTTGTGCCCCGGCCCCCCGGAGGCATTTCAAATCCTCTCAAGAAAAGATAAGAAATCGGACAACTTGGAATTACAGAGCAAAGCCGCCCACCCCTCGCCCGTAGCGGGCTGTGAACCTGGAGAGGAGCCAAGAAAAGCGCTCATGCATCTCATCGCATCACTTCTGGCCGAAAGGCTCGGAGTCCGCACAGGAATATTTTTATTGGGGGTGCTCGGAACCGGCGCAGCTCTCGGTGGTGTTTTTGCGCAAAAGCACTTCATTGACATGGTGCAATCTTCCGAAAGTTCATCCACGGAATCTCTCTTGCTTTTGCTTGCGGTTGCCGCCTCCGGACTCCTCATTGCTCAAGCCCTTCAGGCCCTGTGCAAGTACCTGTTTGTTAGGGAAAGTGCTCTCGCTCACCGGGTTCTTGCGCAACGTGTTTATGAGCAAACCCTTGCTCTGCGCGGTGAGTCACGTTTTCAAATGACTGTGGGCGAAACCGTGAGCCTTTATGCTCAAGATGTCAGCGCAGTGTGTTCGCTCTTCGAAGAAGTTCTGCCGCTGATTGCCCTGGCAGGGGTGCCTATTTTGGCGTTTCCCTTCGCGCTGCAGTACATGCACGATCTTCCCGCAACACCGTTGCTTTTGGCGGCGGGAATAAGCTTGGTGATTTGTCTTTTTCTCGCGCGCAGGCAAGCACGCTTGTTTCGACGCTCCAAAGCGGCCTCCGCTTCACGTGTCGCCATCATCAACGAATGGCTCCAGAACATGCGCGCAGTGCGGATGCTTGGTTGGATCAAAAACTTCGAAGAACGCATTTTTTCGGCACGCTTCAGTGAAACTGCAGCACGTCTGCGTCAGGTCAGCAACGGCTCAGGAATGAACGGTCTGATGCAGGTTGCACCCTATATTTTAAACGCCGTGGCCCTCTCCTATGCGGCCACCCAGCCCGAAGTGAGTCCAGGGAGTTTGGTTGCAGCACTCTGGCTGTGTGGTGTGTTCATGGTGCGTCCACTGCGCAGTATTCCCTGGACACTCGTGAGCGGTCTCGATGCCCTCGCCTCTGCACGACGGCTTGAGAATTATTTGAGCCTGCAGCGCGAACCCGATGCCGAGGAGCTCTCTCCGCCAGCCGTTGCCAACCCTACGGGGCTGGCGTTGCGCGTCCGAGGCCTGCGAGTTGTGCAGAATGACCAAACCCTTCTCGACAATCTCAATTTCGATGTTGAAGCAGGAAGGTGCGTTGCAATTGTTGGCCCGGTGGGTGCCGGTAAAACTATTCTTCTCCATGCCTTGCTGCGCGAAATTCCATGCGAGTTTGATAGTTATGAAATCTTCGGACAAGACGCCCTGCAGCTTCCTTTGCCGCAGCTGCGTGCCTTCTTCGGATTTGTGCCGCAAGATGGTTTTGTGATGAGTGCAAATATCCGCGACAACGTTGGCTTTGCCTACGAATTGCCACCCGACAACGACCCTCGCACGCTTTCACAACTGCAGTTGAGTGCCTTTTCACAAGACCTTGCCGCAATGAACGACGGGCTCAACACGGAAATCGGAGAGCGCGGTGTGAACCTCAGTGGCGGACAACGCCAGCGGCTGAGCTTGGCGCGCGCCATGGGGCTTGGGCGTGATATCCTTTTGCTCGACGACTGTCTGAGTGCGGTTGATGTGGCCACAGAGAAATCACTAGTCAACAATCTCCTCCTGGGACACTGGCAGAATAAAACCCGACTGCTCGTGACCCACAGGCATTCGGTTCTCCCTTTCTGCGATCAAGTTTGGACACTCGAAAAGGGCAAACTCAGTGTGAAGGAGAGGCTGTGAACAACACCGCCTCGCTTCCGCCAAAAAGCCATTTCCATGAGGCTGAGGTTCAGTTCAAAGGTCGTTTTGAATCGAATGTCTGGCAAAGCCTTTGGGAAGCATACGCCCCATGGCGCACGGCCACATTCATAACTCTCATCGTTGGAATTATTGCTCGCGCGTGTTTGGTAGGCTCGGCTAACGTTGTTGGCTGGTGGGTAGACAACCAATGCAACGGAGCAGATTGCAGCTCAACACATTCGTTTTTTTCTGGCTGGAGTGCAGCTGATTTTGCAACCCTGCTCGTTGTGATGGTGTCGATTTCTCTGGTCTTGAATCTCATTTTTCGCGTAGCCATTGCCCGTTTGGGAACACGCGCTGCCGGTGTGCTGCACGATGAAGTTGTGGTGCGTGTTTCACGATTCCCGATGACCTTCTTCGATCGCACGCCTGTGGGTCGTGCCCTGACACGATTTTCAAGCGACTTCGAAAGCGTGTTGCGCATGACCGGTGGTCCGATGGGAGAATTTATAAGCCTCAGCTTTGATGCAGTTCTGTGTTTGCTGTTTATGGCAGCGACAGGAACGCTCGGACTCCCTGCAGCGCTGGTGGTCGGTGGCGTGTATGCAACCATTTATCTTCGCAACCGCATGGCGATCCGCACCGCCCGACGCAATGTTTCTTCAGCACGAGGCCCTGCTATTGCGCACTTTGCTGAAACTGCGCAGGGCTCACGCACTGTTAAAATTTATGGGCGACAAAAACTCTTCACGCACCGCTTCAATAACCTGAATTGGAATCTGCAACGCGAGCGCATTGCTCAGCAACGCAAAACAGCAAAATTTTCGCTACAAATGGGTCTTGCGACTGCCACCGCACTGTTCGTTTTTGGTGCGCTTGGCCTGTGGTTCAAAAATTCACAGTGGGTGAGCTTGGGGCAAATTGTTGTGGTGCTCACTCAGATCTGGCTGCTGTCCACCACCCTACAGCAGTATTTTGAGTATGTGCTACAGCTCGAAGAAGCACTCACGGGAGCGGAGCGTCTCGATGATTATCTGCGACGTCCTATTGAACCTGCAACCCTTCTTCCGGTTCCACGCCTCATCAAAACACAGCACCCTTTAGTCTCAGAGAGCCTCAATGCACAGGCGCCTCAATTGAACCGTGGCATTGAAGTGCGCAATGTTTCACTGCGCTATCATCCCGAAAAACCACGCGTGCTCGATGACGTCAGTTTTGAAGTGCCGGCGGGGCAAAGCCTGGGGATTATTGGCCGCACCGGCAGCGGCAAAAGTTCACTTATTCAGGCACTCTTCGCGCTCTACCCGATTGAACAGGGCAGCATTCATATCTGTGGACTATCGACCGCAAACAACAGCAGCACGGCCGAAGAGCTTCGCGCGCTGCTGGCTTACATCCCTCAAGAGCCTACTCTGTTCCGCGGTACGCTGCGGGAAAACTTAAGTTTGCGCAGCGACCACGACCCTGAGCTCATTGCCATCCTTGAACGCGTTGGACTCTCTGCTCTGCTGGCCCGCGAAGGCGGCTTGAATCAACCCGTTCATGAACGCGGAGCAAATTTTTCTGCAGGGCAACGACAGCTCATTTGCCTCGCTAGAGCGGTGCTCCAGGATGCACCCATGATTGTCATGGATGAGGCCACCAGCGCTGTTGATCCGGCATCCGAAGAAAAACTCGAATGGGCTGTAGCAGAGCTCCTCAAATACAAGACTCGAGTGATTGTGGCACACCGCCTTACAACACTGCGTGCATGCGATTGGGTGCTGTGGATGGACGCTGGGGCGGTGCGCATGTTCGGCCCACGTGAGCAGGTGCTTGAAGCCTACCTGCAGGGTTCGCACTCAGAGCTCAACACCGGCGCGCAGGCCTATGCCCCAGTATGAATGCGAGCGATCGACCTTATTGTTGGCATCGGCTCTGTACGAAATTTTTGATTGTCCGTAGTCTGCAAAAATCTGGCTCTCCCAATCACCTTTTTCGACTTCCAAACCCAATCGAACTGCGTTGACTTTTTGCTTTTGATCATCTGGCACGGTGCTTGGAACGAGCAGTTCGGGATCACTGCTGGCATACATTTTTCCTTGAGCCACATCGAGCTGAAGCTTGAGCACAGAACTCATCGTGTGTGCCACCCCCGCACCGATCACGCTCAAAGGAACAACACGAGCCTCTATGGCAGTGCCTAGTGGCAAAATAAAGAGCGAGTTATTTGTTGAATTTGACGCCCGAACAGAAGATGCAAGCTCATTCCTGGATGCGGTGTAATAACCGTATTCGGCGAACACAGCGGTCTCAGAATTCACCGCAAATTTTAATGCACCTCCGGTGTAGCCGAGCGTTGAACTGACCTTGCTTTCACCCTGAATATCGACCTTGCCCGCAACCGGTGTTTCATGCCGCAGGGCAATCTTTACGGGTGTCAGGTCTACCAACACTGCACCCACCACACCCAAGCGGCTGCCCGAGTACACAACTCGGTTTTGCGCGCCGACAAAAAAGCTTCCAACCACATCTCCACGCACCGCTTGCGAGCGAATCCCGATACCTAATTTGATGTTGTTGAGCAGGTCGAGTCCAACCCTTGCAACTGCCTCTCGCGTCTGAAATTCTTCACTGAGAGGGCCTCGTTCATTGGTGGCGTCGCGGGCATTGCGCACCGCTGCCAACTCTTCATTGAAAAGGACTGAGAACCACAATCCCGATGAGGGAGAAAATGCGATCCCCGCATTACGTTTCTGCACTCGTGCGAGTGTCGATGCTTTGAATGCCTGTCCGCTCACCACCAAATCGGCTTTGCCGTTGTAATCGATGCTTCTCCAGGCGAACGGAATTTGTACGCCCTGTGTTTGCGGCGATGTCGCCTGAGGTGTCAGGGTACGCTGAACAAAGTGCTCGCTCGGCATCGGAAAATCGACCGGGTACCACATCTGCTGTCGTCCTCGCTTCAGGTTTTCAAGCGCGTCAGCGCAGGAATGGATTCTAGGTAGGGCCGCTTGCCCAAATAACCGGCTCCCAAAGTGAGCTCTATCACGCTGCCACCCAGATGAATGGGACTCAGCTGGATGCCTGAACTTGACTCAAGTCCAGTGTTGGGATCGACATTTTTGGCCAACAAATCTGCATCGGTGGCACCCACGGCGCGACCACCCGCCAACCCACCTCCGGCCATCAGTGCGCCGCCAACAGGCCAGTGATCACGCCCGGCCATACCGTTGACTTTCGGTGTCCGCCCGAAATCTGAATAGAGAACAACGAGCGTTTGATTGAGCAGTCCTGCGGCCTTGAGCTGAGCAATAAAGGTCGAGAATAAAGCGTCGAAGTTCGTCAGCAGTGGCATGAGCGAGCGTTCTTGATTCGAATGAGTGTCGAAGCCGCCCACTCCCATGTTGATACAAGTGACCAGATCGTTTTTCAGGAGCTTAACGGCCAAAGCAAAGCTATCCACCTGACCACGCACATTTCCCATCGTCTCGGTGTCGAGTGCTGCGAGAAACGGAGCCCTGTCTGCATCGCTCAGACTCAGTTTTGACCCCACACCGGCATCAATTTGTCCCTGAATCTTGCTTCGGGCTGCCTCAACGGCAGTGAGACGATCGTTGCTCCCAACCGAGGCCTGCAAGCGCAAAATGGAGCGCCGTGAATATTCGAGAACACGCTGACTTGCCTCTTGAGCCTGCGCATCCTTGGGAAACAATCCCTGGTAGAGTTGCAGATCGTTGGCGCGCACAACCGAAACAGGCTTGAGCAAACCCCTGTCCGTTTTGGGTGTTGCCGCACCACCCAACTGAATCAGTGGGATCGTTGCTCCGCTCTGTGAGGCTACAATCGCTGGAATACTGGCGGCGTTCACATTGCCACTGTTGGAGAGCACGCCAGTGTCAGCATAAACACTGCCAGCATCATGCGAGGTTGTTCCCATGGCCAATCCACGCACAAGCAACAGATCAGCACCATGCCGGGCAGTTCTGCTCCACCAACGCCCGAGCCGAACATCCTGAGAAGCACCTGAAAGCGACTGCGCCTGGCTGAAGTCGTATGTCACATCGAGCTTGGCTGTTGACTGTTGTTTTGGATCGACAGTTTCAAGAATGTCCCAACCGCCCGCCATATGAATCCAGACCAGCTTACGCCGCACAGGAAAATCTTCAGACGATGTTTGCGCAAATGCCTGCGGGTGCCCCCACAGACGCGAGAGGGCGAAGGTTGCACTCAGACTTATTCCTGCTTGAAGAAAGTCACGACGATCGAGATCTCTACACACGCTCAAGCAACCTCACTCATGGATTTTGTTGCAGCCAGCAGCGCACAGCTTCCTTCAAATTGTAAACATTTCCTGCAACCGGTGCGCCCTGCAGACCCGGTGGCATTTGCCCGACACTCATCATCGATACGGCTTGGCTGCCCCAAGTTTTCCAATGCGCTTGAGTTTCCAATGCTTGGCGCGGCGAACCGCTGTAATGGCAAGAGGTGCACTGCGAAATAAGCGGAGCGATATGAGTGTTGAAGTCGATGGTGGTCGTGCAGGCCGGCAGCGAAGGCTCGGGAACTTTGCCAATGGCAGGCTGCTCCAACGGATCGGTGATATTTGCATCGGAACGCGTATCCACAGTGAAGCCCGGATGCGTGGCAATCGCATACATGAGCTCTTTGAAGCTGAAGTTCGTGCCAATGAAATAGTCTGTGAGAGATTGCCGCAAGCTCGCTTCGGCCTGCCTGAATTTTCGTCCCATCAACCACTCAAACGCATGACTTACGGTACATGCGGCAAACGCCTCATCAGCACCAATAATGCTCGACAAATCAGCGAGACTACTGCCCGATTTACCAATAAAAGTGCTCTGCTTCGAAGCACCCACCGGACTGTACAGAGCGCCGCCCTCACCCCACACAGCAAAGAAGTCGGCCAGTGGATCGAGTGTTGCATGACAACCGCTGCATCCGGGAGTTGTCCGCAAATTTCCTGGATCCTGCGGAAAGACGCGCGGCAACTCGGAGGTGAACTTTCGACACATCAATCGTTCGTACAATTGGTTCGCACGAGTGCGGTTTTTCTCGTAGCGGCGCAGCCAGCCGAAGGTGGTGAGAACACCTGCGGTTTCGTAACTGTTGCCTGTATATATCAATGTGAATTTGGATTGACTGGGGGAGATTGCCTTAAGCTGCCTCAGAAGCGCTTCATTGGGATGAAGTTTGTCGATATCAAATTGAAAATTCTGTTGCAGGAAAATAGCAAGAATGCCATCGACAGCGGTGAGGCCTGGGGCGAGTATTTTTGTGTACGGATAGTTTTCAACGGCAACCGCGGTGGCAATTCCTGCGGCCTGGCGACTCAGGCTTTTGAGCACGCTGCGCTTGGAATCGAAGACATCGGTTGTTCCTAGCTCCGAATGACGCGCCTCATCGGAGCCGGGAAATTCGACCGCGCACTTGCTCAGATCGGCGCCGCATGCGTGCGTCACGCTTGGGCACACCCATAAAATCAAACCCTGCTTCCAAAAAGGTGCCACGGGTTGCTGCTCAGCAGCCTTACACGCGGATACAGTGCGTTTGTCGACATTCTTCCATCCACATGCCAAGCGGTTGTTGTTCAGCCTATTACAGGTCAAAGTTGCGAGTTTTTGCGACGTACCGTTGAGATCATCGCGTGTGAGTTCGTCGAGGTACTCCTGAGGCAGTCCGACTCCAAACTGACGTTCGTGGTAGCGCAGCATCGCCTCATAAAAGCCATCACTGGCGATCAAGGAACGCACAAAAGTCTTGTACGCAGTTTGATTACCGACCGTGGATTTGAGTTCGGTCTCACTGGGCATGCGCGCTCCCAGAAGTTGGGCGGCACGGCGGACTGTTCGCGTCGAAGCAGCCTCAGCTTGCGAAGCTCCAGCGAACACATTCAGCACAATAAGCAATACGGATAAAATCAATCCATTCACAGCAACAACGCCTCCGCATCCATGGCGATGGCCGAACAGGCCGGCAAATAACTTTTCGCGGTAACAACTCCGTTTTCCGGAAAGGCATTCACCATTTCGACAAGCTCAGACACGGCCGTAGAATTTAGGGCCGACTCGGGAAAGCCCAGCATGCGCCCCATGAGAAACTTCACATTGGCTTGAACGTTGGCCGGTGACTCGGGCAAAATGTTCGACCATCCTGGATGATCATACGCCGAAGGTGTGATCAATGAGATACAGACTTCTTGTGCAACTTTCTGAAGTGTCAAAAGCGAAGTTGCATCGTAGGCATCCTGCGGCACCGTGCGAAAATCCTCACTCGCTCCACCCAGCATAAGGCGATATTTTTCAATCCGCCCCAATTGCCGCGCAAGGGTGTTACCGTCTTTACGGAATTGCTTGAGCAAACGTCGGGCATAAAGATCGGGATCGGGGCGCACCGCCGCCGGTGCCGACTGCAGCGCCGATGCGTGAACAGTTGTCAGCGATGATACTATTTCGCCGCCCGCTTTCGGGAATGGGATGGGATCGAGTGCGCCTTCGGCGGTCGTCTCAACCACCGAGCTTTTGAAGCGACATGCAGACAAAAGCAAAGTTGCACACAGCAGAGAAAGCGCTGCAGCGAAGGAAGTCTGCTTATTTCTTATGCTGCACTGTAAAGCACCCCTGCATTGCATGACGTTCTCCTCAAAAAACCACACCGGCCTGCACTGAGATGAGTGTGCGCCGGTACGCTGCGTTCAAATCCGGAAGGCTTTGCTTGTCGCGACCAAGGCCGAGCAGAGCCTCGAAGCGTGCATTCAGGTCATTCCACTGCAGCTCATCTCGAAGCAGGAGTGTCACCATGGGAATGTTCTGAGGTGAAACTTGGCCTTGCTCGGTGTAGCCCATCGACTGATATCCAAACCCCAATGAAAGACTGTGGCCACCCCAATCAACCCCTCCCAGGACACCAGCGACGCCGTAGCGACGCTTTTTTCCTGCGTCAGCGCTGTTACTCACAGCAGAACTGCTTGCTCGCTTCTGCTCGTCGCCAATTCCACTGAGATCAAAATCCAAACTCAATCGGCGACCACCTGGCATCTGAGCATCAACCCCAGCAGACCATCGCTCGTCGAGTTCGACCTGCTCTTCAATGCGCGCTTCCTCGGCGGCAGCCACACGCACAAATGAACGACTGCGGCTTGCTTCCGGGCGCCAGGCGATGCCCACAGACCAGCCCGAACTGCTCTCTTTACTGAGCACGTATTCGGGCGCTAAAAGATTGAATGCTGAAAAATTAATCTTGCCGGTTTCGCCAGCGAAGACAAAAGCGTCTTCTCCAGCCGGCCTCAAAACCCACTGCGCTCCTGCACCGACACGCAAGCCCTCATTCAATAGAAAGCGTGCGTGCCCGGAGGCCAGCAATTCGGATCGTGCCTCATTCTTTTTCCAATCGGCGTTGCCTTTGACTTCTGTTTGCGCCACAGCACGCAGTGCCTGTGCCCGTATATCAACCCGCAGCTTCTCAACCACGTTGAAACCGGTTTGTGCCGCAACACCCAAAGCGGCAAAGATACGGTTTTCAGTTTGCTGGTTGATTTGTGTTTCAACCGCATCCTGGCCAACTCCCGAAAGCATCTTTGCGCTGAGATACAACGGCTCACGTACAAGCATTCTCTCACTGAAGTCGGCCCGTGGAAAATATTCATCCTGAAGCAGGACGAAGGCGCTTGCGCAATCAGGGCTCACTGCGCTCAAGAGCAACGCTGATGAAAATGCAAGAATTCGCACCGTAGAATCTCCGTGACCACGGAAAAATAGAACCGTAGAAAAAATAATTCCGAGAAATTGATTAATGAACAAGCACAGCAGAACAATTCTGTGACTCTTTCGCGAAAACTTTGCGAACTCCCCAGCGTGCTCTTGCAAATTTTAAAAAATGACTGTGTACTTTTGGTGGCTTTGCCACAAACTCTGGTGGCTTTGTCACAAACCGTCTTAAGGAGGCGTCGTGAAACTTATCGTTTCTGTTTCTGCATTTTCTTTGGTTTCCTCTTTGGCAACAGCTGCAACTGCACCCGCAGCAGCTCCTGCAGCGGCAACGACTGTAGCATCATCGGCTACACCCGCAGCCACACCGGCAGCAGCACCTGCAGCGGCAGCAAGCTCTGCATCAACCACAGTGAAAATGCGCGTTCAGCTCGATCCGTTCTACAAGAATCTGAACCAAGCCAACAAGAACTACAAAACCCCAAGGCTCGATTCGCTCCGCCTCATGATCGAACGCGACTTGGGTCAGTACAGCAAAGCTGATGTTGAGCTTCGTTTGCACGAACTCGAAAACAGCAAGAAGTACGGCGTCGACACAGCGAATGGCAAAACTTTCATCAACACCGACGTCATCAAGTACTACCACCTGCTCTTCAAGGTGCCCGGAGTCGATGGTCTCGAGCTCGGATACGTGCGTGAAATTGAGCCAGGCCTTTATGGCATGACTGATAGAGTAAAAGGTTCCAACGTCGTTCAGTCGGTTTCCTTCACAGGCCACTTGAACCGCATTGAAGGTTACCGCGCCGCGTACAACACTGACTGGAACGATCTGAAGCTCACCTACCACCTGGCGCGTCTGGGCTCACTCGACGACGCATCTTTTGCCGATTTGAATAACAAAAAATCGTCCAAGGAATACGCAGATACCACTTGGTACCACAAACTGACTTCGGATTTTGCAATCGACAAAACCAACGTTCAGCTTGGCCTCGGAACCCAAGGCAAGTGGCTCGGTATCAAAGACCAGTCCAAGCCGAAGTACGATCTGTTCATTCACCTCTTGGCTGAGCACAAGATCGACGACGTGAAGCTCAAGGCTGGTGTTGCGCACGATTCCTATGCAGTCGCCAACGCAGAAGACAAAGCCGACAAAAACGTTGCGACAACCTATCTTGTGGCTGCGAAGTACGACCTTCTTCCGAAGGAGTTTGCACTTATTGGTGAGTTGAACTTCCGCACACTTAAGGCCGCTGAGAAAGTGTTCACGGATTTCGACACAACTGACAACAAGGCGGTGGATAGCGCGAGCGAAACCGCGTTCACTCTCGCGGGTCAGTACATGCTCGACGACAAGCTGAGCTTCATTCCATCGTACAGCTACTACAACTCCAGCACTTCTCGCCAATGGGTTGACCGCTCTAAAGACAACGTCTTCGGAGAGGGCAGTAAACTTCTCGGCTCCGACAACAAGGCTACCAAGTACGAGCAAGCATTGGCTCTTCGTGTTCGTTACGACTACTAAGAGCTTGAAGGTCTGAGCCGCGCCCGCGGCACAGACACTTTCGGGCACTTTTTCTTAGCCTGTTAGTACAATCCGAAATTCCTGAGGTTTCCAAAAAGTCGGCACCCCTGCCGGCTTTTTTGTTTGTGCTTTTGCAATTCGCTGCTATGTTGCCGCACTGATCAGCTTTGTTGATGACTCATCCCTATCTTTTCGGGAGCTCTTAAATGCAGATGCAAACCGTTCGCCCCACGATCCTTCTGGCTCTCATGGCGCTCGCTGCACTGACAGCAAGCTGCGGGGATCCACAAGGAAGTGAAGTGGGAAAAGATCCCAATGTGCCCGTCGCCCTCAAGCCCAAAACACCTGAACAAACCAATCCAGACCAACCTCTGAACTCTGCGCCAACACCCGTTGATGGCAACAACTCGGGAACAGGAACCGGCGATAACACTACGCCGGGCACCACTCCCGACATTTCGAATCCTCAACCTCAACCAGCACCTGTGGGAAACACCCTGACGGTTCTGATTAATGGAATTCGCAGTGTCCGCGGCAATGTGTGTCTGTCACTGTTCAACTCTCCGGACGGATTTCCGGACTCCGCAGACAAAGCCATTTTGGCTGAATGTTTTACTGTTGTCGGTAGTTCATTCGAGATCAAAATTGATTCGGTGCCAACGGGAACCTACGCCATTGCACTCTGGCACGACGAAAACCGCGATGGCAAAATGAACTACAACTTTTTGGGGATACCGAAAGAGGGTGTGGCTTTCTCAGAAAACGGCCGGCCCCGCATCACTCCTCCCCCACCAGGCCCGCCAAGCTTTCAGGCCATTTCGTTTGAAATGAAGAACGAGGCCCGTTCCACTTCGACAAAAATGACCTACCTTCTTGATTTTCTTTGAACTGAAGGAAAATCATTCCAGGTTGTAGAGAAGCTCGACTCGCGCAGCGTGCAGTGAGTAAAGGGGCATCTTGGGTCCGGTGAGTCGCAATAATGGAATTGTGAATCCCAGGTAGTCGACCGAAACAGAGTACTTCGGGAAAGACCAAAGCTGGCCAAAAGAAACATCGAAACCAAGCGTATCGCTTTTATCGCTCTGTCTTTCTGCAGAGCCATCCTCACCCTTTAACAGCACAGATAAAGGCTCTTGGGTTGTGGGCTTTTCAAGGCGCGAGTAACCCATCCCGCCCTTCAACCAAAACCTGCTGCCTAATTCCCAAGCTCCCCAAACCGAAGCTCCTTGAGTCAAGAAAGAGCTGTACAAAAATTTCGAAGAGCCGCGCGAAACATCTGCTCCAAATCGGAATCCATCGTCCAAATACATGGATGCCGTGATGCCTATTGTGGGCACTGTATGCTGCAGCAGAGCCACGTAACCACCGACGTAGCCCTCAGTTGAAAAGCGCTCGTCAATGTCTTCAGAATCATCGCCTGCAAGAGCCACCACTCCAGCGTCATCTGCCTCAGCCCCATCGATAGGCGTCTTGCTGGGGATTTCCTGGAGGCTTTCGGGAGCTTTGTCCTGAGATCCCGCTGCCAGTGCTGCTGCGGCTCCGAGCGGGGACATTAAAGCCACACAAAAAACACCGAGACCGATCCAAACATTCTGCTTTTTTAGTAACATTTCCGCCCCATTCCAAGACCAAAGGGAGTCCATGCAAGGAAACGATTGACGTCCTAGCTGTTCTACTCTAACACGCCCGCACCCCTTCAGAAGGAGCCATTTGACTATGTTTCTGACACGCGCTGCTCAAGTATCGACGCTCCTTTTGCTCTGCTCGGCCTCGTTGCTCGCACCCTCAACCTCCCAGGCGGCTTTTAAACAGCCAAGCTACAAGGGAGAAAAATTGGAGGTGATCGACATCCACCAACATGTAGGCGACGCAAAGACGATGGGACCACTTGGCAAAGACTTTCTTTACAAGACCCTCCCAAACTGGCTTCCACGCAGCTTCAAAGACTGGAGCCTCGAGGCTATGGCGAACCTCGTGCTGAAGCCCTACACACCGTTTTTTGGCGTAAAACAGGAGTGTCTCAATGCAGGGCTGAGCATGTGTGGTCTACTGGCCGTCTACGCGCCTCTCACTTGGGGAACGGTCGACAACGCTTCCATTGAAGCCATGCTCAGCGACACTCGCAACCGCGGCCCGAATGGCGAACTCTGGTATTTTTTCGGTATGGCAAGCGTGAACGTCCACAATTTCGAGGACGCGGCTGAGGCTGAACTGCTCGAGCTACGCCGCTCACTCAAACATCCTGGCATGAAGGGCATCAAGTTGGGATTCGTCCACAACGAACTGCCGATGGACGATGAACGCTATGAAGGAATTTATGAGGTCGCGCGTGAATTCAGTGTTCCGGTCTACCACCACATCGGCAGCTCACCGCTCCGCAAAATGAGCGATTTCAAAACCGACGAAGAAAGAAAAAGACATCTGCGCAGCAGCTCACCGCTGGCGCTTGAGGCCACAATCGCACGTCATCCGGATGTTCCTTTTATTATGGGTCACATGGGCTTCGACTTCAATCGTGAAGGTTTCGACTTCACCGATGATGTCTATCGTCTCGCCCTCACCTACCCCAACGTCTATCTCGAAATCAGTGCTTTCGGATTGGCCAACTACGACCCCGAGGGCAAATTCATGGATTCAGCGCTGCGCAACCTTAAGGCGAAGAAACTTCTCGGCCGCACTCTTTATGGCTCCGATGCATCAGGACAGCCGGGTGCCGTTGGACAATATGTCAAACTAACGCTCAAAAGCATGGAGCGTGTTGGGCTGACAACTGAAGAAGCGCGTGCAGTGATGAGCATGAATGCAAGGAAACTGTACAGACTGCCTTGACCGGCAGAAGAAGTGGTGGACGGTATCGGGATCGAACCGACGACCTCAGCAATGCCATTGCTGCGCTCTCCCAACTGAGCTAACCGCCCCTGTCTTTACAGCAGGGGTGTTTACATTTCTGAAATTACCTTTGCAAGTCTGCTGACCGGTTTTTTTATGGTTCGATTCCATGCTATTGGGCTCGGCAAAGGAGCGTCGAACTATGGCTTCAGCTTTTCAGAACAGCATTTTCCATCAGCTGCTCTCTGGCCGTGCAAAACACCAGTTTGAGACCCTCGCCATTATGGGTGGGGTCAGCGGCTCAACGTTCTCACCCCATGAATCGATAAAAAACCTCCCCATCGTGGTTTTCGACTTTGAGACAACCGGCCTCGATGTGAAGATCGCACGAATTATCGAAATAGGTGCAATCAAGTACCGCAACGGAAAAGAGGTCGACCGTTTCTCAACTTTGGTCAATCCCGGACAAAAACTTCCGCCAGAGACTTTCGGCCTGACTGGCATCAACGACGAAATGCTTGTCGATGCTCCTCCACTGCAAGATGTCTTCTACAATTTTCATGAATTTTTTCGAGGATGCGTGGGTGTCGCGCACAACGCCGAATTCGACTGCGGCATCATGATGCACGAGAGTGCTCGACTTGGGATGAGCTGCAACTACCACGTCATATGTAGCCTTAAAATGGCACGTGCTCTGGTTCAGAGTGAACGAAAAAATTTGGACGCTTTGGCACAGCACTATAATCTGACGTTCGAGTCGCGCCACCGGTCTATCGGGGATATTCTTGTTACGGCCGAAGTGCTCTGGAACATGCTACGCGAACATCCTGAACTGCAAACTCTGGGTGACCTCCAGGCCTACCAGGAGCCGATGGGCCAGCTTTGAAATACACTCGGAGAATTGCGACATGACTCCTGCCCAACTCAAGTCAGTGCTCTGGTCAGTCGTCTTTGTTGGTGTCACTGCAGCTGCTGTTTCTTTTTCCGGACGCAAAGATTCTGTCATTCTCGGCGCCCTGCTCGGGCTGGTGATTGCTGTGGCTTGGCACCGTTTTTTTCTTGAGCCTTGGCAACGCGAAAAATCTCTCGGGAAAGAACGGCTCACACTCAACCTGAAAACACTCGGTGTGCAAATAGAATCCCTTCAAAAACGAAGGAATATTGCAGCAGCTGTGTTCATGCTTGTTTGGATTGGCGCTGTGGTACCCCCACTTGTGCCCCAAATTGCTCGCAGTTTTTCCTGGCTGGAGCAAACCCTCCGCACTGAGCAAGTGTTTTTGCGGATTGAATTTCCGAGTTACTCCGATGTGGAACCCAAAGAAGTGCGGCTCACGGGCAACAACCGCGATGTGCTCGAAGTGGATTTGGACTCCTATGTGTCCGTTCAATTCCGTTACCGCAAAAGCAAAACCCAATGGCAGGTCAACCTGGTTCCACAAGCCGCTGCATCATCACGCATCGCAACACCTGTTCCCAATACCGCAAATTTCGGACACAGTGCCAAAGCGATTCTCCAAGAGTTGTCGCTTTCGCCTCAAACAGACAACCTCGTGACTCTCGAGATCCTCAAAAACGGCAAGGAATATGCCAGACACACTCTGAAGATCACCCCACAACCACGTCCCACCGTTGAACTCTCAAAGGAGAATGCAGAATCACGCCAGGCCGGAATTATACCCCTGAGTGTTAAAGCAAGATCCAAAATTCCATTGGCTAGCGTGGAGTTCCATGTCCGCACACTCTCGGGTTACCGCATGGTTAAGCCAATTGCTGAATTTGCCAATGCCAACGAGCAAAGTTTTAATGGAGAAAATATCAACTTCAACACACAGGGAATCCCATTCACCCCGAAAGACACTTTGTTCATTAAGGCTGTCGCAAAAACCGTAGCCGAGGGCATTTTTGGTGAATCCGAAGAACTCAAGTTTGATATCGTAACCCGGGAAAGCATCCGTCAGAATCTCATCGCATCGCTCGAGAAATCACTGCAGACTCTACAAAATCAGAGCCAGTCGAGCGAACAACTAAAACAGTCGCTCAATTCTGAGCTGGCAAAAGCCCAGGAGGCGGCACAACAAATGGGTGCTCAAAGCCTGGCTGCGCGACAAATGGAAAGAATCAATGCCAGCGCTGATAAAATCAATTCCCCGAAAGACAAAGCTGCGCGCGACACTGAACAGAAAATCAAGAATCTGCTGGAACGTCTAAAACGCGAGCAGACAGCCAATCAAGTACAAAACCTAATCGCACGTCTCCAGAACCTTAAGTTCTCAATTCAGCGCTCACGCGAAGAACAGCTGCCACAGTTGGGCAAAGACACCTCCGAATTGAGAGCAGCTGCCGAAGCCTTGAAGAAACAACTCGGTTCCATGGTGGAGAAGCCAAGTTCCGGACTCTCTTTGCAAGAGAAGCAAGCTGCTCTCGATGCACTTAAACTCGATCGGACACCAGAAAATCTCAAGGATCTCGAAAAACAATTGAAGGCACAAAACCTCAACGACTCCATCAACAAATCCCAGTCCACTCTCGAGCATGCCCAGAAACAATTGGGAAGCGTTTTGGCTATGCTGCAAGCCGCACGTCAGCGCGCCATGCGCGAGGCTAGGGAGAAACTCACCCGTGCTGACCAGGAGCTTCAAAACGCACGTCAGGACAACAAAAACTCGATGAACTCACTCGAAAAGTCGCAGCAAGATCTCGATTCTTTGCCACAGATATCAGAAGAGTTTCAGGAGGCCGCGCGAGATGCTCAAAAGGGCAACCAACAGGCCCGGCAAGGCGCACAAGC